>JAJZAQ010000031.1 GCA_021799355.1 Pseudomonadota bacterium
GCCTTCGGTCTGCCCGTTCTCATCGCGGTATCTCCGTTCCCAAGATACCGCACTGGCATGCAAGACTAATGCCAGTTATTTGCGGGACAACACACTAGCCCTGCGGCCGCAGCAGGACATAAAGCGCGGCGTCGCCGCGGCGCACCAGCACGGCCACCTGCTTGCCCGCGGGCAACTGCGCGCTGACGGCATTGAACTGCGCGGCGCTGCCGATGGCCACATTGCCCACGGCGAGAATCACGTCCCCCACGCGCAGGCCGTCGCGCGCCGCGCCATTGCGCACCGCCTCGACCAGCACGCCGCTACTCACGCCGAGCTGGCGTTTCTGCGCCTCGTTCAGATCGATCACCTTGACCCCCAGCGCGTTGGCCTTGCCCACGGCTTCGGGCTTGGATTCCTGGCTGGTCTGTTCGCCGGGTTTTTTGTCCATCACCCACTCGCCGACCTTGACGTCCAGCGTCAGCGTCTTGCCCATGCGCAGCACCTGCATCGGCACCACGCTGCCAGGTTTGGTCTCACCGACCAGCCGCGGCAGATCGTTGGCGCGCTCCACCGGCTTGCCGTTGAAGCTGGTGACGATGTCACCGGCCTGCACCCCGGCCTTGTCGGCTGCGCCGCCTTTTTCCACCACCCGCACCAGTGCGCCACGCGCCTGTCCCAGGCCGAGCGATTCGGCCAGTTCGCGGCTGACGGCGTCGATTTGCACGCCGATCTTGCCGCGCACCACGTAGCCATGCTTTTTCAGCTGCTCGACCACGCGCATGGCCTCGTCGATCGGGATGGCGAAGGAAATCCCCATGAAGCCGCCGGTGCGGCTGTAGATCTGCGAATTGATGCCGATGACCTGGCCGCGCATGTCGATCAGCGGCCCGCCTGAATTGCCGGGGTTGACGGCGACGTCGGTCTGGATGAACGGCGTGTAATCCCCGGTATCGCGCCCCTTGGCGCTGACGATGCCCGCGGTCACGGTGTTTTCCAGCCCGAACGGCGAGCCGATGGCCACCACCCACTCGCCGACCTTGACCTTGGACGAGTCGCCGATCTGCACCACGGGCAGCGGCTGCTTGGCGTCGATTTTCACCAGCGCGACGTCGGTGCGCTTGTCCACGCCGACGAGCTTGGCCTTGAATTCGCGCTTGTCGGTCAGCGTCACCAAGATTTCATCGGCACCGTCGACCACGTGGGCGTTGGTCATGATGTCGCCGTCGGGGCTGATGATGAAGCCAGAGCCCACGCCGGTGGGGCGCTCCTCCTCACCCTGCGGTGCATCCTTGCCGCCCTTGGGCGTGTCCGGCGCAGGAATGGGCACGCCAAAGAACCGGCGCAGCATGTCGCGCGTCTGGTCGTCCATCTGGTCACCGCTGCCCACCGGCACCTTTTTGTACGTGCGGATGTTCACCACAGACGGCCCGGCTTTTTCCACCAGCGCGGTGAAATCCGGCAAGGTGCAGGCGCAGGCCTGCTGCGGCGTACTGCCGGCGGCCTGCGCCGGCCCTGTCAACACGGCACCGGCCAGCAGTGCCGTCCCCAAGCTCAGCCAAAAGGTCTTTTTCACCACGTTCTCCCTGATCCATCGGCCTGTTGACAGGCCATCCGTTCATTTTCTTCCGCCCGCCACCAGGCCCGACCGGGTGGCCTGGTGCGGCTGCGGCGGTTCACTGCACGCGCACGACGGCGTCGCTGATGCGCCGCAATGTGCGCTCGGGCACGGCGCCCATGACGGTCAGCCAGGATTCGCCGACCCGCCTGGACAGCGCCAGCGTGCCGCCCACGCGTTGCTCCGGCGCCACCGGCTCGGTCAGCGCCGCCGACGGCTGGATGAAAATCGACACCGAGGCCAACCCGTCGCTGAGCAGCCATTGCAACACGTCGGACGACTTGCCGCCGACGGTCATGCTGCGGCGGAACACGCCGACGGTCTTGAACCCCGGCACCGGCGCCGACAGCGCCCAGCCCTGCGACTGCAGCGTCACCGGGACGACTTTCATGTCCTCCACCGCGTAACCCGGGGGGAGCGCCAGACTGTCGCGCACCACATCCGGTCGCGGCGTGACGTTGACGCTCAACTGCGTGAACGCCACCTGATCGATCACGTGTCCGGCAGCATCCAGCGTCTGCGCCTTGACCAGCAGCTCTGAATCGCGCAGCGACCACAGGCGATAACCCCAGCGCAGGTCGTCGCGCGGCACGATGGTCGAGACCCGGCACTCGTAGCCGGCGCAGCGCGCCTGGCCGTTGCGTTCGAGGCGGTAGTTGCGGTCGACCTCGCCGTCCGAGGTTTTGAGCAGGCGCGGAAAACTCGTCTGCCCGCCCTGGTTGTCGATGAGCGTCAGCCGGTAGTCGGGCCAGGTGGTGCGCACCTGATCGCCCAGCGACACCATGATGCGCCGCTGGCCGTCAAGGGTTTCGATCCGCTCGAAATGCCCTTGCGGCAGCACGTAATGCACCAGGCTGGACGTGCTGATGTCGTCTCCACGTTGGGTGATGAACACCCCGCTGTAGTTCATCGACCGCGCCGCGGCGCTGACGCGCTGCAACCACTGTTCCAGCCCGTGCGCCGGCACGGGAGCGTCGGCTGCCGGCAGCGTCTGCTGCGCCGCTGCCGGCGCCGAAATCACCGTTCGCACCGTTTGCGCCGAAGCCACAGAGGCAAACAGCGCACATACCCCTGCTCCCAGCGCCAGCATGCGCGCGCCTGCGCGGACGACTCCCAACGGCAACGCCCCAGCCATCAGTGCGCCTGCGCCGCCGCGTCCGGACGCTGCACCACGACCCGCAGAGTTGCCGGCACGGCAGGCATCATGCCCCCTGCCATCTGCTGGTGCGCCAGCAGATATTCGACCATCGGCATTTGCGCCGAAACCGGGACGATCTGCCCGCCATTCTGCCCGGCCGGCGTCGCCAATCCGGTTGGCACCAGACTACCCTGCGCCATGGGCATCGCGCCGGCATCGGCGCGCACCGCCGCCACCGGAATTTGTGCGCCAGCGGTGTTGTCCACGCGGGCGGCAATCACGGGCCGCATGCTGCCGCCCGCAGCAGCGGAAGGAGAAGACTGCTGCAGGCCGGGCAAGGCGACCCACGCCATCACCGCCACCCCGGCGACGGCGGCGGCAGCGGCCGTCATCCGCGTGCTCCAGTGCGGGCGGCGAGCAAGGCGCGCCACGGCCTTGCCGCCGTGTTGCGTTGACGGTTGCAGCACCACCGGTTCGCGCGCCACGGCCGCGCTGACGCGCTGCAAGAACTCCTGTTCACCGGGCATGGCCGCCAGGTCGGCAGAACGCAGCACGTCGCCGATCTGCGCATAGAGCAGCCAGTCGCGCCGCAGGGCCTCGTCGCTGGCGGTTTGACGGATGAAAGCGGCCGCCTGCGCCGACGGCGTGGCGAACTCTGCCTCGCCATCGATCAAGGCCGAGAGCCTTTCCCGCGGGTTTTCTGCATTCATGGTCGTCTCCTGCACTGCCATTTCCATCCTCACCAGCGTTTTCCGCCTTTGTGCTCGATCACCGGGCGCAGGCGCGCGGCAATCGCCTCGCGCGCGCGGAAAATGCGCGAGCGCACCGTCCCGATCGGACACTGCATCACTTCGGCGATGTCCTCGTAGCTCAGTCCCTCGATTTCACGCAGGGTGATGGCCGTGCGCAAATCGTCTGGTAACGACTCCATCGCCGCATTGACCGTCTGCACGATTTCCTTGGACACCAGAACCGACTCCGGCGTCTCGTTGTTGCTTAGTCGCTCGGTCGGGCTAAAAGTTTCTTCATCTTGCCCAGCGGCGTCGCCTTCGGGCACCGTCGGATCGCGCATTTCATCGGTAATGGCTTTTTTTGCCGTGTTCACCGCGATGCGGTACAGCCAGGTATAGAACTGACTGTCGCCGCGAAACTGACCGATGGCGCGGTAGGCGCGCAAAAAGGTTTCCTGTGCCACGTCCTCGGCCTGCGCCGGGTCGCGGATGAAGCGCAACACCAGGCGGTAGATGCGCCGCTGGTATTTGGCGACGAGCAAGTCGAACGATTTTTGATGCCCGGCCTGGACCTGCTGGACCAGTATGGCATCGCTCTGCGCGTCAGGCTCCACCGGATTTCAATGCGGCAGCGCGTCCAGGCGCAACCTCAGTTCACGAAAAATCCCCGGCTGGATGTCGCTGGGGATGGGCAGGACCACCCGCCCCTTGGCCGTGAGGCCGAGGATGAGCAGCAGCCCGGGGAGGGTCATGCCGCGCACCTGCAGCACGTCTTCCAGGCCGTCGCCACGCTGCAAACGCCAGCCGTACTGGCCGTGGAACAGTGTGAACGGCCGGATCGACCAATAGGGGTATTGCGCCGACAAAATAGCCAGAAACATCGCCGCAGCGAACGCCGCCATCAGGCTGAGCGAATCACTGTCACGCCAGACCCAGACCGTCCAGCCTGCGGCCAGCAGCGACGCGGCGCTGAACAGGCCGAGCAGCAAATGCCAGCGGCCGAAACGTTCGACCCGGATCTGCAAGGGGGCAACTGTCTTCATCCTGCCGTGTGGACAACGCAAGGCCTGGGGCGACGGGAACGGCGCATCGGCCGGATTGTCTGCTCAAACACGTTTGAACAATACCGAACCGTTGGTCCCACCAAAACCGAAATTGTTTTTCAGCGCGTAGTCGATACGCATGTCGCGCGCGGTATTGGCGCAATAGTCGAGGTCGCACTCCGGGTCGGGATTGTGCAGATTGATCGTCGGCGGGCAGATCTGGTGGTGCACCGCCAGCACGGTGTAAACCGACTCGATGCCGCCGGCGCCGCCCAGCAGGTGGCCGGTCATGGATTTGGTGGAGTTGACCACCAGTTTGTACGCATGGTCGCCGAAAGCCAGCTTGATGGCGTCGGATTCGTTTTTGTCGCCCAGCGGGGTGGACGTGCCATGCGCGTTGATCATCTGCACCGCATCCGGGGCGACGCCGGCGTTTTTCAGCGCCAGCAGCATGCTGCGGCGCGGGCCGTCGGTATTGGGCGCGGTGATGTGCCCGGCGTCGCCGCTCATGCCAAAGCCGACGAGTTCGGCGTAGATGGTCGCACCGCGCTTGACCGCCTGGTCATAGTCTTCGAGCACCATCACCCCGGCCCCCTCGCCGAGAACGAAACCGTCTCGCTCCCTGTCCCATGGCCGGCTGGCCGTGGCCGGGTCGTCGTTGCGGGTGGACAGCGCACGCGCCGCGGCGAATCCACCGATGCCCAGTGGAGACACCGTGGCTTCGGCGCCGCCGGCGACCATGACGTCGGCGTCGCCCGACTCGATGAGGCGCGCGGCCAGGCCAATGGCGTGTAGGCCGGTGGTGCACGCCGTGACGACGGAAATATTCGGCCCCTGAAAGCCGTATTCGATCGACACATGGCCGGAAATCATGTTGATGATCGACGCCGGCACGAAAAACGGCGTAACACGGCGCGGGCCCCGTTCGAGCAGCTCTTTGTAGGTGTTTTCGATCAGCGGCAAGCCGCCGATGCCCGAGCCGATGAGCACGCCCACGCGCTCCGGGTCCAGCCCGGCCTGGTCGATGCCGCTGTCACGCACCGCCTGTTTCGACGCCGCGATACCGTAGTGGATGAAGGTATCCATGTGCCGCGCTTCCTTCGCAGGAATGTATTGCGTCACATCGAAATCGCGTACCTCTCCGGCGATTTGCACCGAGTAGGCCGAGGCATCGAACTTGGTGATGCGACCGATGCCGGATTTTCCGGCAACCAGGTTGGCCCAGTTTTCTTCCAGCGTGTTGCCCAGCGGGGAAACCGCACCAAGGCCAGTAATCGCAATGCGTCGACGAAGGGTCATGTGAAATCAGGCGATCCGCGCCGGCAGCGGCGCCGCGGCGCGAACCGTCAAAAGTGGCATGAATGCAAAGGGTGGCTCGATCAGGCGTCAGGCCTTGTAATGCGCCTTGGCGTAGTCGACGGCCAGTTGCACCGTGGTGATTTTTTCCGCGTCTTCGTCGGGGATTTCGATGTGGAACTCGTCTTCCAGCGCCATGACGAGTTCGACGGTATCCAGGGAATCGGCGCCCAGATCATCGACGAAGGATTTTTCGTTGGTCACCTGGTCTTCGGCAACGCCCAGTTGCTCGGCGATGATTTTCTTGACGCGCTGTTCGATGTCACTCATTGAAACCTCCAGTGGAAATGTGAAAAATTTTAGCAAGCGCTGCTGCTGCCTCGACGCCAGGACCAAAGCATAACCCCGCCCGGCGGCAGCGCCGCAGGTTGCGCGCAAACTCACTGCATGTACATGCCGCCGTTGACGTGCAACACGGCGCCGGTGATGTACGCCGCCAGGGGCGACGCCAGAAACGATACCGCATGCGCCACCTCCTCGGGCTTGCCCAGCCGCCCCAGCGGAATGCGCGCCAGCAGGGGCTGGGTTTGCGCCTCGCTGAGCGCGCGCGTCATGTCCGTGTCGATGAAGCCGGGGGCGACGCAGTTGACGGTGATGTTGCGGCTGCCCAGTTCCTGCGCCAGCGCGCGGCTCATGCCGGCCACGCCCGCCTTGGCCGCGGCGTAGTTGGCCTGCCCCGGATTGCCGGCGGCGCCGACGACCGAGGTGATGTTGATGATGCGGCCGTAACGCTGCTTCATCATCGGCCGGATGGCGGCACGCGACAGCCGGAATACGGCGCTGAGGTTGGTCGACAGCACCGCGTCCCAGTCGGCATCGCTCATGCGCATCGCCAGGGTATCGCGGGTGATGCCGGCGTTGTTCACCAGGATCTGCAGCGTGCCGTGCGCCTTGACGATGTCGTCGACCAGCGCGGCAGCCGCCGCGGTATCGTTGACATCGAGCACGGCGCCGCGGCCGCCGCAAGGCTGCAAGGCGGCGTCGATGTGCTGCGCGCCGGCAGCGGACGTCGCCGTGCCGATGACGGTGGCGCCGGCGGCAGCCAGCGCCGCGGCGATCGCCGCGCCGATGCCGCGCGATGCGCCGGTCACCAACGCCACCTGTCCAGCCAGAGCGGGCGCGGCTGCGGCGTCGGACGGTTCAGACGGTTGTTTCATCCTGTTGCCTCTCGAATCGAAGGAATGACCGACGCATCGTCCAGGGCGAACGATTGCAGCGCCGGGTCGATGCGCCGGGTCAGGCCGTGCAGCACCTTGCCGGGGCCGCACTCGACCACGGTGGTGCAGCCGGCCTGCGCCAGCGCGCGCACGCACTCGACCCAGCGCACCGCATGGCACGCCTGGCGCGACAGCGCGTCGCGGATGGCCTGCGGGTCGGTCGGGCTGGCGACGTCGACGTTGTTGATCAGGCGGATCGCCGGCGGCTGCAGCGGCACGTTTTGCAGGTAGCCGCGCAATTTTTCCGCCGCGGTTTGCAGCAGGCTGCTGTGAAACGGTGCCGACACCGGTAGCGGCAGCGCCCGCTTGGCACCGGCGGCCTTGAGCAGCTCGCAGGCGCGTGCCACGGCGGTTTGCGTACCGGCGATGACCACCTGCCCCGGCGCGTTGAAGTTCACCGCCTCGACCACTTCCCCGGTCTGCTGTGCCGCTTCGGCGCAGCCGACGCGCACCGCGTCATCGTCCAGCCCGAGTACCGCGGCCATGCCGCCGGCGCCCACGGGAACCGCATCCTGCATGGCCTGGGCGCGAAACCGCACCAGCGGCAGGGCATCGGCCAGCGTCAGGCTCTCGGCAGCGACCAGCGCAGTGTATTCACCCAGACTGTGCCCGGCGACGCAGTCGGGTCTACGCCCACCCTCGGCCAGCCACAGGCGGTATAGCGCCACACCGGCGGTGAGCATCACCGGCTGGGTGTTGGTGGTGAGATTGAGCTGCTCGGCCGGGCCTTCGGCGATGAGCGCGGCCAGGTCCTGCGACAGCACGGCGCTGGCCTCGGCCAGCGTGTCGCGCACTGCGGGATGGCTGGCGACCTTGCCGAGCATGCCCACCGACTGCGACCCCTGTCCAGGAAAGACGAAAGCGAATGACATGGTCAGATTGCACGCAAAAAACGCAAAAGCAACGCAGAACTTTCAGTAATCGACGACCGCCGCACCCCAGGTCAGCCCGCCGCCGACGGCCTCGAACAGCAGCGTATCGCCGCGGCGGATCTGGCCGGAGCGCACGGCGCTGTCGAGCGCCAGCGGGATCGACGCTGCCGAGGTATTGCCGTGCTGGTCGACCGTGACCACGACCTTTTCCACCGGGATGCCGAGCTTTTTCGCGGTATGCGTCATGATGCGGATGTTCGCCTGGTGTGGCACCATCCAGTCGACGTCCTCCGGCGTGCGCTGCGCCTTGGCCAGCGCCTCGCGGGCCACGTCTTCGAGCACGTGTACGGCCTGCTTGAACACCGCTTGACCGTCCATCTTGAGAAACGGGCTGCCGGCGATTTCGCCGCCCGACACCCTCCCCGGAGTGCAGAGAATGTCGGCCTGGCGACCATCGGCGTGCAACGCCGCGGCCAGCATGCCCGGGGTGTCGCTGGCACTGAGCACCACGGCACCGGCGCCGTCGCCGAACAGTACGCAGGTGGTGCGGTCGTTGAAGTCGAGGATGTGCGAAAACACTTCGGCGCCGATGACCAGCGCATGCTGCGCCATGCCACTGCGGACGAACTGATCCGCCACGGCCAGGGCGTAGACGAAACCGGCGCACACCGCCTGCACGTCGAACGCCGCCGCACCGGCCACCCCCAGCCGCCCCTGGATGAGCGCGGCGTTGGAGGGAAAAATCATGTCCGGCGTAGAGGTGGCGACGATGATCAAGCCGATGTCCTGCGCCTGCAGACCGGCGGCATCGAGCGCGCGACGCGCCGCCTGCTCGCCCAGATCGACGCTGGTGGTGCCGGGATCGGCGAAATGGCGGAAACGGATTCCGGTGCGCGACACGATCCAGGCATCGCTGGTGTCGATGCCGCGCGTGGCCAGATCGGCGGCGAGTTCGTCGTTGCTGACCTTGTGCCCGGGGAGCGCGCTGCCGGTGCCGGAGATGCGGGAATAGGAAGGCATGGAACGGAATGATCGGAAAAAGCCGGCGGCTTCAGGCTGCCGGCGCGGGCACGAACTGATCCGGCGACGGCGGATGCATCGCCTGCAAAATGCCTTCGATGTGCCGCACCACCTCGCCCTGCGCCGCCTCGTGCGCGCGCAGCAGCGCCTGCTCGAAGGCGAAGGCGTCCGCCGAGCCGTGGCTCTTGACCACCAGCCCACGTAACCCCAGCAGCGCCGCGCCGTTGTAGCGGCGGGGATCGACGCGGCTGCGGAACCGCCTGAGCACCGGCATGGACAACAGCGCCGCCAGCCGGGTGAGCGGGGTGCGGGTGAATTCCTCACGGATCATCCCCGTGAGCATTTGCGCCAGCCCCTCGGAGGTTTTCAACGCCACGTTGCCGACAAACCCGTCGCAGACGACGATGTCGGTCGTCCCTTTGAAAATATCGTTGCCTTCGACGTTGCCGTAAAACCGCAGCCGCCCCTGCGCATCGGCTTGACGCAACAGTTCGGCGGCACGCTTGATGGTGTCGTTGCCCTTGATGACTTCCTCGCCGATGTTGAGCAGGCCGACGGTGGGCTGCGCGTGCCCGCCGGCCGCAGCGAACGCCGTGCCCATCACGGCAAACTGCAGCAGGTGCAGCGGCTCGCAGTCGACGTTGGCGCCGAGGTCGAGCATCAGCGTGCCCTGCCCTTTCTGGTTGGGCAGGTAAGTGGCGATCGCCGGACGCTCGATGTCGTGCAGCGTCTTGAGCAGATAGCGCGCCACGGCCATCAGCGCGCCGGTGTTACCGGCGGAGACGCAGGCCTGCGCCTGGCCATCGCGCACCAGCTCGATGGCGCGGCGCATCGACGAATCGCGCTTGCGCCGCAGCGCCACCTCCACCGGGTCGTCCGATGCGACGACCTCGCTGGCGGCGACGACCTGCACACGCGCATCCCCCGCCAGGCGCAACGATTGCAGCAGCGGCGCCATCGGCTGCGTCTGGCCGACGAGCAGCAGGCGGCTGTCGGGATGCTGGCGCAGAAACTGCGCGCACGCCGGGAGCACCACGTCCGGTCCGTGGTCGCCCCCCATGACATCGACAGCAAGGGTGGAACTCATGACAACGCGCAGCGCTCAGCCGCCCGTTGCCCGCGCACCAGCACCCCGCTGGTCACGCTCCAGGCGGGTCGACGGCACCGACGGCTTGGCGAGTGCAGGCGCAAGGCTTACTCGTCGCTTACTCGTCGGATTTGGTCTTGACGACTTTGCGTCCCCGGTAAAACCCGTTCGGACTGATGTGATGGCGCAAATGCGCTTCGCCCGTGGTCGGCTCGACGGCCAAAGGCGGTGCGCTCAGGTGCTGGTGTGCGCGGTGCATACCGCGCTTCGAAGGCGATTTTTTGTTTTGCTGGACGGCCACGGCAATCCCCTGTGAAAAATCTGCGCATTATATGCGAGCGCCCGGCGGTGCAACGGCTCAGCGCTTGCGCGACGCATCGAGCAGATCGCGCAACTGGGCAAATGGCGTCTGCCGCTCGCCATCCTGCCCGCCGGCAGGCGATGGCGTCACGCGATCTGGCTGCGCCTGCCGCGGGCAGGCGTCGTGCATCGGCACCAGCGGCAGGGCGAGAATGAGCTGGTCTTCGATCAGCGCGCCGATGTCGACCGGATGACGCGCCACCAGCGCCTCTTCCTCGGCCTCCAATTCCTCCTGCGTCAGCTCCGGCTCGTCGGGCACCAGGCGAAACAGCACGGTTTCCTCGATGCTCTGCTGCATGTCGTGCAGGCAGCGCTGGCAGACCACGGGCAGGCTGGCCTGCACCCACAGCGTCACCATCGGCTGCGCCGACAGCCCCGGTCGCCGGCGCATTTCCCCGCGCAAGGCCCACGTCACGACGCCATCGGCCGCGCTGAGCAGGTCGCGCAACCGCGGCATGTCCGCCAGCGACGCGCTGCCCTGCAACGTGCCGCCCTGGCGAGCGAAATCGAACAGCGCCAGCGCGCGCGGCGGCTGCTGCGCGGCGGACGAATCAGGGGCAGAGGAAGTCATGGAAGCGGAATTCTATGTTTACGCTCTGGAACAAGTCCGCATGCCCGCGCCGACGGTGACCTCTTACACTACGGAGTATGGTTGAACAAGGCGGAGCGCAATACCGCCGTGCGATCGACGAAGGATGGAACGAGGATGACAAGCTTGGCACAGTGGTTCCCCACCGGCTGGGAACCGTTTCTTTTGGGCGGGATTTTCATCGGCCTGGGCGTGAGCCTGCTGTTTGCGCTGACCGGTCTGATCGGCGGCATCAGCACGGCCTACACGGCGGTGTGGTCGCTGGTGACGCGTCATCCGTTCTTTCAGCATGAAAAGTTCGTTTCCACGCGCAACTGGCGGCTGATGTACGGGCTGGGCCTGATCCTCGGCGCCGTGGTCTTCACCTACACCCTCGGTCACGGGCAGGGCTTCGTCACCAAAGTGCCGCTGTGGCAGCTGTTCGTCGGCGGCATCATCGGCGGCTTTGGCGCACGCATGGGCGGCGGCTGCACATCCGGTCATGGCATTTGCGGCGTCGGCTCGGGACAATTGCCGTCGATCCTGGCGGTGATCATCTTTCTCAGCACGGCCATCGTCACCGCGCACGTGGTGCGCAGCCTCGGAGGATTCTGACGTGACACCATCACAGCACACCCGCGACCGGCTGGCGGCCGGCAGCAGGCCCGTTGTCTTCGCACGGCAGGAGGGGTGAGATGCAACGCGTTCCCCCGCTCGCCGTCATGCTCTCCGCCCTGGTGGCTGGCGGTCTGTTCGGTTTCGGCCTGGCGCTGTCGACCATGGTGCGCCCGGAAGCCATTTTGCAGTTCTTGCTGCTGAAGAATTTCGGCCTGCTCCTGGTCATGGGAGGCGCCGCCGGGGTGACGTTCATTGCCTACCACCTGCTGCCGCGGTTGATGAAACGCCCGGTGTTCGGCGTGGTGTTCGGCAAGCATCCGTCGCATCTGGACGCGCGCACGCTGATCGGCGCGGCGATTTTCGGTATCGGCTGGGGTCTGAGCGGCGTGTGCCCAGGGCCGGCGATTGCCGGTCTGGGAGTCGGCAACTGGCCGCTGCTGTTGAGCGTGCTCGGCATTTTGCTGGGGGCCTGGCTGCACGGCCGGTTTTTTGGCAAGCACTGATGTCCGCTTCCACGACCGCCGATCTGATTCTGGCCTCGACCTCGCGCTACCGCGCCGAGCTGCTGCGGCGGCTGCGCGTGCCTTTCATCCAGCGCGCGCCCGATGTCGATGAAAGCCGCCAGTCGGCAGAGGCGCCGCAGGATCTGGCACTGCGCCTGGCGGCGGAAAAGGCCTTTGCCATCGCCCGCGGCGCGCCGGGTCATTGGGTCATCGGCTCCGATCAGGTCTGCGTACTTGGCGATGCGGTATTGGGCAAACCCGGCACGCATGCCGCTGCGGTGCAGCAGTTACAACGCCTCAGCGGCTGCCGCGCGGTGTTCCACACCGCCGTCTGTGTCATCGCCCCCGACGGTTCCGAGCAGCTGCGCAACTGCCCGACCGAGGTGCAGTTCCGCCACCTCAGTCCGGCGGAAATCGAAACCTACCTGCGGCTGGACAAACCCTACGACTGTGCCGCCAGCGCCCGCTCCGAGTCGCTCGGGCCGGCCCTGCTGCAGTCGATGCGCAGCGACGACCCGACGGCGTTGATCGGCCTGCCGCTCATCGCCGTGTGCGACATGCTGCGCGCCAGCGGCTTTGACGTGCTCGCACGCGCCGCGCGCTCAGCGTAGCGACCAGCCGGCGCGGGTGAATTCGCGCACCGCCCCCATGCCCAGCTCGGCGCCGAAGCGCTTGGCCAGCCGCTCGGCGACGTTTTCCTGCGGGGTGTAATCGACGATGTCGGGTGCCTTGATCTTGTCGCGTGCAATCTGGTCGACCGTGCCGTAACCGTCGGCGAGGCCTTGCTGCACCGCCGATTCCCCGGTCCAGACCAGGCCGGAAAAGGTTTGATCGTTGACCTTCAGCCGCTTGCCCCGCCCCTGCTCGACGGCGGCGATGAATTGTTTGTGGATCTGCTCCAGCATCCCCAGCGCGTAGGTTTTCTGCGCTTCGGGCATGGGCGAAAACGGGTCCATGAAACCTTTGTTCGCCCCGGCGGTGAGCAGCCGGCGGCTGATGCCGAGTTTGTCCATCAACCCGGAAAAACCAAACCCGTCCATCAGCACGCCGATCGAGCCGACCAGGCTGGCCGGATTGACGTAGATGTCGTTGGCCGCAGCAGCCACGTAATACGCCCCGGAAGCGCACACCTCCTCGCACACGGCGTACACCGGTTTGTCGTATTTGGCACGCAGCCGGTCGATTTCGGCGTAGATCTGGCTGGCCTGCACCGGGCTGCCGCCTGGGCTGTTGATGCGCAGGATCACCCCCTTGGTTTGCGGGTCGTCGAACGCATCCTGCAACGCCGAATTGATGCTGTCGGCGCTGGCGCGCGAGTCGATGGCAATCTCGCCGTTGATTTCGATCAGTGCGGTATGCGGCCCCTTGGCCGAGTTATCGACATACTTGCCGAACACGCCGCCGAACACCACCGCGCCGACGATCGCCAGCAGGACGAAGCGGAAAAAAATCGACCAGCGCCGCGCCCGGCGCTTTTCGCGCACGACTTCCATCACCAGGTTTTCCAGCACCTGGCGCTCCCAGGCGCCGGGCTGCGTCGGAGCGGCCGCGGGCTGCGGCGCGGATTCAGGTGGTGTGGCGCTCATACAGAATGGGGCAGAACAGCAAATGGACGAGGGATTCGGGCCGGGTCAGCCGGCGCGCCCGCCGGGCGCGACGATGGCGGCAACACCGCCGATCGCACTAGCGGGGCGGTCTGGCTGGCAACGCCGCCGTTGCAGAGCGGTAAAGGATAGCAGCCTGGTTTTGCCGTCGCCGTGCGACAACGTGTCAACCGCCGGGCAGACCGCGTGCGAGCTTGCGCTTTGGCAAGGATAGGTCGGGCGATCCGTATGGAAATTTCCCACGTTTTCCGTTTCATCCTTTCTTTCCGCCGCCTCATGAGCAAACGTTTGTTCTCTCCTTGCCGCCCGTAAATGCGGTGGCACTGCCGCGCGTTGCCGTTGGCTGGGCGGCTGAAGGGGCAGCGAGAACTCATCGGATCGGCGCGCGCAACGACGGTCTGCACGACGATGGTCTGCGCGTCATGCACCTTGCCGACCTGCACGGACGGCGGCTGCGCACTGGCTGCTGCTTTGAGCAGCAGGGTCTGCGCCGCGACGCGGCGTGGTCGACGTGGGTGATGCACCCGACCGCCACGTGCTTCACGCCACTATCAGTGCGTCGAACCGCTGCTCATGCCGCTGCACCGCAACGTCACCACACCCACCGTGCAGGTGCCTGCAGTGACCACGCCGAGCGTTACCGTGCCGGCGGTGACCACGCCCAGCGTGAACGTGCCTGCGGTCAACATGCCGGCAGTCAACGCGCCGACGATCCAGGTGCCGAATGTGATGCGGCCGCAGATGTAAACCGCCCGTCAAGCCACGTGCCGGGCCCGCCAGGGTCCGGCACTGCAGTCAGCCGTGCTGCGCCAGATAGCCGCGCAGTGCGGCAACCGAGTCGAGCAGCGCCACGGGCTGCAGCGCCTGCAGCTGCTCGCTGCCGTGCGCGCCGTAAGTGACGCCGATGCCGTGACACGAGGCGTTGCGCGCCATTTGCAGATCGTGCGTGGTGTCGCCGATCATCACCGTGCGCTGCGGCGGGCTGGCGAGTTCGGCCATGATTTCGTGCAGCATCGCCGGGTGCGGTTTGGAAAACGTTTCGTCCGCGGTGCGCGTGGCGTCGAACAGACCGCGCAGCTCCGGCCGGTCCATCGCCCGGCTCAACCCGAGACGGGATTTGCCGGTAGCCACGGCCAGGTTGTAGCCCGCCGCCTTGAGCGCGTGCAGCAGATCGAGCACGCCGTCGAACAGCGTGAGCTGCGCATCGAGCGCAAAGTAATGCCGGCGGTACGCCGCGGCCAGCCGCGGGTAGTCGGCGTGCGGCAAATCCGGCGCCGCGTGCCGCAGGGCATCTTCCAGCCCCAGACCAATGACGTAGGACGCCGCCTCGCGGCTGGGCACGGGCAGCCCCATGTCGCTGCACGCCTGCTGGATCGCGCCGGTGATCGCGGCGGTGGAATCCATCAGCGTGCCGTCCCAGTCGAACACGATCAGGTCGTAGTTCTGGCGGTGCATGGTCGGGGATGTGTCGTGGAGTTCAGCCTGTGGCGCATTGTGCACGCAATGTATCGAGCCATTGTGTCCACTGCGCTGGCAGCGGAGCCTGCAGCATCAGGCGCTGACCGGTGGCCGGGTGGGCGATGGCCAGCGAGGCCGCGTGCAGGGCCATGCGTTTGAACGACGGCAGGCCGGCGACCTGGCCCCGTGCCAGCGCCTGGTTCAACGCCTCGTCGCCATATTTGTCATCGCCGACGATGGGATGGCCGCAATGCGCCAGATGCACGCGGATCTGGTGCGTGCGGCCGGTGAGCAGCCGCGCCTGCATCAGCGTCAGCCCATCCCAGCGCCCCAGGCCGGGCAGGGCGAACTGTTCCAGCGGCCGAAACTGGGTGCGCGCCTCCTGGCCCTGCTGTGTGTCGACCCGCACCCGACGTTCGCCGCTGGACAGCAGGTATTTGTACAGCGGCGCATCGACTGTTTGCGCCCCGCCCCGCCACAGACCGGCCACCAGCGCGATGTAGCGCTTGTCTGCCTGACGTTCGCGCAGCGCGGCGTGCAGCGCGGTCAGCGCGCTGCGTTTTTTTGCCACGAGCAGCAGGCCGGAGGTTTCGCGGTCGAGCCGGTGCACCAGTTCCAGGCATTTTGCCTGTGGACGCGCCGCGCGCAGCGCTTCGATCACACCGAAACTCACCCCCGAACCGCCGTGGACGGCAACCCCGGCGGGCTTGTCGATGGCCAGCAGGTCGTCGTCCTCGTAAACCACGGGGAACTGCAGTGCCGGCGCGGGCCGCGGCGTCTGGGCTGCGGCCACGCGCACCGGCGGAATACGCACCTGGTCGCTGGCGAGCAATTTCTGCTCGGCGCTGGCGCGAGCGCCGTTGACCCGCACTTCCCCCGAGCGCACGATGCGGTAGATATGGCTGCGCGGCACGCCCTTGAGGTGACGGGCGAGAAAATTGTCCAGCCGCTGCCCCTGCCCGGCGTCACCGACCTGCAGCAGACGAACCTGGGCGGCGGGCGCACTGTGCATATAATCAAACATGAAGTTGTGGAGCTGAACGTCAGAATTTTGGCAATATTTCCGCGCAGTTGCAAAACGCGACGGCGCCGCGTGCCAAAACCGCTGAGTGCCCGTCCATCCTGCCTGCCTCATGCCGTGCGCTGCCGGCCCGTGCGATCAGGACAACCGCAGCCTGCAGATGCAGACCGCGGCCAAGTGGGGGCATTTTAGTTTCAGTGCCGTGCCTTGCGCCGCGTTGCCGACGGGTGCGGGGACAGACTTCACCGAAATGCGCGTTGTCCCAAAGCCTGTCCGATGCCGTTGCACCGTAGCCGTTGCGCCATGAACCCGAAGGTACGCAATGCACCGCTGGCTTTGTCACACTGGAATTCGACCGTTGAACCCGACCCTTCGCCCACGTTTGCACCACAGCCCCGGCGGCCTGCCGTCTGGCCTGGTCGTCGGCGAAGCCTGCTCTTGTCCTCCCGTTCCTACCTCTGCCCGATCGCCCGCCGCACGCGGCAATGCAGATCGGCAACCCCTGCCGCGCCGGCGCCGTCCGTTACCGGCACCGCCCAGGCCGGCGCTGGCCGACGCAGCGCCCGGGGTGGAATGTCTGGAGTTTGCGGCATGAGCAAGGTCTGATTCTGCCCGCCCGGGCTTGCCGTGAGTCGTGGCGGCCCGCGCCTGGTTTGAGCTCCAGCGAGCAACGCATGGGGGTGCTCGTGCGCCCGCTTTGTATCGGCCGCTGCGGCGGCCAGGAGCTTTGACATGAAACGCATGTTGTTCAACGCCACGCAGTCCGAAGAACTGCGCGTGGCCATCGTCGATGGGCAGAAACTGCTGGACATCGACATCGAGCAAGCCGGGCGCGAGCAGCGCAAGGGCAATATCTATAAGGCCGTGGTCACCCGCGTCGAGCCCTCGCTCGAAGCCTGTTTCGTCGATTACGGCGAGGAGCGCCACGGTTTTCTGCCGTTCAAGGAAATCTCGCGGCAGTATTTCAAGGAAGGCGTGGCCCCGTCGCAGGCACGCATCCAGGATGTCATCCGCGAAGGTCAGGAACTGCTGGTGCAGGTGGAAAAGGAGGAGCGCGGCAACAAGGGCGCGGCGCTGACCACCTTCATTTCGCTGGCCGGGCGCTACCTCGTGCTCATGCCCAACAACCCGCGCGGCGGCGGGGTGAGCCGGCGCATCGAGGGCGAAGACCGGCAGGAGCTGCGCGAAACCATGGACCAGCTGCAGCACCCGGAGGGCATGAGCCTGATCGCGCGCACCGCCGGCATCGGCCGCACCGTCGAAGAGCTGCAGTGGGACCTGAACTACCTGCTCAAGCTGTGGAGCGCCATCCGCGATGCCGCAGACTCGCAGAAAGGCGCGTTTCTGATCTACCAGGAGTCGTCGCTGGTGATCCGCGCCATCCGCGACTATTTCACCAGCGACATCGGCGAAATCCTCATCGACACGCAGGATGTCTTCGAGCAGGCGCGGCAGTTCATGCTGCACGTCATGCCTGACACCGTCGAGCGCGTCAAGCGTTACCGTGACGATCTGCCGCTGTTCTCCCGCTTCCAGATCGAGCAGCAGATCGAAACCGCCTACTCGCGCACCGTCAACCTGCCGTCGGGTGGGGCCATCGTCATCGACCACACCGAGGCACTGGTGGCGGTGGACGTGAACTCCGCCCGCGCCACACGTGGCAACGCCATCGAAGACACTGCGCTGCGCACCAACCTCGAAGCCGCCGATGAAGTCGCGCGGCAGATGCGGCTGCGCGACCTCGGCGGGCTGATCGTCGTCGATTTCATCGACATGGAAGAGCCGCGCAATCAGCGTGCCGTCGAAGACCGGCTGCGCGACGCGCTGCGGCAGGACCGCGCCCGCGTGCAGGTGAGCAAGATTTCCAAATTCGGCCTGCTCGAACTCTCGCGCCAGCGGCTGCGTCCGGCGCTGTCCGAAGGCGCTTACGTCACCTGCCCGCGCTGCAACGGCACCGGCCACATCCGCGACACCGAATCGAGCGCACTGCAGATCCTGCGCATCATCCAGGAAGAGGCCATGAAGGAAGGCACGGCCGCGGTGCACGTGCAGGTGCCGGTGGAGGTGGCGTCGTTCCTGCTGAACGAGAAGCGCGCCGAGATCACCAAAATCGAACTGCGGCAGCGGCTGTCGATTCTGCTCATCCCGAACAAACACCTGGACACGCCGAACTACAAACTCGAACGCCTCAAGCACGACGACCCACGGCTGGACAATCTGCCCACCAGCTACAAAATGGCCGAGGCGATGGAGGAGGACACCGCCATCACCCGCCGCGACCGCGAGCAGCGTCCGCGGCAGGAAGCGCTGGTCCGCGGCATCACCCCGGAAAGCCCGGCACCGGTCGCTGCTGCGGCCGCGCCGCAGCCCGTGACGGCGCCCCCGTCGGCATCGGCCGCGGCGACACAGGCCCCTCCCCCGGCTGCCGCGGCGCAGGCGGCGCCAGGAGGCTTTTTCGGCTGGGTCAAACGATTGTTCGGCGGCGACGCTGCACCAGCGCCAGCAGCGCCCGCAACCCCGCCGGCAGCCGTTGCCCCGCCTGCGCCCGCCGAGCAGCCGGCCGCAGGGCGGGCGGCGCGTCAGGCAGCCGCGGGCAACGGCGGCCGCCGCCGCGGCGGCAAGGATCGGCCGCGTGAAGGCCAGGCCGACACGCGCCAGCGCAACAATGGCGCCGCGCCCGGCGAGATCGACACCGCTGGCGCCGAGGCCACGGCCGCTGCGCGCTCCCGCGGGCCGCGTGGCCAGCAGCCGGCAGGCGAACGCGGCAGACGCGAGCGCCCGAGTGAAGACGCCGCTGCACGCCGGGAAACTGGCGAGGCCCTCACCAGCGGCGAAGACGCGGTGAGCGCCCAGCCTGCAGCCGACGCCCCGGCCCGCGCCAACGGCACCGGACGCGCTGCCAACCGCCGGCCGCGCCGCCAGACCGACGCAACGCCCAACCAGGCCGGAGCCGACGCGCCGCCCCCAGCGGAGGGCGAGGCCGAACCGGCTGCCGCCGCGGCTCAGCCGCCTGCCGAAACGGACAATGACCAGCCGCCCGCCGAGCGCAAGCCGCGCAGCCGGCGCGGACGCGGCCGCCGCGGTGGCCGGCGCGACGGCGAGGTTGCGGCGGAAGGCACCGCCGGCGCCGTCGAACCCGGCGAGGCCGCTGAGGCCGTAGTGACCGCGGCAGGAGAAGCAGCGGCAGGCGGCAGCAGCTCGGGTTCGCTGGCCGCGCCGCTGCTGTTGCCCGCGGCGACTGCGGCCAGCGCCACGACCGCGGCGGAGCACGCTGCCAGCGTCGGACACGCCGTCGCGGAAAAGACTTCCGCGCCGCCGGCCGCCGCATCCGCCGCAGAGCCGGGGTTGACGGCAGACGCCGTACCGCCGGCGGCGCCAGCCGATTCCGCCGCAGCCGCAGCAACCGCACCAGCGGAGGCCGAACTCCCGACAGCAGCCGCCACCTCTCCCGTTTCTTACATCCTGCCGGTGGACGCGCTGCAACGCACGGTGGCCGCCGCCGGGCTGCAATGGGTGCAGTCCGACCCGGAGGCGATTCGCCGCGTGCAGCAGGAACTGGCGGCGCAGCCCGAACCGATCCACGTGCCGCGCGAACGCAAACCCGCCCCCCGGATCGACGACGGCCCGCTGGTTCTGGTGGAAACCGTGCGTCCGCTGCCGACCCTGCACCTGCCGGAAGCCGCGCAGCGCGCGCAATGAGCGCGGCGGCGGTCAAGCCGCCGCCGTGCCCTGCCCCTGGCGCAATCCCTGCGTGACCGTGGGGTAACGCAGGCGCACGCCCAGCTCGGCTTTCATCCGCGTGTTGTCCAGGCGGCGCGATTCGCGCAAAAAGCTGAGCATCATCGGGCTCAGGCCCGCCGCCTGCGCCTGCGCGCGTGCCACCCGCGGCGGCCGGGGCAGACCGTACAGATCGGCCGCCAGATCGGCATAGTCGCCCATGCGCAGTTCGCTGTCGTCGCAGACGTTGTAAACGCGTCCCGGTGCGGCGCGCTCCAGCGCCAGCAGACAAATGCGCGCCAGGTCGTCGGCGTGGATGTGGTTGGTGTACACGTCGTCTTCAGCCGTCAACACCGGCAGCCCCTGCTGCAGCCGCGCGCGCGGCGACCGCGCCTGACCGTCATAGATGCCGGGAATGCGCAGGATGGCCACATCCCAGCCGTATTTGCGCCCCGCCTGCCGCCATTGCCGCTCGGCATCGCAGCGGCGCTGCGCGCGCGCGGTCTGCGGCTGGCACGGCCGGGTTTCGGCCACGCGCTGCCCGGCGCAGTCGCCGTACACCCCGCTGGTGCTGGCATAGACCAGGCGCAAGGATTTTTTCCGCGGCCCGGATAACATGGCCGACTGTTTCAGTCTGGAAATCAGGTGACGGCTGCGCAGGTCGATGGTTTCGGCGCCGTCTGCCGGCGGGGCGAGCATCAGCACCCGATCGGCAGCCAGCCCCGCCAGCCGCCACAAGGTCTGCGGCTCATCGAGGTTGCCGACGATGGGCACGATACCCGCGGCGCGCAGCGCCGACAGTCGGTGCGGCGAGGAGGTCAGCGCGATCAGTTGGTAATGCGGCCGGGCCAGCGCCGCCACACGCAGGCCGATGTCGCCGCAGCCGACGATGAGCAGCCGCAGCCGCCGGCGTCCAGACGGGTTTTTTGCTTTCCACATGTTTCGTCCTCATCATGAGTCATCGCGTCACCGTCCAGCCCAGCGGCCACCAGTTCACCGTCGGCGCGGATGAAACCTTGCTCGCCGCCGCCATCCGCCAGGCGGTCGGTCTGCCCTACGGCTGTCAGGATGGCGCCTGCGGCGCGTGCAAATGCAAGCTGCTGCAAGGCGAAGTCGAACTCGGCGCGCACCAGCTCAAGGCGCTGAGCGAGGCCGAACGGACGCAGGGCTTCATTCTCGCCTGCCGCGCCAAGGCACTGACCGATGTGGTGATCGAAAGCCACGAAGTCGCTGGCGCGGATGCCTACCCGGTGAAAAAAATGCCCGCGCGCGTCAGCCGCATCGAGCGGCTGGCACCCGACGTGGTGCGGGTGATGCTGCAACTGCCGGCGGCCGACCCGCTGCGCTACCGCGCCGGGCAGTACATCCAGTTCCTCCTGCCCGACGGCGTGCGGCGCAGTTACTCGATGGCCAACGCCCCGGGTGATGCGGCACACATCGAGCTGCATCTGCGGCACATGCCCGGCGGCAGGTTCACCGAGCACGTGTTCCACACCATGAAGGAAAAGGACATTTTGCGCATCGAGGGGCCGTTCGGCAGCTTTTTCCTGCGCGACGACGCACAGCACAGGCCGATGGTGTTCCTCGCCTCGGGCACGGGGTTTGCACCGATCAAGGCCATGTTGGAGCAGATGCAGCAGACGGCCGATACGCGCCAGGTCACGCTGTACTGGGGCGGACGCAGGCTGCACGACCTGTATTTGCTCGACTGGGTGCAGCAGCAATGCGCCGCCAACCCCCGCCTGCGCTTCGTCCCGGTGCTGTCGGAGGCCGACGCCGGCTGGAACGGGCGCACCGGGCTGGTTCACCAGGCGGTGATGGCCGACTTGCCCGATCTGTCGGGCCACGCCGTTTACGCCTGCGGCGCTCCGGTCATGGTGCAGGCGGCGCAGCGCGATTTCACCACCCGCTGTGGCCTCCCCGAAGACGCGTTCTACGCCGACGCTTTCACCACCGAAGCCGACAAGGCCGCTGCCGGCGGCTGACTCACGGCGCAGGCCGTGACTGCCGCGGCCTGCGGCAGCGGCTTACTCGCCGAGATACGCCGCGCGCACCCGCGGATCGTCGAGCAGTTGACTGGCCGGGCCGGTCATGCTGATCTGCCCCGAGTCCATCACATAACCGCGGTCGGCCAGGCCAAGGGCGCGCTTGGCGTTTTGTTCGACGAGCAAAATGGTCACGCCCTGCTTGGAGATGTCTTCGACCACCTCGAAGATTTTGTCCACCATGATCGGCGACAGACCCATCGACGGCTCGTCGAGCAGCAGCACCTGCGGGCGGCTCATCAGCGCCCGCCCCATCGCCAGCATCTGCTGCTCACCGCCGGACATGGTGCCGGCGAGCTGGTCGCGGCGCTCTTTCAGCCGCGGAAACAGGGCGTAGATCTTCTCGATGTCGCTGGCGATCTCTTTGTCCTTGCGGGTGAACGCGCCCATCAGCAGGTTTTCCTGGATGGTCATGCGGGTGAACACGCCGCGGCCTTCGGGCACCATGCACAGCCCCTGACGCACCAGGTCGAATGCCCCCTGGCCGTTGATGGTGCGCCCGGCGTAGAGCACTTCACCGTCGGTGATCGGCTGCAGTCCGGTGATGGCTTTGAGCGTGGTCGTCTTGCCCGCGCCATTGGCGCCGATGAGGCTGACGAGCTCGCCCTTGTGCACTTCGAGGTCCACCCCCTTGACTGCCTGGATGCCGCCGTAGGACACGCGCAGGCCGGTGATTTTCAAAACGGTTTCTGCCATGCTCAATGCCCTCCTGCGCCGAGATAGGCTTCGATGACTTTGGGATTTTTCTGCACCTCGGCAGGGACTCCTTCGGCGATGATCTTGCCGTAGTCGAGCACGGTGACGCGGTCACACAGCCCCATGACCAGCTTGACATCGTGCTCGATGATCAAAATGGTGCGGCCGTCCTGCTGGATCGACGTCAGCAGCTCGCGCAGCTGCAGCTTTTCCGTCGCGTTCATCCCCGCGGCGGGCTCGTCAAGCGCCAGCAGTTGCGGATCGGTGGCCAGCGCGCGGGCGATTTCCAGCCGGCGCTGATCGCCGTAAGACAGCGTGCGCGCGCGGAAATCGGCATAACGCTCGATGCCCACATACGCCAGCAGCTCGCGCGCGCGTTCGCGGATGGCACGCTCCTCTTCCCTGAAGCGCCGGGTGCGAAAGACCGCGCCGATGACCGCGCTGCTGGTGCGCACGTGACGGCCGACCATGACGTTTTCCAGCGCCGTCATGTCCGGAAACAGGCGGATGTTCTGGAAGGTCCGGGCGATGCCTTCGCGCGCTACCTGATGTACCGCTGCGGGCTTGTACGGCTTGCCCGCAAGGATGAACTCGCCCGAATCCGGCGGGTACAGGCCGGTGATGACGTTGAAAAACGTGGTCTTGCCCGCGCCGTTGGGGCCGATCAGACCGTAGATCTGCCCGCGCTTGATCTCGATGCCCACGTCACTCAGCGCCTGCAGCCCGCCGAACCGTTTGGATGCGCCGCTGACGCGCAAGACGACCTCGCTCATGCCGCACCTCCTTTGCCTGCCGGCACGGGCAGTTTGCTGATGCCTTTGCCGTGCTCCGGTGCGGGCCACAGGCCCTTGGGCCGCAAAATCATGATGATGATCATCGCCAGCGCGTAAATCAGCTGGCGCAGGATGCCGCTGTCGACGAACACATGGCCGAAAGCGTGCTGCTGCCAGTCGGAAATGAATCCGGTGTAACGCAGCGCCTCAGGCAGCACCGACAGCAGCACGGCCCCCAGGATGACCCCGGGAATGTGCCCCATGCCGCCGATGACCACCATGGCCAGCACGATGATCGACTCCAGCAGCGAGAACGACTCGGGCGAGACGAAACCCTGGAACGCCGAGAACATCACCCCGGCGACGCCGCCGAACGTTGCGCCCATGGAAAATGCCAGCAGCTTCATGTTGCGGGTGTTGATGCCCATGGCCTTGGCGGCGATTTCGTCTTCGCGCATCGCCATCCAGGCGCGGCCGATGCGCGAATCCTGCAGGCGGTAACTCAGGATCACCACGCCGACGACGAGCAGCAAAAACAGCCAGTAATACTGCGCCACCGACGGGATGGTGTAGTTGCCGATGTCGATGTTGTGGTTCAGATCCCAGCCGAACAGGCGGATGCCGTGGATGCCGGAAATGCCCTGCGGGCCGTTGGTGATGTTGATCGGCGCATTCAGGTTGTTCATGAAAATGCGGATGATCTCGCCAAAGCCCAGGGTAACGATGGCCAGGTAGTCGCCACGCAGCTTGAGCACCGGCGTGCCCAGGGCGATGCCCGCGCCTGCAGCCAGCGCCGCGGCCATGGGCACGACCAGCCAGATCGACACATCGAAGCCATTGGGAAACATCGCCCCGAGCGAGTCGAAATTGCTCGTCAGCTGGGTCGACGACAGCAGCGCGTACAGATACGCGCCCACCGCATAGAACGCGATGTAACCCAGATCGAGCAGCCCGGCCAGACCGACGACGATGTTGAGTCCCAGCGCGAGCATGATGTAGAGCATGGCAAATGCGGCGATACGCACCCAGGCGTCGCCGGCGATTTGCAGCACCAGCGGCAGAGCGATGAGCGCCGCGCCGCCGGCCACGATCCAAACCCAGTTTTTCTGCTTGTCCATGTCCGGTCTCCTTCAGGCGCGATCGGCCACACGTTCACCCAGCAGTCCCTGCGGACGCAGCGTCAGCACCAGGATGAGCACGATGAAGGCGAAAATGTCCTGGTAGTTGCTGCCGAACACGCCGTTGGTCAGCGTGCCGATGTAGCCCGCGCCCAGCACCTCGATCACCCCCAGCAGAATGCCGCCGAGCATCGCTCCGGACAGGTTGCCGATACCGCCGAGCACCGCGGCGGTGAACGCCTTCAGGCCGGGGGTGAACCCCATGTAAAAGTTCGCCGTGGCGAAGTTGGCGAACCACATCACCCCGGCGATGGCGGCAAGCATGGCGCCGATGACGAAAGCCGCGGAAATCACCAGGTTCGGGTTGACTCCCATGAGCGACGCCACGCGCGGATTTTCCGCCGTGGCGCGCATCGCCCGGCCGAGCTTGGTGTGGTTGACCAGCCAGGTCAGACCGGCCAGCAGCACGGCGGTGATCACCAGGATCATGATCTGCACCGGCGTGATGACCACGCCGCCGAAATGAATGATGTTGCTCGGCAGCAGGTGCGACGGAAAGACCTTGTAATCGCGTCCCCAGATGATCATCGCCAGGGTTTCGAGCAGGATCGACATGCCGATGGCGGTGATCAGCGGCGCCAGCTTCGGCGCGTTGCGCAACGGCCGGTAAGCGATGCGCTCGATGAAATAGTTGAGCACGCCGGTGGCGAGCATCGCCACGACCACGGCGATGACGATCACCAGCCACGGCGCCAGATGCGGCGCGACATGGTCGAGCAACTTGAACACGCTGTATGCCGTGAGCGCCCCGACCATCATCACATCGCCATGGGCGAAATTGATGAGGTTGACGATGCCATAGACCATGGTGTAGCCCAGGGCGATCAGGGCATACATGCTGCCCAGCACCAGACCGTTGACGATCTGTTGAAGAAAAATTTCCATTCCTACATTCTCCTGACGAGCGGATGGCTAGTGAGTCGCGGCCGGACTCTTTTGGAGCGGCCGGGGTGAAACGCAAAGACGGTCGGGGATTGCAAGACGCATGCCTGCTGCCGCGCACCGCGGTGGTGCGACGGCCGGCGCCTTGGCGCGGTGCAGAAGCGGCATGTGCAGCGAGTCAGGGGTCGATGTCCATCCCGTGGCGCGCGGGATCTTCCGGGCGCGCCGGGCAATGGCACCCGGCGGCAACGGCGCCAGGTGGTGGTGAACAGGCTTCATCTGGTTGTGCGGGGCCGGGCTGTCCAGACCCCCGTTTTTTTGGCTGGCGCGATGATAACCGCCCCGCTCGGGGCACCCGGCACCGGGTCAACCCGCAGTGGGGCGACGCTCAGCCGCCCGCCTCGGCTGGCGGCACACTGTCGCCTTCAGCCGCTTGTGCCGACAGAGCAGCCTGCGCATTGCGTTGCGCCAGCTCGTGCAAGCGCCGTGCAATGCGTTCTTCGACACCGCGTGACGTCGGCTGATAAAACCGCGGCGGCTCCATGCCCTGCGGAAAATAGGTCTCGCCGGCAGCGAAGGCGTCGGGCTCGTCGTGGGCGTAGCGATACCCTTTGCCGTAGCCCAGGTTTTTCATCAGCCGCGTCGGCGCATTGCGCAAATGCAGCGGAACCGGCTGCGTGCCATGCTCCCGGGCGAACGCCCGCGCGGCGTTGTACGCCACATACACGGCGTTGGACTTGGGGGTGACGGCCAGATAGACCACGGCCTGCGCCAGCGCCAGTTCGCCTTCGGGACTGCCCAGGCGTTCGTAAGTCTGCGCCGCCTCCAGCGCCAGCGTCAGCGCCTTGGGGTCGGCCAGACCGACGTCTTCGACCGCCATGCGGATCAGGCGCCGCGCCAGGTAGCGCGGGTCGGCGCCGCCTTCGAGCATGCGCGCGAACCAGTACAGCGCGGCATCGACGTCGGAGCCACGCACCGATTTGTGCAGCGCTGAAATCAGGTCGTAGGTTTGCTCGCCCCCCTTGTCGAAGCGCAGCAGCGTCGCACCCAGCGCCTGTTCGAGCAGCTCGGCGCTGAGTTCGCTCTGCCCGGCACGCTGCGCGGCGTGCAGCGCCAGCTCCAGCGCGCCCAGCAGGCGGCGGGCATCGCCGTCGGCATGGCGGATGAGCCGCTGCTGCGCCGCTTCGGCAATGGTGTGCACGCCGCTGCCTGGCAACGCGCGCTGCATCAGGGTCTGCAAATCCTGCGCGTCCAGCGGTTCGAGCACGTAGACCACGGCGCGCGACAGCAGCGCGCTGTTGACTTCGAACGACGGATTCTCCGTGGTCGCACCGATGAAGGTGAACAGTCCCGATTCGACGTGCGGCAAAAACGCGTCCTGCTGGCTTTTGTTGAAGCGGTGCACTTCGTCGACGAACACGATGGTGGCACGCCCCCTTTGCTGCGCCGCCTGCGCCTGCGCCACCGCGTCGCGGATATCCTTCACGCCGGCGAGCACCGCCGACAGCGGCAGGAAATCGGCATCGAACGCGTCGGCCATGAGCCGCGCCAGCGTGGTCTTGCCCACGCCCGGCGGCCCCCAGAACAGCATGGAATGCAGCCGCCGTGTCTCGAAAGCCACGCGCAGGGGCTTGCCGGGGCCGAGCAGGTGACGCTGGCCGACGACGTCGTCCAGATGCCGTGGCCGCAGCCGCTCGGCCAACGGCACCTGCAGCGATGCCGCCGCCGGCCCGCGCGGCGCCGGCTCGTCGAACAATCCGGGACTGTCGGCTCTGCTCACGGCTGGCTGATGACCGAGGCGCCTTTGGGCGGGGTGAAGCGGAACCGCTCGGCCGGCAACGGCGGGTTGCTCACGATGTCGCTGAAGCGGATGGTCGAGACCTGGCCGAAGGCGTCGCGCAGCTGCAGTTCGACCACCTGCGGCCCTTGCGGCGCGCTGCGCAGGCCGATGCGGATCCAGTCGAAATTGCTGTCCTTGGATTTGGGCGTGGCCTGCACCCACTGCAGCCCGCCAGCATCGGGCATGGCGTGCAGATCGAACAACCGGGTCACATCCTCCCCGGCAAAAATCGCCGCCGGCGTGCCTTTGAACGCCTGGCTCACCGCGGTGATGGTGACCTGGTCGAGGTCACGGTCGTAAGTCCAGAGCTGTTTGCCGTCGCTGACGATGGTCTGGGCATACGGTTTGGCGTAATCCCAGCGGAAACGGTCGGGACGCTCGAAGGCGAACTGCCCGGACGCAGGCGCCTGCGCCGGCCCCCTGGGGTTGCTGACCGTCTGCGTGAACTGCGCGCTGCCGCTGCGGGTTTGCTGCAGCCACTGCAGCAGCGTCTGCACCGGGTTGGCAGCCAACGCTGCAGACATGCCGGCGCACCACACGCCGCAGCCCAAAACCAGCGCGGCGGCGGCAGACCGCGCCCGGGCAATCAAGGTCGTCATCACACACTCTTTCTCGTCAGGGGCCAGCCGGGGCCGCAACCGGGTGCGCGTGCCCCCTCAGTCGTCGCGCACCGGCACCAGAATGTCGCGGTTGCCGCTGGGGGTGAGCGCGGACACCAGCCCGGATTGTTCCATTTGCTCCAGCAGTCTGGCAGAACGGTTGTAGCCGATGCGCAGATGACGCTGCACCAGAGAAATCGACGCCTTGCGGTGCTGCAGCACGATTTGCACCGCCTGGTCGTAAAGCGGATCGCTCTCGCCGTCGGCCTGCCCCGCCACACCCGGCGCCGCCGCCGCGCCCTCGGCGTCTTCGCCGGTGAGGATGCCGTCGAGGTAGTTCGGCCCGCCGCGGCTCTTGATGTCCTCGACCACGCGGTGCACCTCGGCATCACTGACGAAAGCGCCGTGCACCCGCTGCGGCATGCCCGATCCCGGCGGCAGGTAGAGCATGTCCCCCATGCCGAGCAGGCTCTCGGCGCCCATCTGGTCGAGAATGGTGCGCGAATCGACCTTGCTCGACACCTGGAAGGCGATGCGCGTGGGGATGTTGGCCTTGATCAAGCCGGTGATCACGTCCACGCTGGGGCGCTGCGTGGCCAGAATGAGGTGGATGCCCGAAGCTCGCGCCTTTTGCGCCAGCCGGGCGATGAGTTCCTCGATCTTTTTGCCCACCACCATCATCAGGTCGGCGAGTTCGTCGATCACCACGACGATGTGCGGCAGCTTTTCCAGCGGCTCGGGCGCGTCGGGGGTGAGGCTGAAGGGGTTGGTCAGCGGCTCGCCGCGCGCCTTGGCCTCCTGCACCTTGGTGTTGTACCCGGCCAGGTTGCGCACGCCGAGTTTGCTCATGAGCTTGTAGCGCCGCTCCATTTCCCCGACGCACCAGTTCAGCGCCTGCGCCGCCTGCTTCATGTCGATGACCACCGGGGCGAGCAGGTGGGCGATGCCGTCGTAGACGCTGAGTTCGAGCATCTTCGGGTCGATGAGGATCAGCCGCACATCGCTGGGCTCGGCCTTGTACAGCAGGCTGAGAATCATGGCGTTGACCCCCACCGACTTGCCCGAGCCGGTGGTGCCGGCCACCAGCAGGTGCGGCATTTTCGCCAGATCGACGACCACGGGGTTGCCGACGATGTCCTTGCCCAGCCCCATGGTCAGCAGCGATGCCGCCTCGTGGTAGCTGCTCGAACCGAGAATCTCCGCCAGCCGGATGGTCTGCCGCTTGGCGTTGGGCAGTTCCAGCGCCATGGTGTTCTTGCCCGGAATGGTCTCGACCACGCGGATGCTCACCAGCGACAGCGCCCGCGCCAGATCGCGCGAGAGGTTGACGATCTGCGCCCCCTTGACCCCGGTGGCCGGCTCGATTTCGTAACGCGTGATCACCGGGCCGGGGTAGGCGGCGACCACCCGCACCTCCACGCCAAAGTCCTTGAGCTTTTTCTCGATCAGCCGCGAGGTGAATTCCAGCGTCTCGTGGCTGACCGTCTCCGCCGGCGTGGCCGGCGCGGGGTCGAGCAGGCTGAGCGCCGGCAGCGCCGAATCGGGCAGGTCGCTGAACAGGGGTTTCTGCTTTTCCTTCAGCGCCCGCGGCGACTGCGGCACGACGGCGACCTGCGGCTCGATCACCACGGGCGCGAGCACTTCACGCTCCTCCACCAGCGGGCGCTGCTGCTCGACTTCCTTTTCCCGCTCCTGCAAGGCCTGTCGACCGAGCAGCGCGTCGTCCTCGCGCAAGCGGCGCTGCTGCTGCCAGGTCCACAGCCGCTCGATCCATCCGCCCAGCCGCTCGGCGACGTCGGCCCAGGAAAACTGTCCGACCCAGCTCAGCGCAAACAGAAACACCGCCAGCAGCACCAGCGTGCCCCCGGTGTCGCCCAGCAGCGTGTCGACGCCGGCGCCCAGCGCATGGCCGAGCAGCCCGCCGGCATCCCCCGGCAGATGCGGCGCCAGGCTCCACAGCCGCGTCGATTCCAGCGCGGCGCTCGACAGCGGCAGCAGCAGCACGCCGGCAAACGCCGCCAGCGGGCGCCAGCGCCGCCAGCGGTCGGGGGTGGTGGCGTCTGCGGGCGACGGCGTTTGCTGCTGCGCGGCGCGCCACATGCGCAGCACGCCGTACAAGCCCAGCGGAATCAGCCACAGCGCGGAAAACCCTAGCAAAAAGTACGCCACGTCGGAAAACCAGGCGCCGATCACCCCGACCCAGTTGGCAACCCGACCGCTGGTGCCCGAACTCGACCAGGACGGATCGGACTTGTGAAAGCTCAGCAGACTCAGGCTGAGCAGAATCCAGCCGATGAACGCCGCAGTCAGGCGCACCTCCGCGGCAAAACGCTGCAGCCGGCTGCGCGGCTCGGGCCGCGCGGTCAGGCCGGAGGGCGGGCGGTGGGTGTCGATTTTCGCCATACGTCACAGTAACGAGGACAGGTGTTCGCGAATCAGCATGCTGCCGTCTTCGCGCTCGACCACAAAGCCCTGCTGCTCGAAATCCTTCATCACCCGGCTGACCATTTCGCGCGAGGCGCCGACCATTTTGGCCAGATCCTGCCGCGACAGCTTGGTGCGGATGACGTGCTCTTCCTGCATCACGTCGGTCAGTTCCATCAACGCCCGTGCCACCCGGCCGTAAACATCCATCAGCGCCAGCGACTCGATTTTGCGGTCGGCGCGGCGCAAACGCAGCGCCAGGCCGCGCATGATGGCAAACGACATGCTGGTGTTCTCCGGCAGGCACTGCAAAAAGGCGACGCGGCCGAGCATCATCACGTCGGTCTGCACTTCGGCCTGCACCGTGGCCGAGTGCGGCTCGCCGTCGATCAGGCTCATCTCGCCGATATAGTCGCCGGGATGGAGCACGGCGATGATGACCTCGCGTCCCTTGGCGTCCATGCTGATCACCCGCGCCCGCCCCGACAGCAAAATGAACAGCGCATTGGACTTGCTGCCTTGCTCGACGATGTTTTCGCCGCGCTTGTAGCGGCGTTTGACGATGGACTGCGAAATCGACCAGGCTTGCGACTCGGTGAGCACGGCAAACAGCGGCACGCGCCGCACCAGGTCAATATCGGTGATCTGCGACATCAGTGACTCCCTCTTGCGGGTTGAGAACGCCTCCACACCCGGCGCTGCGGCGGCATGAGGCACGCGGGCGGCCCGGCGTACCACTCGGACGGTTTCGGTTGCACGGCGGGACGGCGCAGCGCGCAGCTTTGACCGCCCGTCACGCGCCAACCGCCCAGCCCTTTTAAAATCTTACTCATTCAATGCCGACGCCAGCGGCGTCCGCGTCAACGCTCTTCTTCCAGTTTCTCACACATCATGACCACCAAACACGCCAAAGTGCTCATTCTCGGCTCCGGTCCAGCCGGCTACAGCGCGGCCATCTACGCCGCACGTGCCAACCTGCAGCCGGTGCTCATCACCGGGCTGGCGCAGGGCGGTCAGCTCATGACCACCACCGAGGTGGACAACTGGCCTGCCGATGTCGATGGCGTGCAGGGCCCGGACCTGATGGCGCGGTTCCAGGCACACGCCGAACGCTTCAACACCGAGATCGTGTTCGATCACATCCATACCGCGCACCTGGGGGAAAAACCCATCCGCCTGGAAGGCGACAGCGGCAGCTACACCTGCGACAGCCTGATCATCGCCACCGGAGCGTCGGCCAAATATCTCGGGCTGCCCAGCGAACAGGCGTTCATGGGCAAGGGCGTTTCGGGCTGCGCCACCTGCGACGGCTTTTTCTACCGTAACCAGCCGGTGTGCGTGGTCGGCGGCGGCAACACCGCGGTGGAAGAAGCGTTGTACCTCGCCAACATCGCCAGCAAGGTCACCGTCATCCACCGCCGCGACAAGTTCCGCGCCGAACCGATCCTGGTGGACAAACTCATGGCCCGCGCCGCCGAAGGCAAGGTCGAGCTCAAACTGTGGAGCGAACTGCAGGAGGTGCTGGGTGACGACTCGGGCGTCACCGGAGTGCGTCTGCGCAACAACCAGACCGGCGCCACCGAGGACATCGCGCTGGCGGGGTGTTTCATCGCCATCGGCCACCAGCCCAACACCGCCATTTTCGAGGGCCAGTTGGAGATGAAAGACGGCTACATCGTCACCCGCGGCGGCAACGAAGGCATGGCCACGGCCACCAGCGTCCCCGGCGTGTTTGCCGCCGGAGACGTGCAGGATCATGTCTACCGCCAGGCCATCACCAGCGCGGGAACGGGGTGCATGGCGGCGCTGGATGCGCAACGCTACCTGGAAAACGCCGCGGGCTGAAACCTCCGCCCGCGGGTTCAGCCGCTTTGGCGCTTGCGCCTTGCGTTCGTGGACAGGCGTTCCGATCGGGATATAATCTTTAGTTTTTGTCCTACAAAATTTTTGAGGTGTGCCATGGCACGAGTGTGTCAAGTGACCGGGAAGAGCCCGATGGTCGGGAACAACGTGTCCCACGCGAACAACAAGACCAAACGCCGCTTCTTGCCCAATCTGCAATACCGCCGCTTCTGGGTGGAGAGCGAAAACCGCTTCGTGCGGCTGCGCGTGACCAGCGCCGGGCTGCGCACCATCGATAAAAAAGGCATCGACGTCGTGCTCGCCGAGCTGCGCGCGCGCGGCGAGATCTGAAAGCGCGGCGCTGGGCGCTGCTTTCCCCGCGCTGTCCCTCAAGACCTCTTCAAGCCCCTCAAGCCTCCCCCCAACACTGAACGGAGCCCACCATGGCAACCAAAGGCGGACGCGAAAAAATCAAGCTGGAATCCTCTGCGGGCACCGGCCATTTCTACACCACCACCAAAAACAAGCGCACCACGCCGGAAAAGATCGAAATCAAAAAATTCGATCCCGTCGCGCGCAAGCATGTGAGCTACAAAGAAGGCAAGATCAAGTAAGCCGATTCGAGTAAGCCGATCAGCCTGGCGGCGTCAGCCGCAGGCCCAGGCAACCATCCGCTGGCAAACCGCGCTGCGTGCACTGCGGTTTGCCAGCGGATTTTTTCTGCTTTCTTTATCGTTGACTGCGTCGTGCGCTGTCGGCATGGCAGGCAGCCGCGCCGCCCAGGCCATCCACGGACTCAGACCGGGGTATAACGCCGCAGCCGCAGCGACAGGTCACGCAGCGCGGCCACGCCGCTATCCTCGGCGCGATGGCACCAGTCCTGCAGCTTTTGCCGCAGTTGTTCGGCGTTCAGATTGGTTTGCTCCCACACCGCCTTGAGTTCGTCGCGCATGTGCAACAGCTTGCCCAGGTTGGGGCTGGCGTTGGCCGCGGCATCGACCAGCGCACGCGAACGCTCGCACAGGATTTCACGTTCGACACCGATCCAGCGCCTGGCTGCGCGCAGCACCGGCAAATGGGCCACGGCCCCCTGCTGCGCGGCGCGGGCCAGTTCTGCCCTGAGCGTGGCTTTGATGCCCGCGGCGTAGCGCGCCATGACTTCATAGCGGTTGGCGATCACCGCCTGCAAGGTCTGCTGATCGACTTCGGCGCGCAATTCCCCCAGCCGGAACTGCGGCGGCAGTTTGCGCGGCTTGGCCAGACGCAGCCAGGACAGCAGCCGGATATAGCCCCAGCCGATGTCGAACTCCCACCACTTGACCGACAGTTTGGCCGAGGTCGGGTAGGTGTGATGGTTGTTGTGCAGTTCCTCGCCGCCGATGAGCACGCCCCAGGGCGCGATGTTGTGGCTGCGGTCGCGCGCGGAAAAATTGCGGTATCCCCACCAGTGGCCCAGGCCGTTGATCACCCCGGCGGCCCAGAACGGAATCCACACCATCTGCACCGCCCAGACGGTTGCCCCGATGGCACCGAACAGCAGCACGTCGAGGACG
>JAJZAQ010000079.1 GCA_021799355.1 Pseudomonadota bacterium
GCGTCAGGCGTCCCTTGTTCCACACCCGCGTGCGCGGCGGCCTGGCGTTCGCCTCAGAGGTCAAGGCGCTGTTCGCTTTGCCCGACGTGCCGCGCCAGCTCGACGGCCGGGCGCTCGGCGAGGTGTTCACCTACTGGGCACCGCTGCCGCCGCATGCGGTGTTTGCCGGGATCGAATCGCTGCCGCCGGGCCACGTGCTCACGGTCGACGCGCGGGGGACACACCTGCGGCGCTATTGGGACTGGAGTTTCCCGCCGGCGCCCGTCGAAGCCGGGCGCAGCGCCGACAGCTACGCCGAAGAGCTGCGCGCCCTGCTGATCGATGCCGTGCGGCTGCAGTTGCGTGCCGACGTGCCGGTGGCCGCCTACCTCAGCGGCGGCCTGGACTCGTCCATCATCACCACCCTCATCCGCCACGGCACCGACACCCCGCTGCGCACGTTTTCGCTGACCTTCGACGACGCCGAATTCGATGAAAGCGCCTGGCAGCAGCAGCTCGTGCAGTATCTGGGCACGGCGCACACCACGGTGCACTGCACCCGTGCCGACATCGCCGCGGCATTTCCCCGCACCATCCTGCATACCGAAGCCCCCATCGTGCGCACCGCTCCGGCGCCGATGATGCTGCTGGCCGCAGGCGTGCGTGCCGCAGGTTACAAAGTGGCGCTCACCGGCGAGGGAGCCGACGAGGTATTCGGCGGCTACGACCTGTTCAAGGAAGCGCGTGTGCGACGCTTCATCGCCCGGCAGCCACAGTCGCGCTGCCGTCCCCGCCTGCTCGAACGGCTCTATCCCTACCTCAAGCATTCGCCTGCCGCCGGGCGGGCGATGGCCGAGCGGTTTTTCCGCGCCGGCGAAGCGCAGTACGGCCAGCCCGGATTCGGCCACTTGCCCCGCTGGACCACCACACGGCGCATCAGCCAGTTTCTGTCTGCGCCATGGCGCCACGCGGCCACCGCCTTCGAGCCATCGGCCGCGCTGGCAGAGCAACTCCCCGCCGAGCTTGCGCGCTGGGAGCCGCTGGCGCAGGACCAGTACATCGAAGCGCACACCCTGATGTCAGGCTACCTGCTGTGCGCGCAGGGCGACCGCATGGCGATGGCGCAAGCCATCGAAACCCGCTTCCCGTTTCTCGACCACCGGCTGATCGCCTTCGCCAGCCGTCTGCCCTCCCGCTACAAACTCATGGGCCTGACGGAAAAATGGCTGCTCAAACGCAGCATGGACGGTCTGTTGCCCGAGGCGCTGCGCCACCGCAGTAAGCAGCCGTACCGCACGCCGGATAGCCAGAGTTTTTTCCATCAGGGCGAGCCCGTCGATTACGTCGCCGAGCTGTTCAGCCCCGCGCGGCTCAAAGACGCGGGGTATTTCGATCCGCAGGCGGCGATACGGCTGTTCGACAAGGCCAGGGCGGGAAAAATCATCGGTTTTGGTGACAATATGGCATTCGTCGGCATCCTCTCCACCCAGCTGCTGCACGAGCAGTTCATCCGCCACGCAGCGGCGTGAAACGCATCGCATGACTGCCGCTGCCTCGAGCTACGCCGCGCTGCCGGCCGATCTGCGCGCCGACCGCAGCATCATCGTCTCGCTCTGGGCGAGCAATCTCGGTCATGCCGAGCGACGGCAGGACAAGTTCGACTGGTTCTACCTGCGCAACCCCGCCGGTTTGCCGCATGTGCTGCTGGCCCACAGCCCGGCGCCCGACGGCCCGGCGGTCGGCGTCATCGGCCTGGCCGGGCGGGAGATGCAGTTCGACGGCCAGGCGCTGCGCGCCGGGCTGCTCGCGGACTTTGGCGTGCTGGCCGAACACCGCACCCTGTACCCGGCACTGCTGCTGCAAACTGCGCTGCGAGACCGGTTTTTACCGCAGTTCGGGCTGATCTATGGCTTTCCGAATGCCAAATCCGAGCCGGTGGTGCGGCGTCTGGGCTACACCCCGGCAGGCGCGATGGTGCGCTATGTGCGGGTGTTGCGCAGCGCGAGTTATCTGCCGGCGCGCCTGCCGCACGCGCTGCGTTTGGCTCTGGGTCAAACGGCCGACTGGTGGCGGCACGCGTGGCGCCGCCGCCGCTACGCGCATGACTTCAGCGGGGTGTTCGCGCAATGGCTGGATCAGCCCGATGCCCGGTTCGACGCCCTGTGGGCGGCGCAGCGTCAGCGCGACGGCCTGATCGGCGTGCGCGACCAGCGCTATCTGGCCTGGCGGTTCGAACACAAACCGTGGAAAACCTTCCGCTTCCTGGCCCTGAGCCGCAGAACCGGCGGTCTGCTGGCCTACGCCGTGACCGAAATCGCCGGCGGCGTGCTGCACGTGCGCGACCTGCTCTGGCATCCGCAGGCGCCCGAGGCGATCGACCTGCTGTTCGACACCCTGTTCCGCGATGCACGCAGCGATGGCCGCAGCAGCGTGTCGTTCGAATTTCTCGGCTGCCCACCGCTGCAACACGCCGTGCACCGGCTGGGCATGGTGGCGCGCGGACAGCGCCCGGTGATGTACCTGCCGGGTGACGGGCAACCTCCGGGCATCCGCACGGCGGCGTGGTACCTGACCAACGCCGACGAAGACTCCTGAACTTCCCCGCACGGCTGCCGCCGCCTGGAACTGTTTTGCCTCGATCGCACACTATAGCCATGTCGTCGTCGGCGCCGGTGCGCGGCGCGGGAGATTGCAATGTCTTTGGCGCTTCTGATCCTTTACCTGCTGGCCGTGGGGGTTGTGGGGCTGGGTGTGGCGGTAGCCGTGCAGTTCTGGCGCGACGCGCGCCAGGGGCCTTCAGCCCCGTCGCCCGATCCCCGCAAATGAGGCGGCGGCAACGCGGCGTAGCGGTTCAGGCGAGGTTGTCTGCGCCCATTGCCGCAGCCAGGCTGCGGCTCAGGGCCAGTGCTGCGGGATCGGGCGGGGCGGTCGTCTCCCATCCCTGAAGGTGGGTTTCGATCAGGCCGCTGAATGCCTGCACCCAGTGCGGCTCGGCGTTGAGGCAGTCGATGTAATGAAACGCTTTGCCGCCGCTGGACAAAAAGGCCTGCTTGCCCTCCACGGCAATTTCCTCCAGCGTTTCCAGGCAATCGACGCTGAAACCCGGGCAGGTCACGTCCACACGCCCCGTCCCCTCCAGCGCCAGACGCCTGAGCGTCGGCTCGGTGTACGGCTGCAGCCATTCCTGCCGGCCAAAGCGTGACTGAAACGTCACGGCGTAGGCCGACGGCGGCAGTTGCAGGCGTTGTGCGAGCAGACGCCCGGTTCGCTGGCATTCGCAGTGGTAGGGATCCCCCAGCTTGAGGGTGCGCGCGGGCATGCCGTGAAAACTCATCACCAGCTTGTCGGGCCGGCCGTGCTGCGCCCAGTACGCCTGGATTTTTTCCGCCAGCGCGTCGATATACCCCGCGGCATCGTGGAAATGGTTGAGCACACGCAGCTCAGGCAGGCGGCGGCTGCGACGCATCCAGGCGGTAACGGCGTCGAGCGTCGAGGCGGTGGTCGCGGCGCAATACTGCGGATACAGCGGCACCAGCAGCACACGGGTGACGTTTTGCTGCGCCAGCTCGTCGAGCACGCTGGCCACCGACGGATTGCCGTAGCGCATGGCGTAACGCACCAGTACACGATGCCCGCGCGCGGCCAGTTCGCCGCCGACGGCCTGGGCCAGATCGGCTGTGCCGACCTGCAGCGGCGAGCCGCGTGGCGTCCAGATGCTGGCGTATTTGGCCGCAGACTTTGCCGAACGCGCCGGCAGGATGATGCCATTGAGGATCAGCCACCACAGCGGCTTGGGAATCTCCACCACCCGCGGATCGCTGAGGAATTCCCGCAGATAGCGGCGTAGCGCGGCGGACGTGGGCGCGTCGGGCGTGCCGAGGTTGACGAGCAGGATGGCGGTTTGCCTGGGCTGGCCGTGCTGGTAGCCGGTCGGGTCGGACAAGGGCATGCGCTGGACGGGTCAGTGAGGGTGGATCTGGAACATCACGGTCGGGGCTGTCGGGTCCGAAGGCTTGGCGCCCAAAGCGATTTCTCCCTGACCGTGGAGGACGCACTCGTTGCGCCGCAGGGCCAGCACGGTGTCGTTCCCCGTATAGCGCACCCAGGTGCCGTTGCTGCTGAGATCGGTGAGCATGAAATAGCTCCCCCGCCAGTCGATGCGCGCGTGCTGGCGCGACACGCGCAAATCGTTGACCAGAAAATCCGCACCATGCGTGCGGCCGATGACAATGGGCATCTGGTCGGCGGCGTAGTCCACGCTCAGGTCGAGCCAGGACAGATTGAGCAGCTGGCTGGTGTAATCGATGCGGGACGGCACCTGCGGCATGGTCTGGCCCATATCGACCTGCGCCTCCCAGTCCACCTGGTGCACCGGCACGGGAACGTCGTAACCCCGCAAAAAAATCGCTCCCAGACTGCGCAGCCGGGCCAGCAACTCCAGCGGCAGCCCCTCCATCACTGCATCACCGACGAGAATCTGCCCGGCGCCGGCCGAATCGGACAGGCGCGACGCGGCGTTGACCGGATCACCGAAACAATCGCCCGGCGCGAGCACGACAAAACCACGCGCCACGCCGATTTTCAGCGGCAGCTTTTGCCGCACTCCGCTGGCGTCGACCGCGCCGGAAGACGAGCAGCTGCGCTGGATGTCGATGCAGGCGCTCAGCGCCGGGGCGTTGTGTTCGAACGTCGCCAGGATCCCGTCTCCCAGCGTCTTCACCACCTCTCCACCCGCCGCCTTGAAACTGCGCGCCATATTGGACACCACCTGCGTCACCAGTGCGGTGGCCTCGGTGTTGCCCAGGGTTTGAAAGAGCGCGGTGCTGCCGACGACATCAGCAAATACGACGGTGCGAACGGCAGTTTTTCGCGCTTGGCTCATGCCCGAAGTCTAGCGTGTCCGCCCTGCGCCCGGAGGGCGGACGCCATCAGAGCGTGTCGAGGAAACTGCGCAGCTTGTCCGAACGCGTCGGATGCTTGAGCTTGCGCAATGCCTTGGCTTCGATCTGACGGATGCGCTCGCGCGTGACGTCGAACTGCTTGCCGACTTCTTCCAGGGTGTGGTCGTTGGCCATCTCGATGCCAAAACGCATGCGCAGCACCTTGGCCTCGCGCGGGGTGAGCGAGTCGAGGATTTCCTTGACCACGTCGCGCAGGCCGGCCTGCATTGCGGCCTCGGTCGGCGCCAGCGTGGAGGAATCCTCGATGAAATCGCCCAGATGCGAATCGTCGTCGTCGCCGATGGGCGTCTCCATCGAAATCGGCTCGCGCGCGATTTTGAGGATTTTGCGCACCTTGTCCTCGGGCATTTCCATTTTCTCGGCGAGGACGGCGGCGTCAGGCTCCTGCCCGGTTTCCTGCAGGTGCTGGCGGGAAATGCGGTTGACCTTGTTGATGGTCTCGATCATGTGCACCGGGATGCGGATGGTGCGCGCCTGGTCGGCGATCGAGCGGGTGATGGCCTGGCGGATCCACCACGTGGCGTAGGTCGAGAATTTGTAGCCGCGGCGGTATTCGAACTTGTCCACCGCCTTCATCAGACCGACATTGCCTTCCTGGATGAGATCGAGGAACTGCAGGCCGCGGTTGGTGTACTTTTTGGCGATGGAAATGACCAGCCGCAGGTTGGCTTCGATCATTTCGCGCTTGGCTTCGCGCGCCGCCTGCTCGCCCAGGCTCATCTGGGTGTTGATCTCCTTCAGATCGTCCAGCGGCACGACCACCCGGTTCTGGATGTCGATGAGCTTTTGCTGCAGCTCGCGGATTGCCGGCGCATTGCGCCCGAGCACCACCGAATACGGTTTGCCCGCGGCAATATGCCTGTCCACCCATTTCAGGTCGAGCTGGTGACCGGGGAAGGACTTGATGAACTCCTCCTGCGGCATCCCGCAGCGGTCGACAGCGTAGCGGCGAATTTCGCGCTCGTAACGGCGCACCTCGTCGACCTGCGCGCGCAGCAGGTTGCACAGCTTCTCCACGGTGCGCGCGGTGAAACGCACTTCCATCAGGGCGTTGGAAATCGCCTCCTGCGCCTTGAGGTAGCTCGGCGAGCGGTAGCCGTCCTTGTCGTAGGCGCGGCGCATTTTCATGAACGCCTCGTGCACTTTGCCGAAGACCTCCAGCGCCTTGCCCTTGAGCTCTTCGAGCTTCATCGACGTTGCGCCCGCGCCGCCCTCCTCCTCGTCTTCGCCGCCCTCGTCCAGCGAGTAATCGACGTCTTCTTCGGCGACATAGTCATCGGACTCGTCGTCGGACACCATGCCGTCGACGACTTCATCGACCGGCAGCTCACCGTTCTGGATGCGCGCGGCCATGGCCAGGATTTCTGCCACGGTCGACGGCGACGCCGAGATCGCCAGCATCATCTGCCGCAATCCTTCCTCGATGCGCTTGGCGATGACGATCTCGCCCTCGCGCGTGAGCAGCTCGACCGTACCCATTTCGCGCATGTACATGCGCACCGGGTCGGTGGTGCGGCCAAACTCGGAATCGACGTTGGACAGCGCGGCCTCGGCCTCTTCCTCGGCCTCTTCCTCGCTCGACGCCGTCGGCCCGTGCTGGTTGAGCAGCAGGGTCTGCGCATCCGGCGTGGTTTCGTACACGGCGATGCCGACATCGTTGAGCATCGACACGATGGTTTCGAGCAGCTCCGGGTCCGCCAGATTGTCCGGGATGTGGTCGTTGATTTCGCCGTAGGTCAGGAACCCGCGGGTCTTGCCCATTTTGATCAGGCTCTTCAGCCGCGCCCGGCGGCGGCCGAGTTCCTCATCGGTGATGTTCGAATCGTCGTAGCCGAATTCCTTGAGCAGCTGCTTCTCCCGCGCACGCGATGCCTTGCGCGTTTTGGGCGCCGGTGCAGCGGCGACTTCCTCGACCACAGCCATCTCGGCATCGACCTCGGCGGTATCGAGGTCTTCGGCCAGATCGTCGTGCAGATCGTCTTCCGCCTCGACGATTTTGGCCTTGCGGCCGCGGCGTGCGGCGGTATCCGGCTCGGCCGCTGCCGCAGGCGGGGCCGATTTGGCCCCGCGACCCCGCTTGGGCGCGGGCTGCGCCGTGGCCTGCGCCGCACTGCCTGCGCCGCGCCTGGTCGCTGGCGTGGTGTCAGCCGCCGTGACCTCGGCCGCAGCGACGTCGCGCGGCTTGGCCGCGTTCGCGCCG
>JAJZAQ010000032.1 GCA_021799355.1 Pseudomonadota bacterium
TCCGATCTGCCGGTCAGGGCTACGCCCTGGGACGGCCGATGCCTGCGGCGCAATTGGACGAGTGGGTGCAGCAGTTCCGCTATGCAGTCGATCCACAGTCTCCCCGCACCCCGCTGGGTCGGCTCGCCAGCGACTGGCTGCAACGCCGGCAATCCGGCGTGAACACCGAGTTGCAGGCGGCGTGGCTGCGTACCGTCGGCCTGCAGCACGCCGCTGCCGGGCCGGCAGCAACCGCCCAGCCCGCGCCAAGCAAGCGCCCCGGCTCGGATGGCCGGCGGCGAAAACCCTGAAATCCCTTACGGTCGAGTCGGACTAAAAAAAGATGGACAAATTCTCTCGATTTGTATCAAATAGTGACTGAGCCTTTACTGGCTCTTTCAGGGAGTGTGCAATTCACCCGGGCCGTCACCGGCTCGGGTTTTTTTTGCCCGGGCGGCGCGCCACTACCGGTTTGGTCGTGGATCCGACAAAGTCGGGGCGGCCCGGCGCTTTGGTCATCACTGCCCCCACGGCCGGTCTGCGCCCGGCCTGCCCCCCCGAGGGGGCTCAACAAAGCTTGGGGCGGCCCGGCGCTTTGGTCATCACTGCCCCCACGGCCGGTCTGCGCCCGGCCTGCCCCCCGAGGGGGCTCAACAAAGCTTGGGGCGGCCCGGCGCTTTGTTGAGCGACAATAGCGCCGGTTGCCGCTCCTGGTGTTCTGGTATGTCCTCGCCCGCTACCGTGCGCGCCGATTGGCCGCAGTCCATCGTCCTTCACAAGCGCTCGCGCGTGCTCGAACTGACCTACGCCGACGGTACGCAGTACCGCCTGCCTTACGAGTTTCTGCGCGTGTATTCGCCGTCTGCCGAAGTCCGCGGTCATGGCCCCGGGCAGGAAACCCTGCAAACCGGCAAACGCGACGTGGACATCGTCAGCATCACGCAGGTCGGTCACTACGCCATCCAGCCGCAGTTTTCCGACGGTCATGACAGCGGTATCTACGGTTGGGACTATCTGCACGTCCTCGGCCAGAATCAGCAGGCGCTGTGGGACGACTATCTCGCCCGCTTACAGGCTGCCGGCCTCGACCGCGATGCGCCGATGCCCGCTGCCCCCACCTCCCACTGTTCCTCCCATTGAGCTGACCCATGACCGAATCCCGCAGCGCCTCATCGACCCATTTCGGCTACCAGCAAGTCTCCGAAGAGGAAAAGGCCGCACGCGTGCGCGCGGTGTTCGATTCGGTGGCTCCGCGCTACGACCTGATGAACGACTTGATGAGCGCCGGGCTGCACCGGGCCTGGAAGGCGTTTACCGTGGCCGTATCGGGTGTGCGTCCCGGCCACCGTGTGCTCGATGTGGCCGCAGGCACCGGTGATCTGTCGCGCGCCTTCGCCCGCAAGGTCGGTGACAGCGGTCTGGTGGTGATGACCGACATCAACGGCGCCATGCTGCGCGCCGGGCGCGACCGCCTGCTCGACGCCGGCATCCTCCTGCCCACGGTGTTGTGCGACGCCGAAAAACTGCCGTTCGCCGATGCGCAGTTCGATCTGGTCAGCGTGGCCTTCGGCCTGCGCAACATGACGCACAAAGACCGGGCGTTACGCGACATGCAGCGCGTGCTCAAACCCGGAGGCAAACTGCTCGTCCTGGAATTTTCCAAACCCTGGGAGCCACTGCGTGGGTTGTACGACCTGTATTCTTTTCAGGTGCTGCCGCGCCTGGGCAGACTCGTCGCCAACGACGCGCAAAGCTACCAGTACCTGGCCGAATCGATCCGCATGCACCCCGACCAGCCGACGCTGGCCGGCATGATGCGCGACGCCGGATTTGGTCACGTCGACTGGTACAACCTGAGCGCGGGCATCGTCGCGCTGCATATCGGCGAAAAATTTTGATCTGAAGCAAGGCAACACACGCCGAATGAACTTTTGCTCCCGGCAGGTAACAAAATGTCACTTCGTTTCGCTTTTTCCGGGAGCCGCATGAAGACCACCCCATTGTTCCGCCGCATCATCGCCTTCGGTCTGATGCTCACCCTGGCGCTGGGCACCATCGACGCGCACGCCAAGCGCATGGGAGGTGGCAAGAGCATCGGCCGGCAAAACAGTGCGATCACGCAGCGTGAAGCCACACCGCCGCAGCAGGCCGCGCCAACCGCGGCGCGGCAACCGCAGCCTGCTGCTCCGGTGCCGGCCAAACAGCCCAGTCGCTGGGGGGGCATCCTGGGCGGACTGGCCGCCGGCCTGGGTCTGGCCGCGCTGTTTCACGCCCTCGGATTCGGCGGCGCGCTCGGCTCCTTCCTCGGCTCGTTGTTGATGATCGTCCTGCTGGCGCTCGCCGCGTTCTGGATCATCAGCCTGTTGCGGCGCAAATCGTCAGCCCCATCCGAGCCGCTGCGTTATGCCGGCGCGGCACAAGGCTATGGCCAGTCTCCGCTGGGGGCCGAAGCGCAGCTGCCGGCGCAGTGGGCGCCGAACACGGCCACGCCGGCAGTCGGCGCGGCGGGCACCTCGCGCATTCCCGCCGACTTCGACCAGGAGGGCTTCCTCGCCAGCGCCAAGCAACACTACGTGCGCCTGCAGCAGGCGTGGGATGCCGCCGATCTGGCCAGCCTCAAAACCTTCACCACGCCTGACATGTTCGAAGCGCTGGCCGAGCAACTCCGCCAACGCGGCTCGGAACCCAACAAGACCGAGGTGGTCACGCTCGACGCCACTCTGCTCGATCTGGAACAGACCGCCGACGAATACGTCGCCAGCGTCGAATTCTCCGGTCTGGTGCGCGAGCAAACTTGGGGCGGCGCCAGCCCGGTGCGTGAGGTGTGGAACCTGGTCAAGCCGCGCGACGGCTCCAGCGGCTGGCTGCTCGCCGGCATTCAGCAATTGGGCTGAGCTCGCTTGACCCTGTCGCCGGGCCCCGCCCGGAAAACGCCGCAGTCGCCACCAGCGCTGCGGCGTTTTTCATGCAAAGGCGGACGATAGAATGGCCGGGCCCATGAAGCCTTCCTTCCCCGCCCCAGACGCCCAGTCTTTGCTGCTCCGGCTGCAAACCGGGTTGATCGCGGCAATCAACCATCTTCTGGCCAGCGACCCCCAAGCCCCCGCGCGGCTGCGCCCGCACGGCGGCAAAACCGTGGTGCTGAGCGCGCTGGGCATGGACCTGGCTCTCCAGGTTCAGTCCACCGGCCTGCTGCACGCCGCAGACACAGCCGCGGTGCATGCCGATGATGCCGACCTGCACATCACGGTGGACAGCCAGGCGCTGCGTGACGCCATTGCCAAGCGGGCGCCGCCGAGTTTGTCGGCCGCGCGGGTCCGCGGTGATGCCGAGCTGGCGCAGACCATCTCGTGGCTGATGGCCCACGTGCGCTGGGACATGGAAGACGATCTGGCGCAGCTCACCGGCGACGTGGCCGCACACCGCGTGGCGCAGGCGGCGCGCGCGGCCGTGGTGCATGGCCGGCAAGCGTGGGAACGTTCGGCCGACCGCGCGCGCGACTGGTTCGCCGGCGGCACGCACGGCCTGGTCAGCCGCCGCGAGCTGGCCGAGTTCAACGACGCAGTGCGCGACCTGCGCGACAGCGCAGCGCGCCTGGACAAACACCTCGCCATGCTGCGGCAGCAGCTCGATCGCCGAGGTCTGTGACCGCCATGCGCCGGCTGCTGCGACTGCTGAAAATCGCCTCGATCGTCTTCCGCTACGGACTGGACGAAATCGTGCTGTCGGGGTTTCGCCACCCCTGGCTGCGGCGGCTCAACCGTGTGCTCACCTTCGGCCGCCCACTGGCCCGCCCGCGCGGCGAACGCCTGCGCCTGGCGCTGGAAAGTCTCGGGCCGATTTTTGTCAAATTCGGCCAGGTCCTCTCCACCCGCCGCGACCTGCTGCCGCCGGACATCGCCGACGAACTCGCCAAGCTGCAGGACAAGGTTCCACCGTTCGACTCCGCCGTGGCCGTGGCCATCATCGAACGCGCGTTTGGCAAACCGATCGATGTGCTGTTTGCCAGTTTCGAGCGCAAGCCCGTGGCCAGCGCGTCCATCGCGCAGGTGCATTTCGCCACACTGCCCGCTGCGCAAGGCGGCGCCGAGGTCGCAGTCAAGGTGCTGCGTCCGGGCATGCACAAGGTGATCGAAGAGGATCTGGCGCTGATGCACACCATGGCCGCACTCGTCGACCGGCTGTGGCGCGAGGGGCGAAGGCTCAAGCCGCGGGAAGTCGTCGCCGAATTCGACAAATACCTGCACGACGAGCTCGACCTCACCCGCGAAGCGGCCAACGCCGCGCAACTGCGGCGCAATATGGCCTCGCTCGATCTGGTGCTCATTCCCGAGATGTACTGGGATCTGTGCCGCAGCAACGTCATCGTCATGCAGCGCATGCACGGCGTGCCCATCGGCCATCTCGACGTGCTGCGCGCCGCGGGTGTCGACTTCAAGCAGCTTGCCAAGGCAGGGGTGGACATTTTTTTCACCCAGGTGTTTCGCGACGGCTTTTTCCACGCCGACATGCATCCGGGCAACATCATGGTCAGCCTGCAGCCCGACACCTTCGGCCGGTATATCGCACTGGATTTCGGCATCGTCGGCACGCTGTCGGACTTCGACAAAGACTATCTGGCGCAGAATTTCATCGCCTTTTTCCGCCGCGATTACAAACGCGTGGCCGAGCTGCACGTCGAGTCCGGCTGGGTGCCGGCCGACGCCCGCATCGACGAACTCGAAGCCGCGGTGCGCAGCGTGTGCGAGCCGCAGTTCGCCCGGCCGCTGAAGGACATTTCGCTCGGCCAGGTGCTCATGCGGCTGTTTCAGGTATCGCGTCGCTTCAAAGTCGAAATTCAGCCGCAGCTGGTGCTGCTGCAAAAAACCCTGCTGAACATCGAGGGCCTGGGCCGGCAGCTCGACCCCGAGCTCGACCTGTGGACGACGGCGCAGCCGTTTCTGGAAAAATGGATGAAAAGCCAGGTCGGCTGGCCTGCCTTCCGCGACAAACTGAAAAACGAATCCAGCCGCTACGCCCAATACCTGCCGGAACTGCCCCGGCTGCTGCACCAAGCGCTGCAGCAGCAGGCGCGCGGCGCACGCGACGACGCGCTGCTGCGCGATCTGCTGCAGGAGCAACGGCGCACCAACCGCCTGCTGCAGACGCTCATGGCCTTCGTCCTCGGTTTCATCGTCGCCGTGCTGCTGCTCGGCGCGCTCGACGACCGCTGGCTGCACAGCCTGTTCTGACCCCACCTGCCTGCGCCATACCATGACCACCACATTGCCCCTGCGTCGCTTTCCCGATGGCACCGCCATTCCCGCGCTGGGACTGGGGACGTGGCGCATGGGTGAACGGGCCGACCAGCGACAACACGAAACGCACGCCGTGCGCGAAGCCCTGCGGCTGGGCTACCGCCTGATCGACACTGCCGAGATGTACGGCGAAGGCGGTGCCGAAACCCTGCTGGGCACCGCGCTGCGGCAGGCGTTCGCCGCCGGCGACGTCCGCCGCGACGAGCTGACCGTGGTCAGCAAGGTCTACCCGCATCATGCCAGCGCCAGCGGCGTGGTGGCGGCGTGCGAGCGCAGCCTGCGCCGGCTACAGCTCGACGTCATCGACCTGTACCTGCTGCACTGGCGCGGGGACATTCCGCTGGCGCAGACGCTCGAAGGTTTTTCCCGGCTGCAGGCACGCGGCCTGATCCGCTACTGGGGGGTGAGCAATTTCGACCTCGACGACATGCACGAGCTCTTCGCCCTGCCCGGCGGCACGCAGTGTGCGGCCAATCAGGTGTACTACAGCCTGGGCGCACGCGGTGTGGAATTCGACCTGCTGCCTTGGCAGCAGCAGCACGCCATCCCGCTGATGGCCTACAGCCCGATCGACCAGGGCGCGCTCAGCACCCACCCGGTGCTGCAGGCGGTGGCGCGCCGCCACGACGCCAGCGCCGCGCAGGTGGCCCTGGCCTGGGTGCTGCGCCAGCCCGGAGTCGTCGCCATTCCCAAGGCGGTGCGCAGCGCGCATTTGCGTGAAAACCTCGCCGCAACGTCGCTGGCGTTGTCCGCCGCCGATCTGGCCGAACTCGACGCGGCGTTCGCCCTGCCGACGCAGCGGCAAAGCCTGGCGATGATTTGACCGTGCGCCTTGCCGCGCTGCAAGCAGCTGGGCACAATGTGCGCGTCCTCCGTTTCCCGCCGACACTCCATGTCTGACACCCAAATCCGCGACACCCTGCAACGCCTGCATGCCGTCTTGCAGTCGCAGCCGCAAATCGACCCTGAACTCAAGACCCTGCTGCAAACTTTGGATCAGGACATTCGTCAGGCGCTGGACCGCCCGGCTGCCGAGCCCTCCGGTTCCAGCGCAGAGGCCAACGATCTGGCCGAGCAGGCGCAAACGCTGGCGGCGCGCTTTGCCGTCGAGCACCCGAACATCGACCTCGTGCTGCGTGAACTGCGCAGCCTGCTGCTAGGCATCGGCGCGTAAAACCACCCGTCAAGGCGGCGTTGACGCCGCTGCACGCCGCGCGGCGACCATCTGCCGCGCCATGCCGATGGCGGCAATCAGGCTGGCCGGATCGGCGCGGTCTTTGCCGGCGATGTCCAACGCCGTCCCGTGATCCGGGCTGGTGCGCACGAACGGCAGCCCGAGGGTGACGTTCACCCCGTGTTCGACCCCCAGATACTTCACCGGGATCAGGCCCTGGTCGTGGTACATGGCGACGACGAGGTCGAATTCGCCGGGGTGTGCCGGCGGCGCGTGACGCGCACGCATGAACACGGTGTCCGGCGGGAAAGGGCCGCGGGCATCGATGCCTTCGGCCCGCGCCTGCGCAATGGCCGGGGCGATGACGCGCGTCTCCTCGTCGCCGAACAGCCCGCCCTCACCTGCGTGCGGATTGAGCCCGGCCACGGCGATGCGCGGCTGCGGCACGCCCCACAGCCTTGCCGCCGCATGGGCGATGCGCAGGGTCTGCAGTACGGCGTCGGAGGTCACTGCGTCGATCGCCCGGCGCAGCGCCAGATGCACCGTCACCAGCACGGTTTTGAGCTGGTCGTTGGCCAGCATCATGCGTACCGGCACACCGCCGGCCAGATGCTGCAGGATTTCGGTGTGTCCGGGAAAGCCGATGCCGGCAGCGTGCAGCGCCTCCTTGTGGATCGGCGCGGTGACGACACCGGCCACGCGGCCGGCCAGCGCATCGGTGGCGGCAGCGGCGATGCTGGCGTATGCCGCGGCGCCGGCGCGCGCGTCGACCTGGCCGACGGGCAGATCGGGCGGCAGATGCGCCACCGGCAGCACCGGGATCGCCCCGTCGGGCGCATCGCGCCATTCGTCCAGGCTGTCGAGCTCGACCACCACTGGGCGGCTGCACTCGGGCGCAAACTGCATGCCGCGGGCGGTGCGGGCCAGCCACGCGGCATCGCCGTACACCACGCAACCCTGCGCCTGTCCCCGGGCATAGGCACGAACGATCAGCTCCGGGCCGATGCCACAGGCGTCGCCCAGGGTGATGGCCAGCGGCGGCGCGCCGCGGTCAGGCGGGATTGTCGATGTCGATGAACACATGCTCCAGTCCGTAGTGCGCCGCCAGATGCTCGCCCAGCGCACGAATGCCCTCGCGCTCGGTCGCATGATGGCCGCAAGCCAGGTAGGTGATGCCCATTTCGCGGGCAAAATGCGCCGTCGGCTCGGAGATTTCGCCGCTGACATACGTCCGCGCACCGGCGGCCCAGGCGTCTTCGATCCAGTCTTGCGCCGCACCGGTGCACCACGCCAGCGTCCCCACCGGGGCGTGGGCCTCGCCGACGACCTGTGGCGCCCGCCCCAGGCCGCGCGCCACGGCCTGGGCCAGTTCGCCCACGCTGGCCTGCGGCGCGCTGCCCAGGCAGCCGATCTGCTGCCGGCCAAATCGCCCCTGCACCGACCAGCCCAGGCGCCTGGCGAGCATGACGTTGTTGCCCAGTTCGGCGTGGGCATCGAGCGGCAGGTGATAGGCGAACAGATTGATGTCGGCCGCCAGCAACAGGGCCAGGCGCTTGCGCTTCTGGCGCACCACGCGCGGATCTTCCCCACGCCAGAAATAGCCGTGGTGCACGATGAGGGCATCGGCGCGCAACGCGATGGCACGCTCGATCAGCGCCAGGCTCGCCGTCACCCCGGTGACGATGCGCCGGATGTCGTCGCGGCCCTCGACCTGCAGGCCGTTTGGGCAATAATCGGCCCATTGTGCGCAATCGAGCAGACCGTCGATTTCGCGTGCCAAGTGTTCTCTGTGCATGGGTGGCCTTGAAGCGTGAATCTGCGCCGCCATGTGCCGTGCTGCAACCCGACTCCTCACCATGCGACGCCTCTGGCTGCTATTTTCCCAGACTGCGACGATTGCGCTGGCGGCGCTGTTCGTCGTCTCCACCCTCAAGCCGCAATGGGTGCACTTCGGCGCCGGCGTGCCGGCTCCCGTTGGCAAGCCGGCCGTCGTCACCATCCAGGCGGCGCCGCAGGCGTCGTCGGCGCTGCCGGCAGCCGATAGCTACAGCGCCGCGGCACAAAAGGCCATGCCCGCCGTGGTGTCGATCACCACGGCCAAAATGCCGCGGCGTACGCCCGGGCTCGATCCGTGGCGGCGGCAATTCCAAGGCAACCGTCAGCCGGCGATCGGCCTGGGCTCGGGGGTCATCGTCAGCCCCAACGGCTACATCCTGACCAACAACCACGTGGTCGAAGGCGCCGACCAGATCGAGGTCACGCTGGCAGACGGCCGTGAAGCCAAGGCCGTGCTCGTCGGCCGCGACCCGGACACCGATCTGGCGGTGCTGCGTATCGCGCTGGATCATCTGCCGGTCATCACCTTCGGCAACGACGCCAACGCCCATGTCGGCGACGTGGTGCTGGCCATCGGTTATCCCTTCGGCGTCGGCCAGACGGTGACGCAGGGCATCATCAGCGCGCTCGGCCGCACCCAGCTCGGCATCAATACCTTCGAGAATTTCATCCAGACCGACGCGGCGATCAACCCCGGCAATTCCGGCGGCGCGCTGGTGGACGCGCGCGGCAACCTCATCGGCATCAATACCGCCATTTTTTCGCGCAGCGGCGGCTCGCTGGGCATTGGCTTTGCCGTGCCGGTATCGACGGCGCGCAACGTGATGCAGCAGCTCATCGCCAGCGGCCAGGTGGTGCGCGGCTGGATCGGCGTGGAACCGCAGGACGTCACCGACCAGCTCGCCCGCGCGCTGCATCTGCCGCATCCGGAAGGTGTGATCATCGTCGGCGTGCTGCGTCAGGGCCCGGCGGACCAGGCCGGGATCAGACCCGGCGACATCGTTCTGCGCGTCGATGGCAAGGCCGTGGACAACACCGGACAGTTGCTCAACACCGTCGCCGCGCTCAAACCGGGCAGCGAAGCCGCCATCGACGTGCTGCGCGACGGCCGGGCGCAAACGCTGCGCGTGCGCATCGGCGTGCGGCCACAAAACCTCAGCCAGCCGGCACAGCCCCCCGACAGCGATGGCGTGCTGCCGTGACCAGCCCGCCTGCGGGTCACGGCGACGCCGACGATTGCGCGTCTTTCTGTTCCTCGTCGGGCGGCGCGGAATACTTGACCAGATATTTGGCCGCGAGGATGCCGATTTCGAACAGCAGAATCATCGACACTGCCAGCGACGTCTGCGATACCACGTCCGGCGGGGTGACGATGGCGGCGACGATGAACGCCACGACGATGAAGTAATTCCGCCAGGACTTGAGCTGTTCGACCGTCACCAGTCCGAAACGCACCAGCACCATGAGCACCACAGGCACCTCGAACGCCGTGCCAAAGGCCATGAACATGGTGAGCATGAAGCTCAGATACGCCTCGATGTCCGGCGCCGCGGTAATCACCTTGGGAGCAAAACTCTGGATGAAGGTGAACAAACGGCCGAACACGAAAAAGTAGCAGAACGCCACACCCAGATAGAACAACAGGGTGCTGCTGATGATCAGCGGCAGCACCAGGCGTTTTTCGTGCTGGTAAAGCCCCGGGGCGACGAACGCCCAGATCTGGTAGAGCACCGCCGGCAGGGCGATCATGAAGGCCACCAGCAGCGTGACCTTGATCGGCACGACGAACGGCGAAATCACGCCGATGGCGATCATCGTCGAGCCTTTGGGCAGATGCGCGATCAGCGGCTGCGACAGCAGGTCGAACAGACCGGACGGCCCGGGATAGATCGACAGCACGAGAAACACGATGCCCACGGCGGCAATCGCACGGATGAGCCGGTTGCGCAGCTCGATCAAGTGCGAGATGAACGGCTGTTCGGCCTCGGGACTGTCCGGTGTCACGGTTTTTTTGGGATCAGACACGGGCGATGCACTCGTTTGCTAGGGAGAGGGAACCCGCTGGGCACGCTGCAGCCACCGCACCGGCTCAGCGTTTGACGCGGTAGCGCGCCACACGCGCCGCTCCCGACAGGGCGCGAGTGCGCACCCTCGCCTGCCTGCGGTACCACTGCGGCACGGCGTTGCCGGCGAGTTTTTTGCGCTTTTTGGTCGGATAGTTCGGGCTGGGCAGCGCCGGGCTGGACACACCATCGGCGATCGACACCGCGTCGTCGCTGCCGTGCAGGCCGGCTGTGGCCTCTTTCCACGCCTCGTCGAAACTGCCCTGCACTTCGGCGACATTGGCGGCAACCGATTTCTGCATGTCCTGCGCCGCGGTTTCCAGCGTGGTTTTCACCTTGCGCAGTTCTTCGAGGTCGATCTGCCGGTTGACTTCGGCCTTGACCTCGGCCAGATAACGCTGCGCCCTGCCGAGCAGATTGCCCGCGGTGCGCGCCACGCGCGGCAGTTTTTCCGGCCCGAGAACGACGAGGGCCACCACGCCGATCAGGCCGAGCTCGGACATTCCGATGTCAAACATGGGCGCTCAATGGGGCGGGGACGAAACGACGGGCGGCTGGCGGGAACAAAAAACCGGCATCGCTGCCGGCGGGCACAGCGTCGCGTGGTTCAGGTGGAGGATTTTTCCTTGGCCTGCACGTCGATCGCTTCTTTTTTCGCGCTGTCCTGCGTGGCGAGCTGCTTGTCGGCTTCGGCCGGTTTGTCGTCCGCCGCCGAATCGCGCATGCCGTCCTTGAAGCCTTTGACCGCCGAGCCGAGGTCGGAACCGATGTTCTTCAGTTTCTTGGTGCCGAACACCATCATCACGATCACCAGCACGATCAACCAGTGCCAAATACTCAGTGAGCCCATGATTCACTCCTTCGCCGCAAAAATTAAGGGGCCTGTTTTTTCCACGGGCGCGGGCCGCCCATGACGTGCAAGTGCAGGTGAAACACCTCCTGTCCCCCGTTGCGCCCGGTGTTGATGACGGTACGGAAGCCGTCTTCACACCCTTGCTCGCGCGCCAGGCGGGGAACAAGCTGCAACATTTTACCGAGCAAGGCGGCATGCTCGGCACCGACGTCGAATAAAGACGATAGATGCAGTCGGGGAATGAGCAGAAAGTGCACCGGCGCGGCGGGATGGATGTCGTGGAACGCAACCACGTCGTCGTCCTGGTAGATCACGCTGGCCGGAAGCTGTCCGGCGGCGATTTTGCAGAAAATGCAGTTGGGATCGGTCATGACGGTGATGAACACATTACAGGGAAGGATGGACGCGTTTGCGTTCGGTCAGTTTCAGCCAGCCTTTGACCACGCGGTAAATGGTCCACACATACACCACGGCGAGCACGAGAAAACCCAGACCGAATGCCCAGATCGAGGCGATGCCGACGACCGACCAGAACAACCCCCACCAGAAGGTGCGGATCTGCCAGCGCAAATGGCTTTCCACCCAGGTACCGCGGGCGTCGTCGAGCTTGACGTAGTCGACGATGATGCCGATCACCGCAGTGATTCCCCAGAAAAACGCCAGCGCCTGCAGCACGTAGACCGCCAGCGCCACCGTCCTCAGGCTTTCGGTGTCCACCGCGTCTGGAGCCTCCGCGGGCTTTGGCTGCAGCTCGTCCATTTCGCGCCTCAGGGCTGGGAGCGGCGGGCGGCGAATTCCGCCAGGCCGGAACGGCCTTCGCGGCGCTGCAGTTCGTCGAGTACCTGCTGCGGCGTCAGGCCGTGCTGCGCCAGCGCCACCAGACTGTGGAACCACAGGTCGGCGGTTTCGTACAGAATTTTGTCGGCATCGCCATCCTTGGCCGCCATCACCAGCTCGGTAGCCTCCTCACCGATTTTTTTCAGAATCGCGTCCTCGCCTTTGTGGAACAGCCGCGCGACATACGACGCATCGGGGTCGGCGCCACGGCGGCTGGCGATGGTGGCGTAGACGCGGTCGAGCACCGTGGCGGCAGACGGCGCGGACTGCACCGCCGCGTCAGCCGCGTGCGGCGCGCCCGGGTAAATCTGCCCGGGGTCTTTCAGCACGGGATCGACGGCCTGCCACTCGCCGTGGTCCAGGCGGCTGTAAAAGCACGATTCACGTCCGGTATGGCAGGCGATGCCGCCGGCCTGCTCCACCTGCAGCAGCACCACGTCGCCGTCGCAATCGAGGCGGATGTCGCGCACGGTCTGTACATGCCCGGACTCCTCGCCCTTGTGCCACAACTTCTGGCGGGAACGCGACCAGTACACCGCCTCGCCGCGGGCCTGCGTCTGCTCCAGCGCCTCGCGGTTCATCCACGCGACCATGAGCACACGGCCGGTGCGCGCGTCCTGCGCAACCGCCGGGACGAGCCCGCGGGAATCCCATTTGACTTGATCGAGCCAGTTCATGCGCTGAAGTGTAGTGCGCCACGGCGCCCGCAAGGCGGTGGCGTGCCGCGGTGCCGCACGGCGCGCCGTCTCACAGCGCCAGGTCCGGGCGCATGGCGATGCCCCGTGCGGCCAGATGCTGTTTGGCCTGGGCCACGGTGTATTCGCCGTAGTGGAAAATACTGGCGGCGAGCACGGCGTCGGCATGGCCGAGCAGAAAGCCGTCGGCCAGGTGATCGAGGTTGCCCACGCCGCCGGAAGCGATGACCGGCACGCTCACCGCGTCCGACACCGCGCGGGTGAGTTCGAGGTCGAAACCGGCCTTGGTGCCGTCGCGGTCCATGCTGGTGAGCAGGATTTCACCGGCGCCGGCCGCGGCCATGTCGCGCGCCCACTGCACCGCGTCCAGCCCGGTGGCCTTGCGCCCGCCGTGGGTGTAGACCTCCCAGCCGCCGCCCTCGCGCCGCTTGGCGTCGATCGCGACGACGATGCACTGCGCGCCGTACTTCGCCGAGGCGTCGGCGATGAGCTGCGGGTTGGCCACCGCCGCGGAGTTGAAGCTGACCTTGTCGGCCCCGGCGTTGAGCAGGCGGCGCACGTCGTCCACGCTGCGCACCCCGCCGCCAACGGTCAGCGGAATGAATACCTGCGAGGCCACGGCCTCGATCTGGTGCAGCAGCAGGTCGCGGCCGTCGCTGGTGGCGGTGATGTCGAGAAAGGTGAGTTCGTCCGCGCCCTGCGCGTTGTAGCGCGCGGCGATTTCCACCGGGTCGCCGGCGTCGCGCAGGCCAACGAAATTCACCCCCTTGACCACGCGGCCGCCGTTGACGTCCAGGCAGGGGATGATGCGCTTGAACAGCATGGGTGGCTCAGCGGCTGGAGACGTAGCGTTGCGCTGCAGCGAAGTCCAGCGCTCCGGTGTAGATCGAGCGGCCGCAGATCACGCCTTCGACCCCGCTGCTCTCGACTTCGCAGAGTTTTTCGATGTCGGCCATGCCGGACAGGCCGCCGGAAGCGATCACCGGTACGTCGATGGCCTCGGCAAGTTTGACCGTGGCGTCGATGTTGATGCCGCTGAGCATGCCGTCGCGGCCGATGTCGGTGTAGATCACACCCTCGATGCCGTAGTCCTGGAATTTGCGTGCCAGATCGACGACCTCGTGCCCGGTGAGCTTGCTCCAGCCGTCCGTGGCGACCTTGCCGTCGCGCGCGTCCAGGCCGACGAGGATGTGCCCGCCGAAGGCGCTGCACGCATCGCGCAGAAAGCCCGGGCTTTTCACCGCTGCGGTGCCGATGATCACATAGCTCAGCCCCTGGTCGAGGTAGCGCTCGATGGTGTCGAGATCGCGGATGCCGCCGCCGAGCTGCACCGGGATTTCCTCGCCGACTTCGTCGAGGATGGCGGCAATGGCTTCGGCGTTGCGTGGTTTGCCGGCAAACGCACCGTTGAGGTCGACCAGATGCAGGCGCTCGGCGCCCTGGTCGATCCAGTGCCGCGCCATCGCGGCCGGGTCTTCGGAGAACACTGTTGCGCCTTGCATTTCACCTTGTTCGAGGCGAACGCACTGGCCGTCCTTGAGGTCGATTGCCGGAATGAGCAACATGATCGGGCGAAGAGGCGATGAAAAAAGTCAGGGGTGGACGACAGGGCACCGGGCTCAAGGCGACCAGTGCAGGAAATTGCGATAGAGCATCAACCCGGCTGCGGCGCTTTTTTCCGGGTGGAACTGGGTGGCAAACAGATTGTCGCGCGCCACGGCGCTGGCAAAGCGCACGCCGTATTCGGTGGTGCCGGCGGTGTGAGCGTCGTGTAGCGGCGCGGCGTAAAAACTGTGGACGAAGTAGAACGCCGCCCCATCGGGGATGCCCGCCCACAGCGCATGCACCGTGCCGGCGGCGTCCCGCTGCTGCGCCACGGTGTTCCAGCCCATGTGCGGCACTTTGTAGCGGCTGCCGTCGGGCTGCGTCTGTCCGTCGAGCGCAAAGCGCTGCACCTGCCCGGCAATCAGCCCCAGACCAGGCGTGTCGCCCTCCTCGCTGTGATCCAGCAACATCTGCATGCCGACGCACACGCCGAACAGCGGCTTGGCCGCCGCGGCATCGAGCACGGCATCGTACAGCCCGCAGGCGCGCAGCTCACGCATGCAGTCGGGCATGGCGCCCTGTCCGGGCAACACCACCCGGTTGGCGGCGCGCACCACGGCCGGGTCGGCGGTGACGACCACGTCGAAACCGGTGCCGGCAGCGACGTGCGCCACGGCCTGCGACACCGAGCGCAGATTGCCCATGCCATAGTCCACAACGGCAACTCGTTTCATCGGTCAGGATCGGGCGGTTGGCACAAGCGCAAAAAACACGGCGTCAGGGCAATGGCCAGTGGCAATTTACAGCGAACCCTTGGTCGAGGGAATCACCTCACCCAGGCGGGCATCGCGCTCGGCGGCGGCACGCAGCGCGCGGCCGAACGCCTTGAACACCGTCTCGCACTGATGGTGCGCGTTGTCGCCGCGCAGATTGTCCACGTGCACGGTGATGGCGGCGTGGTTGACCAGGCCCTGAAAGAACTCGCGCGCCAGATCGACGTCGAATTCGCCGATCATCGCCCGGGTGAACGGCACATGCCAGATCAGCCCGGGGCGACCGGAAAAGTCGATGACCACACGGCTGAGCGCCTCGTCCAGCGGCACGTAGGCATGGCCGTAGCGACGGATGCCCTTTTTGTCACCGACGGCGCGCGCCAGCGCCTGACCGAAGGTGATGCCGACGTCCTCGACGGTGTGGTGGGCGTCGATGTGCAGGTCGCCCTGCGCCTGCACGCTCAGGTCAATCAGGCCGTGACGCGCGATCTGGTCGAGCATGTGGTCGAAAAACCCGACACCGGTGGACAGCCGGGAGGCGCCGCTGCCGTCCAGATCGAGGGACACTTCGATTTGCGTTTCGGCAGTGTGGCGGGAAACCTGGGCGTGGCGCATGACTCAAGCTCAACGACGGGCGACAAGCGATGGACGCAATCGTAACCTCAAGCCGCCGGCTGCCCTGCAGTGCGCGCGCCGTCCAGCGCGGCCAGCAGCGCGTCGATCTGCACGTCGGTGCCGATGGTGATGCGCAAAAAATCGGCGATGCGCGCAGGCGTTGCAAAGCGGCGCACCAGCACCTTGCGTTCGCGCAGCGCCGCGGCCAGCGCGGCGCCGTCCTGCTGCGGGTGGCGGGCGAACACGAAATTGGCGTGCGACGGCAGCACCTCGAAGCCGCGCTGGCGCAGTGCTTCGCTCAGGCGGTCGCGGCTGGCGATGATGCGCCCGCGGGTGGCCTCGAACCACTCGTCGTCTTCCATTGCCGCGGTCGCTCCGGCGATCGCCAGGCGATCGAGCGGGTAGGAGTTGAAGCTGTCTTTGACGCGGGTGAGCGCCTCGATCAGCGCCGGATGCCCCAGCGCGTACCCCACCCGCAGCCCGGCGAGCGCGCGGCTTTTGGACAGGGTGCGCACGATCAGCAGATTGTCGAACTCGGCCAGCAGCGGCAAAGCGCTTTCCGCGCCGAAGTCCACATACGCCTCGTCGACCACCACCGGCACGTCACGGCACGCAGCGAGCAGCCGGCGCACCTCGGCCAGCGGCAGCGCGATGCCGGTCGGCGCATTCGGGTTGGGGAAAATCACCGCGCCGATCGCGCCGGAGGCCAGCACGTCATCCACCGCCCAGGTGAAGTCCGCGCGCAAAGGCACCTCGCGCGTGGCGATGCCGTAAAGCCGCGCGTACACCGGGTAGAAACTGTACGTGATGTCGGGGAACACCAGCGGCGCGTCGTGCTGCAGCAGCGCCATGAACGCGTGCGCGAGCACTTCATCCGAACCATTGCCGACGAACACCTGCTCGGGGCTCAGTCCGTGGTGGCGGGCAATCGCCGCCCGCAGCGCGGTTGCCTGCGGGTCGGGGTACAGTCGCAGCGCGTCGCCGCTGGCCGCGGCGATCGCCGCCAGCACCTTGCCGCTTGGCGGGTACGGGCACTCGTTGGTGTTGAGCTTGACCAGCCCGTCGATTTTCGGCTGCTCGCCCGGCACGTAAGGTGTCAGCCGGTGGACGACCGCGCTCCAGTAGCGGCTCACTGTGGCGCCTCCAGCCGCAGCTCGGCGGCGCGGGCGTGCGCGGTCAGCCGCTCGCCGTTCGCGAGCACGCTGGCGATGCGCCCGAGCTTCTGCGCCCCGGCGGCGCTGACTTCGATCACGCTGCTGCGCTTGAGAAAGTCGTACACCCCGAGCGGCGAGGAAAACCGCGCAGTGCCGGAGGTGGGCAGCACGTGGTTCGGCCCGGCGCAATAGTCGCCCAGGCTTTCCGAGGTGTAGGCGCCGAGGAACAACGCACCGGCGTGTTTGAGCTGCGGCACGTAGTCGTGCGGGTTGCGCGCGGCGATTTCCAGATGCTCGGGGGCGATGCGGTTGGCCAGCTCGCACGCCTGCGCCATGTCGCGCACGCGGATCAGCGCGCCGCGATGGGTGAGCGATGCGGCGATGATGTCGCGCCGCGGCATGGTCGGCAGCAGGCGCTCGATCGCGCTGGCGACCGCGTCGATGTACGCCGCGTCGGGGCAGAGCAGGATGCTTTGCGCCAGTTCGTCATGCTCGGCCTGGCTGAACAGATCCATCGCCACCCAATCGGGCGGGGTCGAGCCGTCGGCCAGCACCAGGATTTCCGACGGGCCGGCGATCATGTCGATGCCGCACACCCCGAACACCCGGCGCTTGGCCGCGGCGACATACGCATTGCCGGGGCCGACGATTTTGTCGACCTTGGGCACGGTCGCCGTGCCGTAGGCCAACGCGCCGACGGCCTGCGCACCGCCAATCGCAAACGCGCGGCCGACCCCGGCGACCGCGGCGGCGGCCAGCACCAGCGGGTTGCGCTCGCCGCCCGGCGTGGGCACGACCATCACGATTTCGCCGACCCCGGCGACATGCGCCGGAATCGCGTTCATCAGCACCGACGACGGATACGCCGCCTTGCCGCCGGGCACGTAAATGCCCACGCGGTCGAGCGCGGTGACTTTCTGCCCGAGCAGGGTGCCATCTTCGTCGCTGTATTCCCAGCTCTGCCCGACCTGCTGCATCTGCCGCTGGTGATAGCGGCGGATGCGCTCGGCGGCTTCCTGCAGCGCGTCGCGCTGCTCGGCAGGCAGCGACTGCAGCGCGGCGTGCAGCTCGTCCTGCGTGATTTCCAGCTCGGCGACGCTGCCGGCCGTCACGCGGTCGAAGCGCCGGGTGTAGTCGAGCACCGCGGCGTCGCCACGGGTCTGCACGTCGCGCAGGATGTCCGCGGCGCGCGCGTCGATTTCGGCGTTTTCTTCGGCCATGCGGGCGAACAGCGCGGCGTATTGCGCCTCGAAATCCGCCGCAGTGGCGTCGAGCCGGCGCAATGGCAGGGGGGTGGAAGGCGCGTTCATACGGCAGGTTCCTGAGTCAACGCTGCGGCGTCACGCAACTGGTCGATCAACGGTTTGAGCATCGCGGTACGGGTTTTGAGCGCGGCCTGGTTGACGATCAGCCGCGCGGAAATGTCCATGATGTGCTCGACCTCGACCAGCCCGTTGGCCTTGAGCGTGCCTCCGGTGGACACGAGGTCGACAATGGCGTCGGCCAGCCCGGTCAGCGGGGCGAGCTCCATCGAGCCGTAGAGCTTGACCAGATCGACGTGCACGCCTTTGGACGCGAAGTGGTCGCTCGCCAGATGCACGTATTTGGTCGCCACCCGCAGCCGCGCGCCCTGCCGCACGCGCGCGGCATAGTCGAAATCGGCGCGCACCGCCACGCTCAGCCGGCAGCGGGCGATGCCCAGATCGACCGGCAGGTACAGGCCGTCGGGCCCGTTGCCGGCGAAATACTCGCGCAGCACGTCCAGCCCGGCGACGCCGATGTCGGCGCCACCGTAGCGCACGTAGGTGGGCACGTCGCTGGCGCGCACCAGCACCACGCGCACGTCGGCCCGGTTGGTCGGCAGAATGAGTTTGCGCGTCGATTCGGGATCGCCCGACACGGTGATCCCGGCGCGCTGCAGCATCGGCAGCGTGTCTTCGAAAATCCGTCCCTTGGACAGGGCGAGGGTCAACATGAGGTCAGGCTCCGGGGGACGTCTTGATGCGTTCGATGTCGGCGCCGAGCGCGCGCAGCTTGACTTCCATCGCATCGTAACCGCGGTCGAGATGGTAGATGCGGTCGATCAGCGTCTGCCCTTCGGCGGCCAGGGCCGCGACCACCAGCCCGGCCGACGCGCGCAGGTCGGTGGCCATGACGTTGGCGCCCGATAGCTGCGGCACACCGCGCACCACGCAGGTGTGGCCGTCGATGTCGATCTGCGCGCCCAGCCGCACCAGTTCCTGCACGTGCATGAAACGGTTTTCGAAAATGGTTTCGGTGATCCGCGCCGCGCCGTCGGCGATGCAGTTGACCGCCATGAACTGCGCCTGCATGTCGGTGGCGAAACCGGGGTATTCGGTGGTCCGCACCGATACGGCGCGCGGACGGCCTGCCGGCAGGGCATCGGCGCGCAGCCGGATCCAGTCGTCACCGGTGGTGATCTGCGCCCCGGCCTCGCGCAGTTTGTCGAGCAAGGCATCCTGATGCGCCGGATCGGCGCCCTGCACCGTGACGTCGCCGCGCGTGGCCAGGGCGGCGCACAGAAACGTACCGACTTCGATGCGGTCGGGGATGATGCGGTGCGTCGCGCCACGCAGCCGCGGCACCCCGGTGATGCGGATCTGCGACGTGCCCTCACCGCGGATCTGCGCCCCCATGCGCCGCAGCAAACATGCCAGATCGACGACTTCGGGCTCGCGCGCAGCGTTGTCGATCAGCGTCTCGCCCTCGGCCAACGCGGCAGCCATCATCAGGTTTTCCGTACCGGTGACGGTCACCATGTCGGTGGTGATGTGCGCGCCGCGCAGCCGCCCGGACGGCGTGGCCACGCGGGCGACGATGTAGCCGTGTTCGACCACGATGTCCGCACCCAGCGCCTGCAAGCCTTTGATGTGCTGATCCACCGGGCGCGCCCCAATGGCGCATCCCCCGGGCAGGCTCACCCGCGCCTGGCCGAACCGCGCCAGCAGCGGCCCGAGCACCAGCACCGAAGCGCGCATGGTTTTGACCAGATCGTAAGACGCCTCGTAGTGGTCGACGGCGGCGGCGTCGATGCGCAGCGCATCGCCCTGCTGCTCGACCTGCGCGCCCAGGCTGCGCAGCAGCTTGGACAGGGTGCGCACGTCCATGAGCTGCGGCGTGTTGTGCAACAGCACGGGCTCGGCGGTCAGCAGCGCCGCGGCCATCAGCGGCAATGCGGCGTTTTTTGCCCCGCTGGCCTGCACCGTGCCGTGCAGCGCGCGCTGCCCGATGATTTTGAGTTTGTCCATGACGGCTTGGAAGCCCGCGGCCATCGCCCGCAGGCGAGCACGCTGGTGGCGTGCAAAACGGCCCATTTTAGGGCCACGGCACTGCCGGGCGTCGGCTCAGTGCGCGGACTGCGCGGCAAACTCCTCCGGGGTCAGCGTTTTCATCGACAGCGCGTGGATGTCCGCGCGCATGCGCTCGCCGAGCGCGGCGTAAACCAGCTGATGACGCTGCACCCGCGTTTTGCCGATGAACTGCGGGCTGACGATGGTGGCGAAAAAATGCTGGCCGTCGTCGCCCTGCACGTCCAGATGGGTGCAGTGCAGCCCGGCAGCGATGTCGCGGTGCAGGTCTTGCGGGGTGGGCAAAGGCATGGCGGTGTCAGTTCCGGAGTTTGGTGCCGCGCAACAGCATCACCAGCGCAATGCCGCCGCACAGCAGGTTGCCCAGCAGTGCGGCGAGCAGGCTGACCCAGGGCGATACGTCGCCGGCGCCGAAAAAGCCATAGCGAAAACCATCGATCAGGTAGAAAAACGGGTTGAGGTGCGACGCCACTTTCCAGAATGCGGGCAGAGTGTGAACCGAGTAGAACACACCGGAGAGAAACGTCGCCGGGGTGATGATGAAATTCTGGAACGCGGCCATCTGGTCGAATTTTTCCGCCCAGATACCGGCGATCAGCCCGAGCGCGCCGAGCATGCTCGCGCCCAGCACGGCGAACACCACGATCCACACCGGTTCGGCAAAGGTCAGCGGCACGAACCACACCGTGACCAGCAGCACGCCGGCGCCGACGATCAGACCGCGAATCACCGAGGCGCCGACGTAGGCGACGAACAGCTCCCAGGGCTTGAGCGGCGACAGCAGCACGAACACCAGATTGCCGGTGATTTTCGACTGGATCAGCGACGACGAGGTGTTGGCAAAGGCGTTTTGCAGCACGCTCATCATCATCAGCCCGGGGATGAGGAAGGCGGTGTACGGCACATGGCCGAACACCTGCATGTGCGCGGTGAAGGCGTGGGAAAAAATCAGCAGGTACAGCAGCGCGGTGACGATCGGCGCAGCCACGGTCTGAAAACTGACTTTGAAAAAGCGCAGCAGTTCCTTGCGCAGCAGGGTGAGCAGCCCGGTCATCGCCCGGCTCCGATGAGTTGCAGAAACACGTCTTCGAGGTCGGCGCGGCGCAGTTCGAGTTCGTCGATGTCGCACCCGGCCTGCCGCAGGGAGGCCAGTGTCTGTTCGACGTCCAGCGGGCCGCGCACCGGCAGCGCCACCCGCCCGGCCTGCTGCGTGGCCTGCGCCATCTGCGGCGGCAACGTGCCGCGCAGCAGACGGAAATACAGCACCGACGCGGCGAAGCGCTGCAGCAGGGCATCGGTGCGGTCCAGCGCGACGATGCGGCCGGTTTTGATCACCGCGATGCGCTTGCACAGCGCCTCGGCCTCTTCGAGGTAATGCGTGGTCAGCAGCACGGTGTGTCCCTCGGCGTTGAGCCGGGCGATGAAATCCCACAACGATTGCCGCAGTTCGACGTCGACGCCAGCCGTCGGCTCGTCGAGCACGATCACCGGCGGGCGGTGCACCAGCGCCTGCGCCACCATCACCCGGCGCTTCATGCCGCCGGAGAGCGCACGCATGTTTTTGTCGGCCTGCGCCGTCAGCCCCAGGTTGTGCAGCAGTTCGTCGATCCACACGGCGTTGCGCCGCAGGCCGAAATAGCCGGACTGGATCTGCAGGATTTCCCGCACGGTGAAAAACGGGTCGAACACCAGTTCCTGCGGCACCACGCCCAGCCGCCGCCTGGCCGCCTGCGGCGCGGTCTGCACGTCGTGGCCTTGGACGAGCACGCGGCCGGCGGTCGGCCGCGTCAGCCCGCCGAGCATGCTGATCAGCGTGGTCTTGCCCGCGCCGTTGGGGCCGAGCAGACCGAAGAATTCGCCCTCGGCGATGTCCAGCGTCACCCCATCGACCGCGGTGTGGCGGCCGTAGCGCTTGACCACTTGTTCGAACCGCACTGCGGCGGCAGGCAATGTCATGTCGGATCGGAAAAACACCGGCCAGCCGCGCAGGGTGCGCGACCGGCAGGGCCAAACGATGGGCTCAGGGCTGCGGCGACGCAGCCACCGAGTCGAGCAAAAAATCCAGCCCGTAGGCTGCGATCAGATCGCGCAGCCGCTGCGGCGCGCCGCGCACCTGGAGCTGCTGCTGCGGCGCGGCGCGGCGCAGTTCCAGCAACAGCGCCAGGCTGGAAGAATCGAAATCGTGCAGTCCGGCGGCGTCGACCACCCAGGGCGCCGGCTGCGACTGCAGCGCCAACAGCGCCTGCTGGCGCAGCGCAGGCGCGGTTTGCAGCGTCAGTTCGGCAGGCAGGGCAAAAGCGGCCATGGGCGATGCTGCGGTTCAGCCCGCGGATTTGGCTTGCGCCAGGTTCTGGTTTTTTTCTTTCAGCGTGGCGATCAGGCCGTCGATGCCTTTTTGCCCGATTTCCTGCGCGAACACGCTGCGGTAGTTGTCGACCAGCCAGATGCCCATGACGTTGACGTCGGTGATTTTCCACCCCTGCGGGGTGTTTTCCAGCCGGTAGTCGAGCTGCAGGGGCTCGCCGTTGTTGATCACCCGGGTGCGCACGGTCACCTCCTGCGCATCGGCCGGCTCGCGGTACGGCAGAATCTTGACCTTTTGATCCTTGATCTGGCGCACGGCCCCGGCGTAGGTGTAGACGAGCAGTTGCTTGAACTGCTGCTGCAGCGCGGCGCGCTGCGCCGGAGTGGCTTCACGCCAGTAGCGGCCGACGGCACTTTGCGTGATTTTTTCGAAATCGACGTTGGGCAGGATTTTTTGCTCGACGAACTGCATCACCACTTCGGGGTTGCCGGTGCGCAGCTTGGGATCTTTCTGTACGTCGCGGATGATCTCGTTGGACATGGTCTCGATGAGCTGCGGCGGGGTCAGCGCATCGGCAGCGCCGGCCATCGCCGGCACACCGGCAGCCAGTGCCGCGCCGCTCAGGGCCAAAACAACAAAAGTACGTCGAAGCATTCAGGGTTCTCCAGTTTTTTTGGGTCGGTTGCCCTCATTCAACGCCATCGCCGCGATGAAGATGACAATGAGGGTTTTCGCCGATGGATCAAGGTGCGGCGCTGGCAGCCGGAGCAGGCGCGGCCGGCTGCGGCCCCAACACGCCCTGATCCACAGGGCCGTAGCTGTACCGGGCCAGCGGATCGGGCTCGCCGAGATCGATGAACGGCCGCTGGCGCACCTCGTCGACCTGCGCCTTGCGCCGCTGCTCGTAGGCGCTGCGGGCAAACACATAGGGATCGAGCGAAATCTGGTCGAACAGATTGGTGGCGTCGAGCAGGTTGGCGCGGGTGTTGACCAGGTTGAGCGCCAGCGCGCCGTAACTCGCGCTGGGCGGGCTGATCTGCGCCGTCGGCCCATACGCCAGGAAGACGCCGGTGCCGGCGGTGTCGCGCAGGTTGCTCGGGCCGTAAAACGGCAGCACGACGTAAGGCCCCGACCCCACTCCCCAGCGCGCCAGCGTCAGGCCGAAATCGTTGGGGTGCTTGTAAATGCCCATCTCGGTGGCGATGTCCAGCGTGCCGAACAGGCCGAACACGGTGTTGACGCTCACCCGCATGAAGGTGCTCAGGCCGTCGTGGACGTTCCCTTGCAGGAAATCGTTGGTCATCGACCAGACGTCGCCGAAATTACCGAAAAAATTGGTCACGCCGTGGCGGATCGGCGTGGGGGTGATGGCTTTGTATCCGGTGGCCACAGGCTTGAGCACGGCGCGGTCGACCTTGTCGTTGATGGTGAACATCGCGCGGTTGTACGGTTCCAGGGGGTCTTGCGGGTTGTGCGTGGCGCACCCTCCGAGCAATGCCAACGCCAGCAGCGCCGGCAGACGGCGCATCAGCAGGTTCATTTGCCCTCCCCGGCGCCGCTGGACGCGGCCTTGTTGTAGAGAAACTGCCCGATCAGGTTTTCCAGCACCACAGCGGACTGGGTGTTGTGGATCACCGAGCCATTGGTCAAATTTCTGTCGCTGCCGCCCGGGCTGAGGTCGATGTATTGGTCGCCCAGCAGACCGGCGGTGAGGATTTTCGCCGAGGTGTCCACGGGAAACTTGAACCGCGCATCGATGGCCATGTGCACGTCGGCCTGAAAGGTCTGGTTGTCGAAGCTGATCGACGTCACCCGACCGACGACCACGCCAGCGCTTTTCACCGGCGCATCCGGCTTGAGGCCACCGATGTTGTCAAACCGCGCGGTCACGGAGTAAGTCGGCCCCCAGTTGAGTTGCAGCAGATTGCCCGCCTTGAGCGCGAGAAACAGCAGCGCCGCCGCACCCAGCACGACGAGCATGCCCACCCACAGATCGATTGTGCGTTGATTCATTGAAAACGACTCCCGGGCGCACAGCCCTCAGGTGCTGAACATCATGGCCGTCAGCACAAAATCCAGCGCCAGAACCGCCAGCGAAGCGATGACCACGGTGCGCGTGGTGGCGCGCGACACGCCCTCGGGCGTGGGCAGGCTGCGCCAGCCCTGCAGCAGTGCGACGAAAGTCACGGCCAGGCCAAACACCACGCTTTTGATCACGCCATTGCCCACATCCTTGAACACATCGACGCCGCTTTGCATCTGTGACCAGAACTGCCCAGCGTCCACGCCGATCATCACCACGCCGACGATGTAGCCGCCGATGATGCCCACGGCGCTGAACACCGCTGCCAGCAGGGGCATGACGATGACCCCGGCCCAAAACCGCGGCGCGAGCACGCGCACCACCGGATCGACCGCCATCATCTCCATCGCGGCGATTTGCTCGCCGGCCTTCATCAGGCCGATTTCCGCCGTCAGCGACGTGCCGGCGCGGCCGGCGAACAGCAGCGCCGTGACCACCGGCCCGAGTTCGCGCACCAGGGACAGCGCCACGAGCACGCCCAGTGCGCTCGACGAGCCGTAACGCGACAGGGTGTAGTAGCCCTGCAGACCGAGGACGAAGCCGACGAACAGCCCCGACACCGCGATGATGACCAGCGACAGATTGCCGAGGAAATACATTTGCTGCACGAGCAGCCCCGGGCGCAGCAGCACCCGTCCGGCCAACCACAGCAGGCGGACGAACAGCCGCGCGGCAAAGCCGAGATCGGCGAGCAGCCGGCGCGTGGCCGCACCGACGGCAACCAGTCTGTCGGCCACGGTCATGCGCGCCTCCCTTGCGCCGTTGCCGCAGGGCGCAAAAAATCGTCGGCCACGGCGGCCGCGGGATAGTGGAAATGCACCGGGCCATCGGGCTCGCCGCGGACGAACTGATGCACCAGCGCATCGGTGCTGTCGCGCAATTGCTGCGGCGTGCCGTGCGCGATCAGGCTGCCGTTGCCCAGGATGTACACATAGTCGGCGATGTCGAAGGTCACCTCGACGTCGTGCGACACGACGATGCTGCTCAACCCCAGCGCGTCGTTGAGGGTGCGGATCAGCCGGGCGGAAATTCCCAGAGAAATCGGGTCGAGACCGGCAAACGGCTCGTCGTACATCACCAGCGCCGGGTCCAGGGCGATGGCGCGCGCCATCGCCACCCGCCGCGCCATGCCCCCGGACAGTTCGGCCGGGTACAGATCGCGCGCGCCGCGCAGGCCGACGGCGTTGAGTTTCATCAGCACCAGGTCACGGATCATCGACTCCGGCAGCCGGGTGTGTTCACGCAGCGGAAACGCCACGTTCTCGAACACGGTCATATCGGTGAACAGCGCGCCGAACTGGAACAGCATGCCCATGCGCCGGCGCATGGCAAAAATCTGTTCCTGGCTGGCCTGCGCCAGGTCTCGTCCCTCGAACCGCACGCTGCCACGCAAGGGCTGCACTTGCGCACCGATCAGGCGCAACAACGTGGTTTTGCCTCCACCGGATGCGCCCATGACGGCCACGACCTGGCCGCGACGCACGGTCAGGTCGATCTGACGCAACACCAGGCGATCGCCATAGCCAAAATCGAGCGCGTCGATTTGCACGATGGCAGGTTCGGAGGACAGGGGCATGGGCAGTCAAGGCAGGCAGGCAACGCCCGGCAAGCAGCAGCAGCAAACGGAGCAGACAGCGATTCTAGGGATTTCCCCGCCTTCGCGTCGGCGCCGGCATGGCCGGACTGAATCGCCTGCGTGGCCTGCCCGGCTGCACGCGCGATCACTCCAGCCTTGCCTGTCGCCTCGGGAGGCACGCGCCGCGGCGAAGCACACGCAAGCGCGTGCCGGCTTCAGCCCGGGGTGGTTTCTGCGATCCGCGCTGGCGTGTTTGGCGCGCGTCTGCCGGACAAGTTGCAAAACTCCCAGATCCGAAGTTTGTCCAGATCGACGATGTCCACCGCACCGTAACGCAGCTGCAGCACGCCGTCGGCCTGCAACCGGCCGAACGCCTGATTGACCCGCTGCCGCGACAGATTGCACAACTGCGCGATTTCCGCCTGCGTCACGCGCAACTGCCCTCCGGCAGCGCCGGCCAGCGGGTGAAGCAAATGCCGCAGCGTGCGCGCGACGATCGACTCCGCCTGGCCCTGATGATCGTCCAGCGCCTGCAAGGTCATGAGTTCCAGCCGATCATTGAGCTGCGCCAGAAGATAATGGCAAAAGGCCAGATTGCGGTTGAACAACCATAAAAAAGTTTCCCGCGGCACGAGCACGAGTTCACATTGACGAATCGCCAGCGCGGCATAACGCCAGACACCCTGACGCATCAACGTGCCCTCACCAAACCAACCGCCCGCGGCGATTCCAGAATACACCAGCGGTTTACCCCGCACGGTGGTGACGACGAACTTGGCCAGTCCGCAAGCCAAACCGATCCAGTGCAGCGCCGTCGCCCCATCCTGCTGCAGGGGTTCTCCCGGCTCGACCGTCTGATAACCCACTTCAGATAACAAGCGGGCCTTTTCCTCCGCCGTCAGCGTTGGCCACCAGCGGCTATGCTCTGCCCACGCTGGCGTGGGCACTTCTGCTGCCACCCCATCTCGCGCTTTCATGCCGCAGATTTTCTGTCATTTCGCTGTCGAGTTCATGACGGCGGCCTGTCCGGCAGCAAATTCTGGCGCAAAAAAACCGGGAGAATCCCGGTTCGTCTTGCTTCATGCTTCCGCCGGGCTGCCGCTGCGCGGCAGGCCCCGCGGCCCTGCAGGCGCAGGGATTCAAATGAGAAACGATTCCTTGCTCTGCCCGTTGTCCACGGCGGTTTGCAACCAGCGGGGCATTTTGCCGCGCCCGCTCCAGGTTTCCCCGGTTTGCGCGTTGCGGTATTTCGGCGCCACGGTCGACCCTTTGGACGACGCGCCGACGCGGCGTGTGCCGATGTCGGCCAGGGTCAAACCATACTCTTCCATTTTGGCGCGAATATCCGCGATGACGGCGCTGATCTCGGCTTTGCGCTGCGCTTCGGCCTGCTGTTTGAGCGCTTCGATCTGCGCCTGCAATTCTTTGTAAGTTGCCATCTGCATGTTCTCCTGTGTTGGAAATCCAGACAGCGCGCATGATACGCCAAAATGCAGGAAAAAGCCCGCACGCGGCGGGCTTTGCAGAGCGGCTGCAGTTTGACGTCACTCGATGGCTTTGGTAATGTCTTCGACCACCTTTTTCGCGTCGCCGAATACCATCATGGTTTTGTCCATGTAGAACAGTTCATTGTCCAGCCCGGCATAGCCTGCGGCCATCGAGCGTTTATTCACGATCACCGTCTTTGCCTTGTAGGCTTCCAGAATGGGCATACCGGCAATGGGTGATTTGGGATCGGTCTTCGCCGCCGGGTTGACCACGTCGTTCGCCCCCAGAATGATGGCGACGTCGGTTTGTCCGAATTCGGGGTTGATGTCGTCCATTTCAAAAACCTGGTCATACGGCACTTCGGCCTCGGCGAGCAGCACGTTCATATGCCCGGGCATGCGGCCGGCAACCGGGTGAATGGCATATTTGACCTGCACGCCGCGCTCGCTGAGCTTTTGCGCCATTTCCTTGACCGCATGCTGCGCCCGTGCCACTGCCAGGCCATAACCAGGCACGATGATGACGGATTCGGCATTGGACAGCAAAAACGCGGCATCGTCGGCGCTGCCCGATTTCACCGTGCGCTGCTGCGCCTGCCCGCCGGCTGCCGCACCCTCGGCACCAAAACCACCGAGAATGACGCTGATGAACGAGCGATTCATCGCCTTGCACATGATGTAGCTGAGAATCGCCCCGGAAGAGCCGACCAGCGATCCGGCGATGATGAGCATATTGTTTTCGAGCGAAAACCCGATACCAGCCGCAGCCCAGCCGGAATAACTATTGAGCATGGACACGACCACCGGCATGTCCGCGCCGCCGATCGGGATGATGATGAGCACGCCCAGAACGAAGGCCAGGGCCATCATGATGATGAACGGCAGCCACTGCTGCGTGGCGAAAAACCACAGGCCGCAGGCAATCGCCGCCAGCCCGATCGCCAGATTCACCCAGTGCTGCGCGGCAAACCGCACCGGAGCGCCCTGAAACAGGCGGAATTTGTAGCGGCCGGACAATTTGCCAAAAGCAATCACCGAGCCGCTGAACGTCACCGCGCCAATGATGGTGCCGATGAACAGCTCGACGCGATTGCCATAAGGCAGGGGATCGCCCGCGGCCTGCACGATGCCAAACGCATGCGGCTCGGCCACGGCGGCCACGGCGATGAATACCGCAGCCAGGCCGATCATGCTGTGCATGAAGGCGACGAGTTCGGGCATTTTGGTCATTTCCACCCGATTGGCCATGACCGCGCCGATACCTCCTCCGACGACCAGGCCGACGAGCACATAGCCCAAACCCAGTGCACCGGCATCTCCGCCGATTTTGACGATCAGCGCCACAGTGGTCAGCACCGCAATGACCATCCCTGCCATCCCGAAAACATTACCGCGGCGGCTGGTCGTCGGGTGAGACAGTCCTTTGAGCGCCTGGATGAAGCAGACGGCTGCCAGCAAATACAGCAGCGTCACCAGATTCATGCTGAGAGTCATGTGTCGAGTCCTCGATGCCCCATCATGGCCTGGCCGTGGCCGGCAGGGGGCAGTGATCCGTGAAGTTGTTTATTTTTTGTCCGCCGATTTTTTCTTGAACATGGCCAGCATGCGCCGCGTCACCAGAAAACCGCCGAATACATTGACCGCAGCCAGCGCCACGGCCAGCGTGCCCATGATTTTTCCCAGCGGGGTCACGGTCAGCGCTGCGGCGAGCATGGCGCCGACGATGATGATGGCGGAAATGGCATTGGTCACGGCCATCAGCGGCGTGTGCAGCGCCGGGGTGACGTTCCACACCACGTGATAACCGACGTAAATCGCCAGGACGAAAATGGTGAGATTGATCACCAGGGGGGAAATTTCATGCATGATGCATTCCTCGCTTCAAACGGCAAACCACGACGACAAGGGTGTCTGCGGTGGCGTCTCCAGGGTCTCAGGTGGGTTTGCGCAGCAACTCCCCGCCCTGGCACATCAGGCAGGCAGCAACGATATCGTCTTCGCGGTTGACGACGAATTTCTTGTCCTTGTCGAAAACCAGCTTGAGAAAATCCAGCACATTGCGCGCATATAGCGCCGAGGCATCGGCGGCAACCAGAGCCGGCAGATTGGTTTCTCCCACCAGCGTGACGCCGTGTTTGACCACGGTTTTTCCCGCCTCGGTCAGCGGACAGTTTCCGCCTTGCGCTGCGGCCATGTCGATAATCACCGACCCCGGTTTCATCGACCGCACCATGTCTTCGGTGATCAGCACCGGCGCGCGGCGTCCGGGAATGAGCGCGGTGGAAATCACTATATTGGCTTGCTTGACGCGCTCGGCAACCAGCGCCGCCTGCCGCTGCATCCAGCTCGCCGGCATCGGACGCGCATAACCGCCGACACCCTGGGCGATTTCACGCTCCTCGTCGGTTTCAAACGGCACGTCGATGAATTTCGCCCCCAGCGATTCGACCTGTTCCTTCACCGCAGGACGCACGTCGGAGGCCTCGATCACCGCACCCAGCCGCTTGGCCGTGGCGATGGCCTGCAGGCCGGCCACTCCCGCGCCGAGCACCACCACGCGCGCCGCCTTGACCGTTCCGGCGGCCGTCATCAGCATGGGCATGAAACGCTGGTACAGGTTGGCGGCGAGGATGACGGCTTTGTACCCGGCGATGTTCGCCTGGCTGGACAACACGTCCATGCTCTGCGCCCGCGTGGTGCGCGGTGCGGCTTCGAGGGCGAAGGCGGTCAGCCCGGCAGCGTTCATCGCCTGCAGGCCTTCGACGTTGAACGGATCGAGCATGCCCACGAGCACCGTACCCGGCTGCATCAACGCGAGTTCGTCGGCCGACGGCGAACGCACTTTGAGCACCATCTCGGCACCGAACACCGCGGCACGGTCGCCGATCTCCGCCCCGGCAGCGATGTAGTCGGCGTCCGGCGCATCCGCACGCTGCCCTGCGCCAGATTGGACAACGACGGAATGGCCTTGAGCGACCAGTTTCTTGACCGTTTCGGGTGTTGCCGCAACACGGGCTTCGCCGGCCAGGGTTTCAGCCGGAATGCCGATACGCATGAAGTTTCTCCTGTGAAGTCTTTTTGCTCTGGCGGCAAGACGCGGCGTGAAACAATGCAGCATGCCCACGCCATGACCCAGCGCGTGCGTCTTGCCGGCGCATCCATCAGAATAGCGGATTGTTCCTCGTTTTCCCGGGATGCGCTTGCCGCACCGCGGCGCACTTGCGGAAAACTCTTTTGCATTTTTTCACGTCCTCCCAGTATGTCTGCCGATAGCGCCCTGCGCCCGCGCGTCACCGTGGCCGCGATCATCGAACACCAAGGCCGGTTTTTGCTCGTCGAAGAACAAACCCCGGACGGTCTGCGGCTGAACCAGCCTGCCGGCCACCTCGAAGCCGGCGAAAGTCCGCTGCAGGGCGTGGTGCGGGAGGCATTGGAGGAAACGGCGTGCGAATTCACCCCCGCCGGGCTGCTCGGCGTCTACCTGTCGCGCACGCGCCGGCCGGCCGGACAGGCGGATGCCGACGTCAGCTATCTGCGCCTGGCGTTCTACGGCACGGCCGGGGCGCCGCAGCCGCAACGCAGGCTCGACAGCGGCATCGTGCGCACGGTGTGGATGACGCCGCAGGAGGTGCGCGCCAGCGCCGACCGCCATCGCAGCCCGCTGGTGCTGCGCTGTATCGACGATTACCTGCGCGGTCGGCGTTTCCCGCTCGACGTGGTGTGCACCGACGCTGGCGTGTTCTGCGGCGACGCCGCGCCGGGCGTTTGCCAACCATGACACGCGCATCCCGCGGCACCGTCGTCGTCGGTCTGTCCGGCGGGGTCGATTCCTCGGTATCGGCCTGGCTGCTCAAGCAGCAGGGGTTCGAGGTCGTCGGCCTGTTCATGAAAAACTGGGAAGACGACGATGACAGCGAATACTGCTCGTCGCGGCAGGACTGGCTCGACGCCGTGAGCGTGGCTGACCGCATCGGCATCGACATCGAGGCGGTGAACTTCGCCGCCGAATACAAAGACCGCGTGTTCGCCGAATTCCTGCGCGAATACGCCGCCGGGCGCACGCCGAATCCGGACGTGCTGTGCAACGCCGAAATCAAATTCAAGGCGTTTCTCGACCATGCCATGCGTCTTGGCGCAGACAAAATCGCCACCGGCCATTACGCCCGCGTGCGGCAAACCCCCCACGGCTTCGAACTGCTGCGCGGCCGCGACCCGGGCAAGGATCAGAGTTATTTCCTGCACCGCCTGAACCAGGCACAACTGGGCAAAACGCTGTTTCCAGTCGGTGAACTGCACAAAACCGAAGTCCGGCGCATCGCCGCGGACATCGGCCTGCACAACGCCCGCAAAAAAGACTCCACCGGCATCTGTTTCATCGGCGAACGGCCGTTTCGCGAATTTCTCGGCCGCTACTTGCCGACCCAGCCCGGGCCGATGCAAACGCCCGATGGCCGTACCGTCGGCGAACATCAGGGCCTGGCGTTCTACACCCTGGGGCAGCGCAAGGGCATCGGACTGGGCGGCAGCCAGTCGGGCAACGGCCAGCCGTGGTTCGTCGCCGGCAAAGACCTGGCGCGCAACATTCTCATCGTCGTGCAGGGACACGACCACCCCCTGCTGCATAGCCGCGGGTTGCGGGCCCTGTCGGCAAGCTGGGTCAGCGGACAGCCGCCGGGCGACGGACAGATGCTCAGCGCCAAAACACGCTATCGCCAGCTCGACGCCGCCTGCCGCTACCGTCGGTCGGGCGCCGAGGCCTTCCGGCTGGAATTCGACGCCGCGCAGTGGGCCGTCACCCCGGGGCAATCGGCGGTTCTGTATGCCGGAGAGGTCTGCCTGGGCGGCGGCATCATCGAGGCAGCAGAACCGGCTGCAGACTCCGTGGCGTGAGGGCCGCGGCGATGGCGTGGCGATGGCGCAGCGGTGCCATCTCAGGCCATGCGCGCGAGCAGGGTTTCGATTTCGTCGAGCATGGCGCTGAGTTTGGGCTGATCGCCGCTTTGCGCGGCTTCGAGCCGGCCGTCCAGCTCCTGTTCGAGATAACACACGGTCATGCGCACGAAGGTGCTATCCAGCGCCTTGCGCACGGCGGAAAGCTGTTGCGCCACTTTCAGACACGGTTCGCCTTCTTCGATCATGCGCTGCACGCCGCGAATCTGACCTTCGGCGCGCTTGAGACGGTTGAGAATGTCCGTGCGCGAAGCTTCGTTGGTGAGAACCGACATGGTGATGGCTCCGGGAATCTGTATGGGTTTGGAGGGCGCGCGCTTCATCCGAATGTCTCCATCATAGGTCAGGCCGCGCGATCCGTCAGAGCCTCCCGGCGCCGCCGCCCTAGGCCGAGTGCACCAGCGCCACGGGTTCCGGAGCGAGCAGACTGCCGTCACGCAGCCCGCGTAGCGTCGCCAGCGTCAGCCAGGCGATCAGCACCGACGCCAGCGCCAGCGAGAGAATGGCAAAGGTTTGCATCGCGCCGTTTTGCGTCGCCAGCGCCAGATGCATCGACAGCGCGGCAAATGCTGCCAGCGGAAAGGACAGCGCCCAGTGGCCGATGGTGAACGCCTCCTGCATCATCGCCTTGAAGGACGCAAATCCCAGCAGCACGAAAAACAGCGCTACCCCCCAGGCCCCCTCCGCGGCTTCGACCGGCGCACCCAGTTAAGCCAGTACCACACCGCCGTCCCCCGACCGCGCAAAGGTGATGA
>JAJZAQ010000080.1 GCA_021799355.1 Pseudomonadota bacterium
AACGGCCCCGAAAGGGGGAGCCCAAGCGGCTGTCGGAGCCCAGAAAAACGGCTTGCGTTGGCCTCGGATCCACGCAAACGGGTGCGCGGCCGCAACGATGGGAATTTTTTCAACGGTCTGTTAGCGACCCTGAACCCTCAACCCCCATGGATCTCACCCCTCGCGAAAAAGACAAACTGCTGATCTTCACCGCCGCGCTGCTGGCCGAGCGACGCAAGGCTCGCGGGCTCAAGCTCAACGTGCCCGAGGCCATCGCCTTCATCACCGCCGCGGTGATGGAAGGCGCGCGCGACGGCCGCAGCGTGGCCGAGCTGATGAGCTTCGGCCGCACCCTGCTCACGCGCGACGACGTGATGGACGGCGTGCCCGAACTCATCCCCGACATCCAGGTGGAGGCCACCTTCCCCGATGGCACCAAGCTGGTCACAGTGCATCAGCCCATCCCCTGAACCGCCCACTTCATCCCTCTCCCACCCACCTCCTTATTTTGAGACTGCCCATGTCCCACTTTGCTTTCCATGTATCGCGCAAGCTGCCGCGCGCCCTGCTCGCCCTCTCCCTGCTGGGCGCCGCCACCGTCGCCAGCGCCCATACCGGCAACGACGCCGGGTTGCACCACAGCGTTGCCAGTGGCTTTGTGCATCCCTTCACCGGACTCGATCACCTCTTGGCCATGCTCGCCGTGGGGCTGTGGAGCGCGCTGTCGGCAGCGGCCATCGACCGCCGCGTGCTGTGGGCGCCTGTGGGCTTTGCCACCATGCTGCTGGTCGGCGCGCTGCTGGGTTTTGCCGGGGTGACGCTGCCGGCGGTGGAGCCGATGATCGCGGCCTCGGTGCTGGTCATCGGCCTGCTGGCGGCAGTGCGGCTGCGCCTGCCGGGCTGGGCCGCCGCGGCCGTGGTTGGCGCCTTCGCGTTGTTCCACGGCGTCGCCCATGGTGCGGAACTGGCGGGTGTGGCGGCGCGCTGGGCGGTGATCGGCGGCATGGTTGGCGCCACGCTGCTGCTGCACGCCGCTGGACTTGGGGCCGGGCTGCTGCTGCGTCGCACCGGGCGCTGGGGCGCGTGGCTGGCGGGCGGTGGCATCGCCAGCATGGGCGCGGCGCTGCTCGGCGGCGCGCTGCTGGCTTGAACTGCGCCGTAGGAGACTACCGATGATTCCTGGCGAAATCCTTTGTGCTGAGGGTGATCTGCCGCTCAATCCCGGCCGCGCCACCCGGACCCTGGTGGTAGAGAACGCGGGCGACCGGCCCATCCAGGTCGGCTCGCACTACCACTTCGCCGAAACCAACCCGGCGCTGCGCTTCGACCGCGCGGCGGCGCGCGGCATGCGGCTGAACATCGCCAGCGGCACCGCGGTGCGCTTCGAGCCGGGGCAGCAGCGCACGGTGGAGCTGGTGGCGTTTGCCGGTGGCCGCGTGGTCGTCGGCTTTCGCGGCGACGTGATGGGAGCGCTGTGATGGCCTCGATCTCCCGCCGCGCCTATGCCGAGATGTTCGGCCCCACCGTCGGCGACCGCGTGCGCCTGGCCGACACCGAGTTATTCATCGAAGTCGAGGACGACTACACCCTGCGCGCCGGGGGCTATGGCGAGGAGGTGAAATTCGGCGGCGGCAAGACTATCCGCGACGGCATGGGCCAGAGCCAGAGGAGCCGCGCCGAAGGGGCGATGGACCTGGTCATCACCAACGCGCTCATCCTCGACCACTGGGGCATCGTCAAGGCGGACGTGGGCATTCGCGGCCAGCGCATCGCCGCCATCGGCAAGGCGGGCAACCCCGACGTGCAGCCGGGGGTGGACATGGTCATCGGCCCGGGCACCGAAATCCTCGCCGGCGAAGGCATGATCCTCACTGCGGGCGGCATCGACAGCCACATCCACTTCATCTGCCCGCAGCAGATCGAAGAGGCGCTGATGAGTGGCATCACCACCATGCTGGGCGGCGGCACCGGCCCGGCCACCGGCACCAATGCCACCACCTGCACCCCGGGGCCGGAGAACCTCGCGCGCATGCTGCAGGCGGCCGACGCCTTCCCGATGAACCTGGGCTTTCTCGGCAAGGGCAACGCCAGCCAGCCTGCGGCGCTGCGCGAGCAGATCGACGCCGGTGCCATCGGCATGAAGCTGCACGAAGACTGGGGCACCACGCCGGCGGCGATCGACTGCTGCCTGTCGGTGGCCGAAGACACCGACACCCAGGTGGCCATCCACACCGACACCCTCAATGAAAGTGGCTTCGTCGAGGACACCATCGCCGCGTTCAAAGGCCGCACCATCCACACCTTCCACACCGAAGGCGCGGGCGGCGGCCATGCGCCGGACATCCTGCGTGTGCTGGGCGAGGGCAATGTGCTGCCGTCGAGCACCAACCCGACGCGACCGTTCACCGTCAACACCATTGACGAACATCTGGACATGCTGATGGTGTGCCACCACCTCGACGCAGCCATCGCCGAAGACCTGGCGTTCGCCGAGAGCCGCATCCGCCCGCAGACCATCGCCGCCGAAGACGTGCTGCACGACCTCGGCGCCATCAGCATCATGTCCAGCGACAGCCAAGCCATGGGGCGCGTCGGCGAAGTCATCCTGCGCACCTGGCAGACCGCGCACAAGATGAAGGTGCAGCGGGGTTGGTTGGCACCATCAGCCGGAAGCACTGGCGCGCAGGCCGACAGCCGCAACGACAACTTTCGCGCCAAGCGCTACGTCGCCAAGTACACGATCAACCCCGCGCTTGCTCACGGCATCGCGCACGAGGTCGGGTCCGTCGAAGTGGGCAAATGGGCCGACCTGGTGCTGTGGCGCCCGGCGTGGTTCGGCGTCAAACCCAGCGTCGTCGTCAAGGGCGGCTTCATCGCCGCTGCGCTGATGGGCGACGCTAACGCCTCCATCCCTACGCCGCAGCCGGTGCACACCCGGCCGATGTTCGGCGCCTTCGGCGGCGCGCGGCTGGCCACGTCACTCACCTTCGTCTCGCAGGCCGCACTCGCCGTTGATCTTGGCACTCGGCTCAGGCTGCACAAGCCCTTGGTGGCTGTGCGCGGCTGCCGCACCGTGAAAAAGGCGGACATGATCCACAACGCCTACACGCCCCGCATGCAGGTGGACGCGCAGACCTACGAAGTGCGCGCAGACGGCGTGCTGCTCACCTGCGAACCCGCGACCGTGCTGCCGATGGCGCAGCGGTATTTTCTGTTCTAGCGAGCCTGCAAATGCGCCCGGATCCACGCGGCAAAATCGTCCTCGCCCAACTCGCCTGCGGCGACGGCGAGCATGGTGAGCGTGGCGTCGGTTTGTGTGGTCACCAGACGCTGGCCGTTGAGGGCGAGAAATAGGCCGACGGCGAGGAAGGCGGTGCGTTTGTTGCTGTCGACAAAGGCGTGATTCTTGGCGATGCTGAACCGCCCCGGGAATTGAGGAGGTTCCTGACTCTGAGAAGATGGAGCCATGCCATGAACAGCAAGAAGTCCAACCGTTTTTCCCCGGAAGTGCGCCAGCGCGCTGTGCGGATGGTGCAAGAGCACCGCGGCGAGTACCCCTCCCTGTGGGCCTGCATCGAATCCATTGCGCCGAAGATTGGCTGCGTGCCTCAGACCCTGCATGAATGGGTCAAGCAGCACGAGGTTGACACCGGCGTGCGAGATGGCCTGAGCACCGAGGAGCGAGCCCACATGAAGGCGCTGGAGCGCGAGGTCAAGGAACTGCGCCGTGCCAACGAGATCCTCAAGCTGGCCAGCGCGTTTTTTGCCCAGGCGGAGATCGACCGCCGACTCAAGTCCTGATCGATTTCATCGACCGCCACGAGCCTGTCAGGAATTTTGTGTTTGAGGCATAGCATGTTGGAAAGGAGCATCTATGCCAAGCAAGAAGAAACCGGCGGCAGCCGACACGGCGGCGCTGCCGTCTATTCCCCACGAACTCATTGAACAACTGACCGGCGGCACCACGCCGATGACGGCCGAACAGATCAACGCCACCACCATGGCGCTGAAGAAAGCGCTGATCGAGCGGGCGCTGGGCGCAGAGCTGTCGTACCACCTGGGCTACTCGCCCGGCAGCGCCCGCCCCGAGGATGCAGCCAACCAGCGCAACGGCAAGTCCGCCAAGACGGTGCTGACTCAGGACGGGCCGCTGCGCATCGAAGTGCCGCGCGACCGCGCAGGCTCCTTCGAGCCCATCCTGATCCCCAAGCACGAGCGGCGTTTCACCGGCTTTGACGACAAGATCGTGGCCCTGTACGCGCGCGGCATGACCGTGCGTGAGATCCAGGGCTTTCTGGCTGAGCAGCTGAGCAGTACGGCACCGAGGTCAGTCCTGAATTCATCAGTTGCGTCACGGATGAGGTGATGTCCGAGGTCACCGCCTGGCAGGCACGCCCGCTGGAGCCGATGTACCCGGTCGTATTCTTCGACTGTCTGCGGGTCAAGATCCGCGAGGATGCCGTGGTGCGCAACAAGGCCATCTATCTGGCGCTGGGCGTGCTGCCCGACGGCACCCGCGACATCCTGGGCCTGTGGATCGAGAACACCGAGGGGGCCAAGTTCTGGATGAAGGTGTTCAACGATCTGAAGACCCGTGGTGTAGCCGACATCCTGATTGCCGTCACCGATGGCCTCAAGGGCATTGGCGAGGCGCTTGGGGCGGTGTTTCCGACCACGACGCTGCAGACCTGTATCGTGCACTTGATCCGCAACAGCCTGGACTATGCCAGCTGGAAGGACCGCAAGGCGCTGGCAGCGGCGCTCAAGCCCATCTACACGGCGCCCAGCGCAGAAGCCGCAGCTCCCCAACTCGATGCCCTGGAAGCTGGTCCCTGGGGGCAGAAGTTTCCCACTGTGGTGGCGGCCTGGCGCCGGGCCTGGGAGCGCGTCATTCCGTTTTTTGCGTTCAGCCCGGCGGTGCGCAAGGTGATTTACACGACCAATGCCATCGAGAGCCTGCACAGTCAGCTGCGCAAGATCATCAAGACGCGGGGGCATTTTCCCAGCGATGATGCCGCCACCAAGCTGCTGTGGCTGGCCTTGCGCAACATCACGGCTGACTGGGGCCGAGCAGCCAGGGAGTGGAAAGACGCCATGAACCAGTTCGCCATCGCCTATGGGGAGCGCTTCATCAGGCCATCCGCGTAATATGTCCACTGGGCTTGTCTGAAACGGCAGCCCGAATAAAAAGCCTTGAACACAAAAATTCAGACAGCCCCACCGCCACCGAGACACGTTCGGGGTCGAGCCGATCTGCAAACTCCTGCAGATCGCCCCATCGTGTTACCGCCTGCATGCCGCACGCCGGCGCAACCCGCAAATCGATTGCAAGCGGGCCAGACGGGATCAGTGGCTGATCCCCGAAGTCCAGCGGGTCTGGCATGCGAACTGGCAGGTCTACGGTGCAGACAAGGTCTGCAAACAACTGAACCGAGAGGGCATACGGGTGGCGCGCTGCACCGTCGAGCGACTGATGAGGCGCCTGGGCATCCAGGGGGTGCACCGTGGCAAGAAGCTTCTGACCACCACGCCAGACACTTCAGCGCCTTGTCCGCTGGACCGCGTCAACCGCCACTTCAAAGCCCAGCGACCCAACGAGCTGTGGGTGTCGGACTTCACCTACGTCAGCACCTGGCAGGGCTGGCTGTACGTGGCCTTCGTCATCGACGTCTATGCTCGGCGCATTGTGGGATGGCGGGTCAGTCAGTCCATGCACACAGAATGACCTTGCCCGCGAGTTTCGGATCCCATAAGCTGAGACCGTTACGCGGCCTGCCTGTTCTGGGCGGCAAACCAAGCCCGTTCGAACTGCATCGGGCTGACGTAGCCCAACGACGAATGAAGCCGCCGGTGGTTGTAGAACGTCAGCCAGTCGACGATCTCGTCCATGGCGTCACGCCGGGTCTTGAATCGTTTGCCGTGCAGCCTGCCCACCTTGAGCGAGCCCCACAGGCTTTCCGTGGGCGCATTGTCCCAGCAATTGCCCTTGCGGCTCATCGAGCTGCGCATGCCGTAGCCGGTCAGCGCCTTCTGGAAGTCGGCACTGCAGTATTGGCTACCGCTGTCGCTGTGGCAGATCAGCCCCGGCGGCGGATGCCGACGGAACCAGGCCATGTGCAACGCGTCGATCACCAGCTCGCGCCTCCTGTGCGACTGCATCGACCAGCCCACGACCTGGCGGCTGAACAGGTTGATGATCACCGCCAGGTACAGCCAGCCTTCGTCGGTGGCCTCAGACGTGATGTCGCTCGTCCACACGGCGTTCGGCGTGGTCGGCTTGAACTGCCGATCCAGCAGGTTCGGCGCCACTGGCAGCTTGTGGTTGCTGTCGGTCATGGCCTTGAACTTGCGTTTGCCACGGGCGCGGATGCCGTGCAGGCTCATGAGCTTGCGAACGCGCTCCTTACCCGCCCGAATGCCGCGTGCCAGCAACTCCTTCCAGATCCGCGGCCAGCCATACTCGCCACGCGTTTCGGCATGAATCGCTCGGATATGAACCAGCAGTGCATCATTGCTGATGCCGCGGCGCGGCCACGCCTGGCGCACACGGTGGTCGTGGTACCCGCTGGAGCTCACCCCCAGAACTGCGCACGCTACCGACACGGGCCAGTGCTTGCGGTTGCGCTCAATCCAGGCGTACTTCACCCCCGCTCCTTCGCGAAGTACGCCGTCGCTTTTCCCAGAATGTCGCGCTCCATCTTCACGCGCGCAAGCTCAGCGCGCAGCCGTGCGATCTCCATCTGCTCCGGGCTCACAGGCTTGCTTCCAGCGCCACCCAAGCGACCGTCTCGATCCGCACGGATCCAGTTGTGCAGCGTCTGTTCCGCAATGCCCAGATCTTCGCCGTCACCGCCATGTGAACCGCCCCGGATTTTGAGGGGGCTCCTTCGATTGAGAGAATGGAGCCATGATGAGGAAGTCCCCGAAGTTTTCCCCCGAGGTGATCGAGCGTGCGGTGCGCATGGTTTTTGACGCCAAGGCAC
>JAJZAQ010000033.1 GCA_021799355.1 Pseudomonadota bacterium
GACGGCCGCCGCGGACCGATGGCCACGGCGTGGATCAGCGGCCAGCGGCAGGTGGTCGACGCCTACCTGCACGATGCCCGGCTGGCGCCGTGGCATGCCCTGGCGCGCGAGCTGGGTGTGCGCAGCGCGGTGGCGCTGCCGGTCAAGCGGCAGGAGATGGTCGAGGCGATCGTGTTCCTGCTCGGCGCGCACCCGCATCAGTTTTCCGCCGGCACGTTGCAGGTCTGGCTGGACGCGGTGCAGAGCCGCTGGGACCAGCTCGCGGCCATGTCGGCGCAGCCGCCGCTGCAGGTCGATGCCGGGCGCATCGCGCAGCTGCGCACCCTGCTGTACGAAAACGGCCTGCGCATGTGGATGCAGCCGGTGGTCGATCTGCGTACCGGGCAGGTGCTTCGGGTCGAGGCGCTCGCCCGGCTGCAGGACGCGCAGGGCCAGCTGCTCGGCCCCGGGGTGTTCCTGCCGGTGTTCAGCGACACCGATCTGGACGTGCTGTTCCGCAAGGGGCTGGAGATGAGCCTGCGCGAGCTGCACCGCTGGCGTGAGGCCGGGCTGGACATCGCGCTGTCGATCAACCTCGCGCCGTCCACGCTGGTGCACCCCGACTGCCCGCAGTGGGTCGAACGCGCGCTACGCGATACCGACACCGCGCCGGCCCTGCTCACCGTCGAACTGCTCGAAAGCCAGACCACCGACGGCGCGCAGGCCGACGAGGCCATCGACCGCTTGAGCGCCCTGGGCGTGCGGCTGGCGATGGACGATCTGGGCAGCGGTTACAGCAGCCTCAACCGTCTGGCGGCGCTGCCGTTCGACGCCATCAAAATCGACCAGGATCTGGTCAAGGACGTCGGCCGCAACCCGCTGCAGGGCATCGCGCTGATGCGCACCGTGCTGCAGATCGGCCTGGACCTGGAGTGCGACGTCATCGCCGAAGGACTGGAAAACGACGATCTGATCGAAGCGGCGATGCTGCTGGGCTGCGGGCTCGGTCAGGGCTACGGCCTGTCGCCGCCGATGCCGCCGGACGATCTGCTGCCGTGGATCCGCGCGCGCACCCCGCTGCCGCTGCCCAGCGGCGCCGAGCTGCACAGCTGGCTGGGCGCGACGACCTACGCCTGGCGGCTGGCGCACGACACCGAGCTGCAGCGCAACCGCGGCAACCTGGAACACTGCCCGCTGACGCGGTTTTTTGCCGCCCGCGGCGTCACCGACGCCAGCGTGCTGCACTGGCACGCGCAGTGGCACCGCAGCGCGTTCGACAAAGAGCGCCACACCGCGGCCAAACTGCTCATGCAGTGGATGGCCGAGCAGACGCTGCGGCAGCAAGGCGGCTGAGCCGCGCTGCGGTTTACGGCGCCGCCGGAGGGATGAGGTCCAGCCCGGCGGGGTTGGCGGTTTGCAGCTTCAGCCCGCTCTGCACCGAGGCCGCGCCCTGCGCCAGCCGGATGCGCAGCGACAGGTCGGTCTGCGAATCGGCGTGCGACAACGCCTCGTCCAGGCTGATTTTGCCTGCGGCATACAGCTGGTAGAGCGAATCGTCGAAGGTCATCATGCCTTGGTCGGCGCCCTGCGCCATGGCCTCCTTGAGCTTGTCGATCTCGCCTTTCTGGATCAGGTCGGCGACATACGCCGAGTGCAGCAGCAGTTCCACCGCCGGGATGCGCTTGCCGTCGGTGCCGCGCAGCAGGCGCTGCGAAATCACCGCGCGCAGGTTGAGCGACAGATCGATGAGCAGCTGGTGCCGGGCGGTTTCGGGAAAAAAGTTGATGATGCGGTCCAGCGTCTGGTTCGCGTTGTTGGCGTGCAGCGTCGACAGGCACAGATGCCCGGTCTCGGCGTAGGCGATGGCCTGCTGCATGGTTTCGCGGTCGCGGATTTCGCCGATGAGGATGACGTCGGGCGCCTGGCGCATGGCGTTTTTCAGCGCCGCGGCGTAGCTCAGCGTGTCCAGCCCGACTTCGCGTTGATCGACCACCGATTTTTTGTGCGTATGCAGGTATTCGATCGGGTCTTCGATGGTCAGGATGTGGCCGGTCTTGGTGCTGTTGCGGTAGTCGATCATCGACGCCAGCGTGGTCGATTTGCCCGAGCCGGTGGCGCCCACCACCAGCACCAGGCCGCGCGGGGTCATGACGATGTCGTGCAGCCGCTGCGGCAGGTTCAGCGCCTGCAGCGGCGGAATCTCCGAGGTGATGTAGCGGATGACCATGGCGATGGCGCCGCGCTGGCGGTAGATGCTCACGCGGAAGCGGCCGACATCGTTCAGCCCCAGCGCCAGATTGAGTTCGAGCTGCGACTCGAATTCTTTTTGCTGCCGGTCGTTCATGATCGAGTACGCCAGCGCGTGCAAGTCGGAGGCGGCCAGCGCCGCCTGTCCGAGGTGATAGGTTTCGCCTTCGATTTTGATGCTCGGTGGCGCGCCCACGCTCAAAAACAGATCGGAGGCTTTTTTCTGCGCCATCACGCCAAGAAGCTGTCCAATGTCCATGGTCGTCGTGTGCAAAGTGAGTCAAACCAGCCGGGTGAGGTACGCCTCGGCCAGGGAAATCAGCCCCTGCCGCGCCAGTCCGACGGCGTGACGGGTCAGCGGCACCATGCCGTCGACCACCGCCTGCTGCGCCAGCGCGTCTTCGTCGGGGCGCGAACCGATGAGCAGCCGCAGCGCCGGGGTGACGCGCAGCAGCTCGTACACCATGCGCCGGCCGGCAATGCCCGTGCCGTTGCACTGCGCGCAGCCCGCGCCCTTGTAGAACACCTCGTGCGGCCCGAGGTCGAGCTGCGCGCGGGTGCGCAGATCGACGGCTTCCTCCACCAGGCAGTGCGGGCAGTTCAGCCGCACCAGGCGCTGCGCCAGCACGGCCAGCAGGGTGGAGCGCAGCAAAAACGGCTCGATGCCCATTTCCAGCAGCCGCGCTACCGTCGCCACGGCGGAATTGGCGTGCAGTGTGCTGAGCATGAGGTGGCCGGTCAGCGCGCTTTCGACGGCGATTTTGGCGGTTTCGGCGTCGCGGATCTCGCCCACCATGATGACGTCCGGGTCGTGCCGCAGGATGTTGCGCAGCGCGCGGGCGAACGTCAGGCCGATGTCGTCGTTGATCGGAATCTGCTGCACCCCGGCGATGTGGTATTCGGGCGGGTTTTCCACCGTGAGGATGTTGACGTTGCGCTGCACGATGGCGCCGAGCATGCCGTACAGCGTGGTCGACTTGCCCGAGCCGGTCGGGCCGGTGACCAGGATCATGCCGCTGTTGCGCAGCAGGGTGTCGTGCAGGAACTGCAGGTCGCCGGGGGAGAACCCGGCGGCGTCCAGCCCGCGCTGCTGCGCGCTGGCGGCCAGCAGGCGGATGGCGGCGCTCTCGCCGTAAATCGTCGGCATCACGCTGATGCGCAGGTCGAGCGCGCCGCCGGCGTTTTTCAGCGCGATCTGCCCGTCCTGCGGCAGGCGGGTTTCGGCCACGTCCATTTTGCCGAGGATTTTGATGCGACGCAGCAAGGCGGCGTGCAGTTTTTTCGGCAGGCTGTTGACCGGGGTGAGCGTGCCGTCGATGCGGTAGATCACCGCGACGCGGTCGAGCTCGGGGCGGATGTGGATGTCCGAGGCGTGGCGCTGGATGGCGCCGGTGAGGATGTATTCGGCCAACTGCACGATCGGCCCCTGCGCTTCGAGCGCGACGTCGCCGACGGCGTCGTCGGGCTCGTCGGCGGCGATGGCTTCGAGGTTGAGCGTGCCCAGCGCCGCGGCCTGCGGCTTGACGCCGTACCAGCGTTCGATCGCCGCGAGCAGCGCGGCGCGCTCGGCCAGCGCCAGCTCCACCTGCCGCCCGGTGAGGAACTGCACGAGCTTGGGAGTTTCCGGATCGAAGGGATCGGCGACCGCCAGGCGGACGTGGTGCGCGCTGGCGGCCAGCACCACCGCCAGGCGGCGCGCGGCGAAGTCCGCCGGCAGCAGGTGCAGCAGCGCCGGGTCGGGCTGCACGGCGTCGAGGTCGACGAACGGCAGCCCGAGCTGCGCCGCCAGGGTTTGCGCCCCCGTGCCATTGCGCGGCGCGGTGGGCGGCAGCGGCGGCAGGGTGGTCGCGGCGGCGTCGGCTGCGTTCATGCCTTTTCAGCCTTTGCTGCGCTGGCAGAACAGGGTGGAGATGAACACGTCCTTGCCTTCGTCTTCCGGGCGCAGCCCGCGGCGGCAGGAGCGCACTTCGCACAGGTAGTGCACGGTGGAATCGAGTTCGTCCAGGCGCTGGCCGATGGTCAGCCCCATGCCGATGTCCAGCGGGAAGTCGGTGCGGATCACCCAGTTGCCCTGGCCGTCGTTGGCCACGAGCTGGCCGCTGCCGAGTTCGTGCGCCTGTGGCCAGAACGCGCGGATGACCACCGGACGCGGCTTGAACATGCCGCGGTTGTCCAGCCGCAGACCCTCGATTTTGGCCAGCAGGTCCTGCAGTTCCGGTTTGGTCCAGTCGACGTCGACCTGCCGGTGTTCGATGCTGTGATCGGGTTTGGCCATGTCAGTCCCCTTCGATCAGCGCCAGCGCGCCCGGGGTGCGCGGCGCAGCGCGGCCGGCGGCCTGCGCGTCGCACCATTGCTGCGCGAGCTGTCCCAGCGTGGTTTGTGGCTGGCCGTTGCACGTCGTGCAGCCGAACGCGGCGATCCACCCCGGCAGTTCGGCCGCGGGCAGGGGCCGGGCCAGCGCGTAACCCTGGCCGCCGTCGGCGCCGAGCACGGCAGCCATTTCCACCAGCGCCTTGGTCTCCAGCCCTTCGACCACGACCTGCAGCCCCAGTCCCTGAGTCATGCGCACCAGCGCGCCGATGAAGCCGATGGTACCGGCGGCCTGCGCCGGGCTGTCCTGCGGAATCTGCCGCACCAGCGCCTGGTCGATCTTGACCGTGTGAAACGGCAGGGTGCGCAGCCGCAGCAGGCTGGAATAGCCGCTGCCCAGATCGTCCATCGCCAGACGCACGCCGATGGCTGCCAGCCGCCGCACCGCGGCGTCGCGCTCGCTGGCGTTGTGGAAGTCGGCGTCTTCGAGCACCTCCAGCCGCAGCCGTGACGGGGCGATGCGCTGCGCCTGCAGGGCGTCGGCCACCCAGCGGGCGCAGTCCGGCAGCAGCAGCACCTCCGGCGGCAGGTTGATCGACAACTCCAGCGGCAGCCCCTGGTCGTCCCAGGTCCGCAGCTGATGCAGCGCCTGTTCCAGACCGAGGGTGAACAGCCGGGTGAGCTCGGAGGTGCCGAACGACGGCAGGAAGGCGCCCGGCGGCACCAGCCGGCCATCGTCCAGCCGCAGCCGCGCCAGCGCCTCCACCGCCTGCGGCCGGCCGGTGTGCAGATTGACCACCGGCTGGTAATGCATTTCCAGCCCGCCGGAAAACAGCCGCTGCCGCCAGGCGCGCCGGTCCTGCGCCGGCAGCGCCTCGCCGCGGCGGATCATCAGCCCGACCATGCCGCGGTTGAACAGTTGCTCCAGGCCGCGCAGCACGTTGCGCATGGCCGGGGTGTCGAACATCGCCGGGTAGCGGCCGTACAGCCCCATCACCGCCGTCATGCGCCCGAGGCTGTCTTTGACCGGCAGCGCCGCCGAGCTGCGGATGCCCACGCCGTGCGCCGCGGCACGCCACGGCGCCATGCGCGGATCGGTGACGTAGCTGGTATTGGTTTCGATCTGCTCGCTGCGCCAGCAGCGCGGGTGCGGCGTCTGGCCGAACGGGCTGTTGGGGTCGAGCTGCAGCGGGGGCACGCCCTGTTCGGCAATGGCCTGCATGTAGGCGTCGAACGCGCCGGCGGTGAATTCGGCGACGAAATTGCCCTGCGCGTCGGGCTTGTAGATCACCGCTGCAGCCATGCCCGGCAGTTCGACCACGGTCTGCAGCACGGTGCGCGCCAGGTCGGCCCACTGCGTGAGCTCGGGCAGCATTTGCTCCAGGCCGAACAGCAGGTTCTGATACTGTTCGCGCAGTTCCTGCGCGCTTTCGGTCTGCCACTGCAGCTCGCGCTGCAGCCGCGCGGTGAACACTTGCACCAGCACCGGGTGGTCGCTGCTGCGCAGCGGCAGGTCGGCGACCAGGTCGAGCAGCGATTGCAGATACCACCCCATGCTGCTGACCAGCGGCCCGGCGCCGACGCCGACCAGGGCGTGGGTGACGCCGATACGCCGCGCCTGCTCCTCGTGCGCCTCGGCGCTGAGATCGGGGCTGAGCAATTGCAGCAAATGCGCGGTTTGCTGCTGCCGCAGGTGGTTGAACTCGTCGTCGGACAAGGTGGCCAGCAACGCCGCCGACTGCGCGTCGTGCGCCTGCGCCTCGTAGAAGCGGGCGACGAAGGCGTCGGCGTGGCCGGCCAACCGGGGTGCGGCGATGCGCAGCAGCCGCGCCGCGGTGTCGCCGTAGCCATCGGTGTAGGGCGGCAGTATCACCGACTCCGGCTCCGCCGTCTGGCTGGAGACGTCGTCCCACAACCGCCACCACCTCGTGCGGTCGGCCTTGTGCGCCTTGCTGGCGTACAGCGCGGCGTCGGCGTGGCGCAGCAGCACCTCCGGCTCGGCATCGTCGTGCGGGTAGAGGGTCACCCCCAGGCTCATGCCCACGGTGGCGAGCACACCGCCGCCGAGGTCGAACGGCGTGTCCACCGCGGAGTGCACGCGGTCGAGCACCACCGGCAGGTCGGCGGTGCGCGCCAGCCCTTCGAGCACGAGGACGAACTCGTCGCCGCACAGCCGCGCTACCAGGTCGGCCTCACGCACCGCCGCTTTGAGGCGCAACGCGAGCTGCTGCAGCAGCACGTCGCCGGCGGCGTGGCCGTGGGTGTCGTTGACCGGCTTGAAATCGTCCAGGTCCATCACCCCGATGGCCAGCAAGGTTTTGTTCCGCCGCGCACGCGCCATCGCCAACGGCAAATGCTGTTCCAGCGCCAGGCGGTTGGGCAGGCCGGTGAGCGCATCGTGCCGCGCCAGGTGGCGCTGCTGTGCCTGCTCGGCTTCGAGCTGCGCCTTGAGGTCGATTTCACCCAGCGCGCGTTCGATCAGGCTGGCCACACGTGAGAGCAGGTCGTGTAGCGCGGCGTCGAGGTCGGCGGCGTTGAACAGCGTCAGCACCAGCACCGCCCAGCGCTGCCCGCGGCGCTGCAGCGGCAGCGCCAGCGCCACCGGCTGTGCGTCGGGCAAGGCATAGTCGAGCCAGGGACGGAGCAGCGGACTGTCGCGGTCGTCATCGCGCGCCGGAACCCCGGTTTGCCAGGCCCGCGCCAGGGCGTGCGTCGCCGCCGCGTCCAGATACAGCGCGGGCTGAGCGGCCAGCACCTCGGCGGCGTTGCCGCCAGCGGCCAGCACCTGCGCCATGTCGTGCGCGTCCGCTGCGGCGATCCACACCGCGGTGAACAGACCGGTTTCGAGCAGGCGGGTGCAGGCGCTTTGCAGCACTTCATGGTCACTGCGCGCGCTGATGAGAATGTCGATTTGCGCCAGCACCGAGCGCATCAATTCCTGCTGGCGCTGCTGGCTGAGCCGGGCGTGCTGTTCGGCTGCGGCCAGGTCCAGGCGCTGCAGCCCCCGGCTGAGGCTGCGCGTGAGTTCTTCGAGCAGATCGCGCTGTTCGCGCGACATCGGGCTGCGGCTGTCGCGGTAGATGCTGAACACGGCGTACAAGCGCCCGCCGCGGCGCACCGGCAGCGCCGCCTTGGTGCGCAGGTGAAAGCGCTGCATACGCAGCGTCCATGGCTGGAGCAGCGGATCGGATGTGCTGTCCTGGATAAAAATCGGCCGCATCTCACGCCACACCGTGCCGAATGGCCCGCGGCCGCTGGTGCGGTCGGCGTGGATCGACAGCTCCAGGCCGTCGAGATAGCCGGTTTCGCCGGCAGCGGCGAGCACCTGCGCCCGCCCGCTGGCGTCGGGACGGCCAATCCACGCCAGCCGCATGCCGCCGGCGCCGACGGTGATCTGGCACAGCGTCTGCAGCAGCGTAGTTTCGTCGGCCGCCTCGGCCACGGCCTGATTGGCCTGCGCCAGCGCGGCGTTGATCTGCGCCAGCCGCCGCTGCCGCTCGAAGGCGCGGGCGATCATCAGCCCGCCGGCGATTTGCAGCAGCAGCACCAGCACCCAGCCGGCCAGCGCCGGCCACGACTGCCGCCACCACAGCGTGGTGAGCATCGAGGTGGGCAGGCTGGTGAAGGCGACGACCGGATGCTTGCCCAGGCGCTGCCACGCGCCGATGAGCTCGGCGCCGCCTGCGGCCTGTACCGGGCCCTTGAACGTGCCCTGCATCTGCTCGGGGTGGGCGGTGATGAGGCGGGCGAGCACACCGCGCGCCGGGGCGCGCAGCAGGTCGGCGCGGGTGTGCGCCAGCGGTTCGGGCAGCCGTGCCAGCAGATAGCCGTCGCTGCGGATCAGGCCGACCGCAGGCACCCAGTGGCCGTGTGGCCCGAAAGCGGACAGGCTGCGCAGCAGATCGCGCAGCGCGGCCTGCAGCCCGACGTTGAACACCAGCACCACCGCCGGCTGCTGCGGCATGCTGGTCAGCAGGGCGCAGCGCGCCGGGGTGATGGTCTGCGTCGGGTGCAAGGGGTCGGGCTGCGGCAGGCCGATCTGCACCTGCCCGGGATGCTGCAACGCCTGGGCAAAGCCGGGGCGGGAGGCGAAGTCCGGACGCGCCGTGCCGGACAGGGCGAGGTCGCTTTCCTGCGCCAGCAACGTGCCGTCGGCGGCGACCAGCGACACGCTGTCGATGAACGGCAACAGGCTGTCCATGTCACGCAGCCAGGGCTGGGCGTTGTGCAGCAGGTCGGGGTTGCGCTGCAACTGCCGCTGCGCCATGCTGCAGGTGGACTGCAACTGGTCGTAGCGCTGGTTCATGGCATCGGCCCAGAACGCCGCCTCGGCCTGCAGGATTTGCTCGATGCCGTTGCGGTTGCGCTCCCAGTTCAGGTCGAGCACCAGCGCCAGGCCAAGGGCCACGAGCAGGTTGACGAGCACGACCACCGCCAGGATGCGGCGGCGGTCTGAACGGGAACGGGCGTTGTGCGGCATGCCAGACGGGAGAAGAACGAAACCGCATTACACCAGTTTGTCACCGCAGTGGAACGGCCCCCGACCGCCTGAATGCGGAAAAACGTGGAAAAAATGACAAAGCGCCGTCGGCTTTGCCCGTTGTGCGCCGCTTCCGTTCAGACGAACGCCAGCCGCACCGCGCCCCAGTGCCGGCCTGCCACCGTCACCGGGCGGGCGAGCTCCTGCATGATTTCGCCGGTATCGCGGGCGTAGACCTGCAACAGGTAGGGCGAGGTGTTGCGCGCTGCCGCCAGGCCGACCGGGTCGTTGAACAGCCGCATCGAGCGGTTGCGCGCCAGGTCGGTGGCGTAGTCGCCGGTCAGCGGCTGGTCGTACTGGCTGTTGTGCGCTGCCGCATAGCCGTTGCGATCGACCAGCAGCACGTAGCGGTAGTCGCTGCTGCGCGCCAGCCAGGCATCTTCGATCGGCTGGATCTGGTGTTTGACGAATTCGGTAAAGCGTGTGCGGTATTTTTGCGGCTTGGTGCCGGGTACGGGGTCGTACTGCTCGTCGAATAGCGCGGTTTCGCTCAAGGCGCCGCTGTCCAGCGCCTGCTGCAGCGCGGCCTCGATGTCCTTGCACGCCGCGTCGAGGTCGCGCATGACCTGGCTGATTTTCGACGCGGTGACGAACTGGGTGGCGGCCTCGAACAGCGTCTGGCTGGCGTCGAGCGACTGCTGCACCTCGTCGGCGATGCGCTGCGTGGTGGCGATGGTCTGGTTGGCACCCTCCTGCACCGTGGCCGCCAGCGAGGCGAACTGGCCGTTGATGGCGCGCACCAGCTCGACCTCCTGCCCGATCTGCGCCGAGACCTTGCCCACCCCGGCGTGCATGGCGTCGATGTTGCGTGCGATGTCCTGGAAGTTGGCCGCCATGCCCGTGGCCAGCGCCTTGCCGCTGGCCATCTGGCTGGAGAACTGCGTCGTCGATTCGGTCACCACGTGCAGGCTGCGGGTGACTTCGGCGGCGAAGGTGGCAATGCTCTCGACCGACTGCTGCGTGTTCATCGCCAGCTTGCGGATTTCGTCGGCGACCACGGCGAAGCCGCGCCCGGCCTCACCGACGCGCGCGGCCTCGATGTTGGCGTTGAGCGCCAGCAGGCTGGTTTTTTGCGCGATGTCCTTGATCACCTGCGTCACCGCGGTGACCTGGGCAAAGCTCTTGCCCAGCGCCTGGATTTCCGCCTGGTTGTTCGCCGTGGTCTGCGCCAGGCGCTCGAACACCTCACCGGCCTGCTGCGCTTCGCGCGCGCCGCGGGTGCTCAGCAGGTTGATGTCTTGCGACTGCGCCTGCAGCGCCTCGATTTGTCCCTGCACGCCGACGATGCCGCGGATGAAGCGCTCCAGACTTTCTCCCATCGCCTGGATGCGCTGGGTTTGTGCTGCGGCGTGCGTCTGCGCATCCTGCGTGGCGGTGCGCGCCTCGAAGCTGATGCGCGCAATGCCATACGCCACCCCGGTGGCGTTGTGCGTGGTGGTGTCCACCAGATGCGTGACCAGGCGCAAAAACTCGTCCAGCGCCGCGCCGCAGCCCGGCGGCGGCGTCTGCCGCAGATCCACCGGGCGCTGCATGAGCAACTGTTGCAGAAAAGCCGCCGGCGAATCCATGCCGGAGGCGGGAGGGGAGGGAGGCAAAACATCCATTTGGAGTCCCTGTCAGGGAGATGGGCGAACTGGACGGAATGAACGCAAACCGGGCACCGGCCGCTCAGGCGTGCGCGGCGATGGCCTTGCGGATGGTCTGCGCCAGCTCGTCGGCGACGAACTTGGCGACATACGCGTCGGCGCCGACGCTGCGGGCATGATCTTCGTTGGCCGAGCCAGACAGTGACGAATGGATGACCACGGGAATGTTTTTGAAGCGTTCGTCCTGCTTGATCTGCCGGGTGAGGGTGAAGCCGTCCATCTCGGGCATTTCCAGGTCGGTGAGGATGAGCTGCACCTTGTCCTGCACGGTCTTGCCCTCGGCGCGCGCCTCGGTCGCCAGCGTCTGCAGTTTGTCCAGCGCTTCCTTGCCGGTCTTGGTCATGATGTACGGCGCCTGCAGCGCCTGCAGCGCTTTTTCGATTTGCGTGCGGGCGACGAACGAGTCGTCGGCGGCGAGGATCACGGCGCCGGGCTTGAGCCCCAGCGCCGGGCCGATGCCGTGGGTGTCTTTGACTTCGTGCACCCGCGAGGGCAGCACGTCGCGCAGCACTTTTTCCACGTCGAGCACCAGCGCCAGCCGGGTGGACTGCTCGTCTTCGAGCCGGGCGATGCTGGTGACCATGCCACCCACGGCGTTGGCCTCGGCGGACAACACCTTGCTCCACTCCAGCCGCACGATTTCCTCTACCTCCTCGACGGCAAAGCCCTGCACCGAGCGCTCGTACTCGGTGACGATGAGGATGTTCAGCCCGGATTTGGGGGTGCAGCCGACGACGCCGGGCAGGTCGATCACCGGGATGATCTGGCCGCGGATGTTGGCCACGCCCAGCACGTGCCTGGGTGCGCCGGGCATGACGGTGACCTGCGGCATGACCAGCGCCTCACGTACCTTGAACACGTTGATGCCGAACAGCTCGCGCTTGCCGCTGGTGTTTTCTTCACCCAGGCGGAACAGCAGCAGCTCGAATTTATTCGTGCCGGCCAGGTTGGAGCGCTCGTCGACTTCTTGCAACACGTTGGAGTTCATGATGGAGTGTCCTGTAGGGAAACGTGGTTCAGGGGATCTGGCGCATCAACGCCTCGATGCGTTGGGTGATGGTGTCGCTGAGTTGCAGCAGCGTTTGCGCCAGTTCGGCGGTGCGTGTGGCATCGCCGCTGGCAATGGCCTGCACCAGCGCGTGCCCGGTGCGGTGGACCTGCTGGTGTACCGGGTCGATCGCGGCGAAATCGGCGTTGCCGCCGAAATCGCGCGCACCCGTGCCGAAGTACCACTTGCCGAAAAAGCAGGCGTGGAAATCGGACACGTCCATGTCCACCTTGCGCTGTGTCTGCGCCGCGGTGAGCAACTGGCCGATCCACTGGTAGTGCATCGCCAGCGACACGCGCAGCGTCACCGCGGTGTCGGGCCAGCTTGACACCGCGCTCACCCCGGTCTTGAGCTGCTCGCGCGCGGCGCGCACCAGCTCCATCATCGCCTCGAAGCGCTCGACCAGCACGCGCAGCAGCGCGGCGGCCTTTTCCGCGTCGTGGCGCTGTTGCTCGGCATCGCTGACGAGCTGGCGCATCAGGCTGGTCTGTTCCTGCACCACTTGCCCGACCTGGCCGAGCATGGACTTGACGTCGACCAGCGTCTGCCCGGTGTTGGTGACGAGCTGGCCGACGCGCTGCACCCGTTGCACCGAGCGCGTCATGTCGGTGCCAACGTCTGTCGACTGGTCGCGCAGCGTGCGCGTGAGATCCTCGATCTGCTGGGTGATGCGCGCGGTCTTGCGCGCCAGATTGCGCACCTCGTCGGCAACCACGGCAAAGCCGCGGCCGTGCTCGCCAGCGCGCGCCGCCTCGATCGCGGCGTTGAGCGCTAGCAGATTGGTTTGCGAGGCGATTTCGCTGATGCCCGCAGTGAGCGTTTCCACCGAACGCACGGCGTCGACGAAGCCGGTGAGTTTGGTTTCGGTGGCGGCAATGAAACCTGACACATCGGCCACTTCCTCCAGCGTGGCGGCGATGGCCTGGTCGCTGCGCTGTACCGAGGCCGTGGTGGCTTGCATCCGCTCGCGCAGGGCGTCGAACTGGTGCTGCGCCGTCTGCGTCTGTGTCGCGGCGTTTTGCAGGCGCTGCGCCATGTCGCTGACGCTGGTGGACAGGCCGTGGATGTCGTGGTCGAACCCGGCGGTGCGGCTTTCGGCAAACGCCAGCGACTGGGTGGAGGTGCGTAGCGCGTCCACGCCGTGCAGCAGCATGTGGCGCACGCCGCCGAGTTTTTGCGCCCAGGCGGCGGCGTCGATCAGATCGATGCAGCGCAGCGCGGCGTCGCCATGGCCGGTGAGCAGATCGAGCACGGCCTGCAGCACGCGCTCGCGGTCTTCGCGCACGCGTTCGAGCAAGCCCCCTGCCGGGGCGGCGGGAGCGGCCGGCTGCGCGGTGGCGGCGCCGGCGGCGTCATCCGGCGCCGGCATCGGGGGTGCGGAGTCGTCTGCCGTGGGTGCGGCGCTGGGCAGACTCAAGCTGTCGGCTGGCATGGGCCCTCCTGTGTCGATGGTTCAGTGCGCGTCGCCGTCGCCTTGACCGATGGCGTCGCTGAGCGACTGCAGCCGGTCGAGGATCACGTGCTGCTGCTCGGTCAGCGACGCCGCCAGCCGTGCCACCTGGTCGCGCTGCCCGGCGTGCACGGCTTGCAGCAGTTGCCGTGCGGTGGCGTGGATTTGGGCGTGCGGCGCTTCGAGCGCGCGAAACGCCGCCAGAGCGCCGAATGCCGCCTGGCCGATGCCGTCGTACCACTTGCCCAGGCGGCATTGATGGTGGTCGGGCACGGCGTCGGGCGGCTGCGCCTGCTGGTCTTTGTGCGATTCGGCGATGATGCGGTTGACGAAGTCTTTGTGGTCTTCCTGCGCCGACTGCAGCATCATGCGCGTGGCGCTGGTCTGCATGTCGTCCACTTGCTTGTTCAGCCGCACCACGACCGAGTGCACCAGGTCGAGTTCCTTGCCCGACTGCGCGCTGGTGGTGGCAATGTCCTGCGCCTGCTGGCCGATGGCCGCGGTGTTGGCTTCGACCTCGGCGGTGGCGGTCTGCACCCGGCGGGCGAGGTTGCGCACTTCGTCGGCGACCACGGCGAAGCCGCGGCCATGTTCACCGGCGCGCGCCGCCTCGATCGCGGCGTTGAGCGCGAGCAGATTGGTCTGGTAGGAGATTTCGCGGATGTTGCGCACGATGGTGCTGATGGCGCCCACCTGCTGCTGCAACTGCGCCACCGCCGCGCCGTTGCCTTGCACCGCCTTGCCGACGTTGCGGATGGCGGTATCGACCGCGTCCATCGACTGGCCGATGTCGCCGGCGGCGGCGTTGAGCGTGCCGACCACGTCTTTGAGCCGGTCGCTGACCGAGGCTACAGTTTTGACGTGCGAGACGTCGCGCCAGCTGGCGTGAAACGCGATGACCTGCCCGGCCGGGTCGCGCACCGCGGTGAAGTTCAGCGCGAAAGTGACTTTGCCGATCTGCAATTCTTGTACGTGTTTGCCCAGGCTGCCGTCGGCCAAACGCTGCAGGATGGCGCGGATGCGCTGCGGGTCTTGGTGGAACTGGTGGATGGAGTGCCCGAGCGCGCTGCGCACGTCGGCGCCGCGCAGCGCGGCGTTGAGCGTGGCGTGAAACCGTTCCATGGTCTCGCGCGCGGCACGATTCATGAAAAAAACGCGGTTGTCCATCGCGGCGTCGGCTTCGGCGAGCATTTCCAGGCTGTCGAGCGGTTCGAGCGCTTGTTGCAGATAGTGCAGGGCGGTGGTGTCCATGAGCGGGTGGTCGGGCGATGAGGGACGGCAAGGTGTGGGCGGCGGCGCTGGCAGTGGCGTTCAGCCGGCGCTGCCGTCCAGGCTGGAGGCGAGTTGGCGCAGGGTGTGCAACACGGTTTTTTCTTGTTCGAGCAGGGTCGCGGTGAGCTGCGGCAGGCGCTCGCGCTGGCCGGCGTGCGCGGCGGCGAGCAACTGCCGCGCCGTGGCATGGAACTGGGCATGCGGCGCTTGGACCGCCTTGAACAGCGGCGACTGACCAAACGCTGCGGCGCCGAAGCTGTCGAGCCATTGGCCGAGGCTGCATTGGTGATGATCGGGCAATTGCTCCGGTCGCACCGGCGGCGGCGTGCGATCGGCGTCGGCCAGGGTTTTGATGACAAAGTTGCGATGGTCTTCTTCGGCCGACTTCAGCAGCATTTGCGTGCCCAAGTTCTGCATGGTGCGCACCCGCTGGCCGAGCTTGACGACGATGGCGTCGACCGCGCCGAGTTCCTGCGCCGACGTACCGGCCTTGGCCTGGATGAGCTGCGCGGTTTCGGCGATGTGCGCAATCCCCGACTCGATGCGCGCGGTGGCGTCCTGCACGTTGCGCGCCAGGTTGCGCACTTCGTCGGCGACCACGGCAAAGCCGCGCCCGGCTTCGCCAGCGCGTGCGGCTTCGATCGCGGCGTTGAGCGCCAGCAGATTGGTCTGGTAGGAAATGTCGCGGATGTTCTGCGCCAGCGCGCCGATGGCCTTGACGTCGGCGATGAGGGTCTGCACGCTTTGCGCGTTGTCGGCCACGGCGTGTTCGACTTTCTGCACCGCGGCATCGACTGCGCGCATGGAGTCGCTGACCTGGTTTTCAGCCTGCGACAGCTCCTGCAGCGTGCGCTTGAGCCGCTCGTTGAGCTCGACGGCCTCGCGCCGCGCCGAAATGTTGCGCAGGCTGGCGTGCAGCGCGAGCACGCTGCCTTCGGCGCTGCACACCGGGGTGATGGTCACCGAAAACAGGAACGAGCCGAGCTCACGCTGCTGTTTGTGCTGCGTGCGGCGCAGCGCCGCCAGATCGTCGAGCGCGGCGCGCAATTGCGCCTGGTCGCACAGCACGGCCAAGGGTTTGCCCAGCAGGGCGGTGGCGTCCACGCCGCCCAGGGCGTCGCGGAACATGGCGGCAAAGCGCTCGAAGGTTTCACGCGCCGTGCGGTTGACGTAGACGATGGCATGGTCGCCGTCGGCAGCGGCGAGCAGGTCGAGCGTTTCCAGGCCGTCGAGGGTCTGGGTGATCAGGTGCAGGCAGGGACTGTCCAGGGTCATGGCAGGGACGGACAAAGGGTTACTCCACGGCGGAGCCGACTTTCAGCGCGTCGAACCAGTCGATGAAGCGCTTGACGTTTTCGCCGGTGTAGATCGCACCGTGCTGCGGCGCGAGAAAGTCGATGTCGAGCTTGGACACACGCTCGCACCAGTTGCGCTTGGCCGCCATCGACGGCATCCAGCGCTTGTGGAAATACTCGGCGGCCTTGATGTGCTCGTCGAACGCCGCGGGCGATTCGATGTTGCGCCGGTCGACGAACGGCGCGTGACCCGGCGGCAGCAGCGCGGCGCCGACGTCGCCGGAGAACAGCACCTTGGCCGCGGCGTCGTAGACGTGAAAATTGGCCGAGGCGTGCAGATAGTGCGCCGGGATGAACTGCAACCGCGCGCTGCCCAGCGTCATTTCGCCGCCTTCGTCGGGGATGTCGCGCAAATCGGCGTCGAGCGCGCCGTAATGGCGGATGAACCCGCTCCACAACTTGGGCACGTACCAGGCGATGTTGGGGTTGCACGCGTTCCACAGCGGCAGGCTGGACGCGATGTCCGGGTCCTGGTGGCTGACGAACGCGGCTTTGAGCGAGCCCGGCGGCACGACTTCGACCAGCGCGCTGAAGACCTGCGGGAAGATCTCGAACCCGCCCGGATCGAGCAGCAGGGTCTGCTCGTCGACCGACAGCGCATAGACGTTGGAGTCGATCACGCGGCGCTCGTCCTGGTCGTAGATGATGTTCCAGTGGTGGTTGCCCTGGCTGAAGAATTGCAGCGATTTCATGCGATGATCCTTTCGATTTTTTCGCGGTAGGCGCGCAGCAGCTCCTGCACGCCGCTGACCGAGCGGTCCATTTCCAGTGACACCTGCGCCAGCGGCGCGTTGACCGCGCCCTTGAGCGCGGCTTCGATCCGGCCGTTGACCACGACGTAGTCGAGCTCGGCGATCACCGCCTGGAAGCGGTCCAGCGCCGCACCCAGCGCCTGTCCGGCTCGGCGGCTGCCGGCGGCGTGGCGCTCCTGCATGTCCGCGTGGTGGCGCAGCCGCTCGGCCAGCGCCGGGCAATGCGCCGTGGCGGCGCTCTGGATGTGCCGCAGGCTTTGCATCTGCTGCACGTCGCGCAGGGTTTCCATGAAGTGCAGCATCAGCGGGTTGATCAGCTCCTGCACCTGGTCGGCGGCGTTCTGCATGGCCTGCGCGCCTTCGCGGAAGGCTTGCGCCACCACGCCGTAGCCGGCGAGTTCCTTGCCGTGGCGCTTGACCAGCACCTGCGCGTTGAGCGCTTTGCGGTCGATTTCGCGCAGGCGCTTTTTCAGCGCGCCTTGAAAGGCGAAGGTGGCGTCGGCCACGGCGATGAAGTCGCCGCGCAGGGTGTCGAGGGATTGGTCGTCCATGCCGGTGGCGCGCGGTGCTTGTGCCGCAGGCGGCACGCTGCCGGCAGGGGACGCGCGCAGTGCATCAGCGGGAGTGTTCATGGTTCAGCTCTTGCGTTGCACCCGGGCGAGCGCGGCGCCGTCGAGGATGAGCACCACCTCGCCGTTGCCGGAAATCGTCGCTCCTTGGTAAAGGGTGTCGTGGGTGGAGATGTCCAGCGGCTTGACCACCGAGTCTTCGGTGCCGATCGCCTCGGAGACCACCAGCAGCCCCTGGGCGATGAGAATGCCTTCGCTGGGCTCTTTTTGCAGGTCGATGGCGCTGCGCTGCAGCAGACTGCCGAGGTCGATGTAGGGCACGACGCGGTCGCCGTCGACCTGCACCATCAGCCGTCCGGAGATGGAGTGCACGTGCGCCGGGTCGATGGCCAGGAGGTTTTCGATCGCCGCCACCGGCAGGGCGTAGGTTTCGCGCCGCAGGCGGAAGTACAGCACCGGCAGCACCGCCATGGTCAGCGGCAGCTCCAGCGTGAGCGTGCTGCCTTTGCCCGGCGCGGTGTCGATGTCGATGCGCCCGCGCAGCGACAGCACGGTCGAGCGCACCACGTCCATGCCGACGCCGCGCCCGGACAGCTCGCTGACCTGCTCCTTGGTGGAAAAGCCGGGCAGGAAAATGAGTTCGAGCATTTCGCGCTCGGACAGCCGCGCGGCCTCCTGCGCGCCGATGACGCCTTTGGCGATGGCGGTCTGCAGGATTTTTTGCGCGTTCATGCCGCGGCCATCGTCGCTGACCTGGATTTGCACCTTGTCGCCCAGATGTCGCGCGGCCACGCGCAGCACGGCCTCCTCCGGCTTGCCGGCCTGCTGGCGCGCGGCGGGCTCCTCGATGCCGTGATCCAGGGCGTTGCGCACCAGGTGGATCAGCGGCCCGGACAGCGCGTCGACCACGGTTTTGTCGATTTCCACGTCCTCGCCTTCGAGTTCCAGCCGGACTTTCTTGCCCAGGCTGCGCGAGGCGTCGCGCACCACCCGTGGCAGCGTCTGGAACAGCCGCTTGCACGGCTGCATGCGCAGCCGCATCACGGTGTTCTGCAGGTCGTTGACCGCCAGATCGGTTTCGCGCGCCAGACGGGTGAGTGCCTCGTCTTCGTGCTCCATGCGGGCCACCGCAGCCGACAGCCGGTTGCGCAGCAGCACGAGCTCGCCGACCTGGTTCATCGCCTGATCCAGCCGGTTGGAGTCGACGCGGATGGTCGATTCTTCTGCCGGCATGCCGCCGCCGCGGCCCAGGGCGGCGGCATCCGCCTTGGGCGCTGCGGCGGGCGCGGGGGCCGCGGCAGGGGGCGGGTCGATGGCCGGGTCGGAATGGGCGGCGGGGGCATGCAGCCCGGGGGCGCCGCCGGGGCCGTGGAGCTGGTCGAGCACGCGCTCGAACTCGTCCTGCGTGATGTCGGCGGATGCCGCCGGCGCCGGCATGGGGGCGGCAGGCACGGTGCCCGGGGCCTTGCCGGGGCCGTACAGCGAGTCGAGCACCTGCTCGAACTCTTCCTGCGTGATGTCGTCGCCGTCGGCCGCGGGGGCGGCGCGGCGCTCGGCGTACAGCCCGGTGCCGCCATCGGCGCGTGGCTGCTGCGAAATCCACAGTCCCTGCGCCGGGCTGCCGGTCGCAGCCGACGGGGCCGCAGTCGTTGAGGCGGCTGGTGCCGCGGGCGGTGTTGACGCCGCAGGTCGCGCTGGCGCCGCAGGGGCCGTGCTGTCGGACAGGGGCGGGGGCGTTTCACCGCGGGCGTAGGCCTGGATCAACGCCCCGAGGTCGGCCGGGCCGGGCGGCGGGTTTTCGCCCTTGGCCATGTCGTCGAGCATCGCGGCGATGACGTCGGTGGCGCGCAAAATGGCGTCGATCATCGGCGCCGTGGCGCGCAGCGCACCGGCGCGCATTTTGTCGAACAGATCTTCGAGGTGGTGGCACCAGTCGACCATGTTCTGCGCTTCGAGAAACCCGGCGCCGCCCTTGAGAGTGTGGAAGGCACGGAAGATGGCGCCGAGCACTTCCGGATCGTCGGGGGCGGATTCCAGCCGCAGCAACTGGTCTTGCGCCTGGCTGAGCAACTCGCGCGATTCGGCGAGAAATTCCTGCAGGATGTCGTTGTCCATGATCGCGGGACGGGAAGGGCTAGATGCCGAGGTCGCGCAGCAAGGCGTCGACGTCGTCTTGATCGAAAGTCGGGCCGGTGTAGGCGGGCGCGCCGCCGGATGCGGCGGTGGCGTCGGCTGCGGCGTCGGTGGCGGCCACGCCGTCGGCCCAGTGCGGGGAGAGCTGCTCGACGGCTTCGCGGATGCGCTGCTCCACGGCCTGCAGCAGGTGCATGGTTTTTTTCAGCCGCTGCCCGGCCAGATCCTGCCCCTGCTGGCTGGAGAGGATGATCTGGAACTGCTGCTCGATGCGGTCCAACCGGGCGTCGATGAAGCCGCCGTGGGTGGCGCGGATGGCGGCGACTTCGCTCAGGCCGATTTCGGCGGCTTCGAGCGTGGCCATCGCCTGCGTTTCGGTCAGCCGCAGGGCCTCTTCGAGCGGGTGGCTGGCTTCGGGCAGATCGCTCGAGGCGGCCATGATGCGGCGCACGCCTTCGTGCAGCAGGGCATCGGCTTCGGTCAGGCGGTGCAGTGCGGCGGCGGCGGGATCGGCTGCGGCCGCGGCGCTGCGTTCGCCCCAGCCCTGGGCGTCGTCTGCGGGCCGTTCGCCGGCGACCGCAGGGGCGGTGGGCAGATCGTCGCGGCTCATCGTGTTCCCCCTGCCGATGCGTTGAGCCGCGCCATGATGGCGTCGAGCTTTTCCTTCAGCGTCTGCGCGGTGAACGGCTTGACGATGTAGCCGTTGACCCCGGCCTGTGCAGCAGCAATGATGTTTTCCTTTTTCGCTTCTGCCGTGACCATGAGCACCGGCAGGCTACGGATGGCGGGGTTGTCGCTGGAGCGGATGAGTTTGAGCAGGTCGATGCCCTGCATCACCGGCATGTTCCAGTCGGTGACGACGAATTCGATGCCGCCGGCCTGCAGTTTGCGCCAGGCTTCTTCCCCGTTTTCCGCTTCGTCGATGGTGCCGGTGACGTAGCCGGTCTGCTGCAGCAGACCGCGCACGATGCGCCGCATGGTGGGAAAGTCGTCAACAACCAAAAATTTCAAGGTGTGCCTCGCGATGGTTCGGTCTGCCCGTCGTCAACCCCTTTCGCCTCGGCGCGGGAGCGACCCGTGTCGGGCGGCCCGGCGTTGGGGCGCACTTGAATAACGGCACGCCATTTGTAAACTTGAATCGCTGTGGACAAGCAGCCGGCAGGGGTGGCCGAAGCGGCAGTCGCGCTTGTCCCAGGTCAAGAGGTTTTTACTTTTTGCTTGCCCCTGCCCGGGTGACATCAATAGGATGTGCGCCCATGTATGAGAATCTGAATATGTCTGCGGGCGCATCGGGGGCGTCCGCGGAACGGGCGGCGCTGCGCGCGTTGCTGCGCGGCATCCAGCCTGAGCTGCACCAGGTGGTCGAAGCCTTCACTACGCAGTTCTACGACGAACTGCTGCGCCAGCCGCGGTTTGCCCGTGTGCTCAATCTGCTCTCCGCCGAGGAGTTTGCCCGGCTGCGCAAAAGCCAGGAGCGGCATTTGCGCAGCCTGTTTGCCGAGCGTTCCGACGCGGCGCAGCACGTTGCGCGGCATGTCGGACGGGTGCATGCGCTCATCGGCATCGAGGCATCGTGGCTGGTCGAGGCCTATGGGCTGTATTTCCGTCTGCTCATCGCGCATTTCGCGCAATGGGTCGACCCGACGGAGCGTGCTGCGCTGCTCACCTATTTCGTCACCCGCATGCAGGAGGAACTGCAGTGGCAGATCGAGGGACATGAAGACATCGGCGCGCAGCTCGACGCCGCGCTGGCGCGCATCGACGCGGCGATTCTGACGTCGCACACCCTCAGCGACCTGCTGCGCGCCGTGCTGGCGGCGCTGGAAAACGTCGAGGGCGTGGTGGCGGGCACGCTGGGCCGGCCCGACGCGCACGGCGTGCTGCAGTTCGAGCAGGCGTTTGGCGCGCGGTTCAAATCGCTGTATCTGGATCGCATCGGCTCGCCCGGCGTCGCTGCGGTGATGGTGCGTGGTGACACCGTGCAGGGCCTGGGTGCGTCGGGCCGGGCGTGGCGCAGCCGCACGGTGCAGTACACCGCGTCGTACAGCACCGACCCGGCGATCCTGCCCTGGCGCGAACTGGCGCAGGAAATCGGCATTCGCAGCGCGGTGTCGATTCCCATCCTCGACGCCTTCGGCCAGCCGATCCTGCTGATGGATCTGTTCAGCGGCTATCCCGGGTTTTTCACCAACTCGGCGCGCAAGGTGTTCATCGAGCACCTGCAGAAGGTGCTCGGACTGGCGTTTGGCCGCTACGGCAGCGCGCTGTCGGACGTCGTGCCCTACGCGCGACGGCAGGTGTATGTCGAACTGCTCGACCACGGCGGGCTGCAGATGCTCTACCAGCCGGTGGTCTGCCTGCACAGCGGCAAGGCGGTGAAATTCGAGGCGCTGGCACGGCTGCGCCGGCGCGACGGCACCGGGGTGATTTCGCCGGCGGAATTTTTGCCCACCTTCGGCGCGCAGGAAATGTTGCGCCTGTTCAGCCTGGGGCTGGAACAGGCGATCCAGGCGCGGCAGCGCTGGGCGGGGCAGGGGGTGGACGTGGACGTGTCGGTCAACCTGCCGCCGATGGCGCTGAGCGACGTGCGATACGTCGAACAGGTCGAGCGCGTGCTGCAGCGCCATGCCTTCGAGCCGCGCCGCCTCACCCTCGAATTGCTCGAAACCGGTGATCTGGACGTGTCCGAGCGGCGCGACATGCTGCTGGCGCGGCTGCGCGCCACCGGCGTGCGCCTGGCCGAGGACGATCTCGGCTCCGGCTACAGCTCGCTGCTGCGGCTGGACAATTTCGCTTTCGACGAAGTGAAAATCGACCAGGGGCTGCTCGGCGGCGTCGGCAAGGCGCCGCACCGCGCGCTGGATTTCATCCATCATCTGACCCGGCTGGCGCACGACCTGGGCAGCGAGGTCGTGGTCGAAGGGCTGGAATCGCCCGGTCTGCTCGAAGCCGCGGTGATTCTGCAGGCCGATGCCGGCCAGGGCTACGGCATTGCCCGGCCGATGCACGCGGCCGAGGTGGCGGCGTGGGTGCGCGGCTTTCGCCTGGACATCGACCGCGACCACCCGCGTACCGCCTTGGGCGTGTACGCCGCGCATTTGCTGTGGGAAAACCGGCTGGACACCATGACGTCTTGGCCGGACGCGCTGCCGCTGGCGACGCGGGCAACCAGCGCGCTGCACCACTACATCCAGATCCAGGGGCTGGAAGGCAGTGCGCTGCATCAAACCTATCTGCGGCTGATCGGCGCGCTGCAGGCCGGGGCCGACAGCGCGGAGTTCCGCAGTGCGCAGGCCGATATGCGGCGGCAGCTGGACCAGTTGGTGCAGGCCGAGCTTGGCCTGCGCACTGGATAGGGCGCGCCGCGGGCAGCAAGGATTTTTGCCAAAAAAGTCACGTTTGCCCTAAAGTTCGGATCATGCGTGCCGTTGATTGCGGCAACGACAGATCGTCCGCAGACGGTTCCGTGGGTTTGCTGCCCATACGCCGCCGGCCGACGGCCTTGCATGTTCGACGATGAGTGCCGCCATGAATCCGATTCAACAAGCCGCCCTGTCCAGTGCGACGGCAACGAGCAGCGGAGCCGCTGCCGCCCTGCGCCGCACCCCGCCTGCAGCCACCGCCGCTGCAGCAGCCACCGGCGGCGCGGCGGGAGCAGCAGGGGCGGCAGCCGAGCAGGTGTCGATTTCTGCCGCCGGGCAGATGCTCGCCGCCGGCGCGCAAAATGCCCCGTCGGCGGCTGGCGAGGCACGCATTGCCGCGTTGCAGGCCGCCATCCAGTCGGGTCGTTATGCGGTCGATCCGCAGCGCATCGCCCGCGGGCTGTTGCAGGACAGCCAGTCGCTGCTGGCGGCGTCGCGGCCAGCGGCAAAAACCGGCAGCGCACGTTAAAAACCGCCGATGTCCACGCCATTGTCCGTCTTGCTCGACGCGCAACTGCACAAACTGCAGGCGCTGGACCGTCTGCTCGCCACCGAGCACGATTGCCTGCTGCACGCCGCAGCCGAGAGGCTCGATGCGCTGGCGGCGGAAAAAACCGCGCTGTTCGCCGAGCTCGATGCCATCGAACGGCAGCGCCAGGCCGCGTTTGCGCAGGACGCGCTGGCGGCGCAGGCGCCGTTGTGGCCGCAGGTGCGGCAACTGGCGCGGCAGGTGGCCACGGCCAACCAGCGCAACGGCGCCATGATTCAGGCGCTGCTGCGCCATGTCGAAGGCGGTTTGCACATCCTGCGCGGCACGTCCGAGGCGGACACACTGTACGGCGCGCAAGGGCAGCGCACCGCTGCCGCACCTCGGCGGCTGGTCCGCGCTTAAGCGCCGGCACTTTCAGCCAGTTGCGCCGGCCAGACACGACTTGGGCATGCTGATCCTGACCCGCCGTCCTGGTGAAGTCATCCGCATCGGCGACGCCATTCGCGTGGTCGTGCTGCAGTCGGCCCCGGGCAAGGTGCGGCTGGGCATCGAGGGCCCGGCGGAGCTGCGCATTCTGCGCGAGGAGCTGTACGTGCAAATCCGTCAGGACAATCAATCCGCGGTCGCGCCGCAACAGCTGTCCCTGGCGCAGTGGATTCCTGGTTCCAGTGAGGACGGCGCGCCGTGAACCGCGATTTGCTCTCTCCCACGGCACAGGCCGCGGCCGGCAGCGCGACGCTGTGGCCGACGCGGTTTGGCGCGCTGCCGCTGGAGGCGCATCAGATCTGGCAGGCCGCGGCGCCGTTGCCGGGGTTCGAGACCCTGCAGCGTTTCGCACTGATCGGCGTGCGCACCGAGCGGCCGTTCGTCTGGCTGCAGTCGCTCGACGACGCGCAAATCAGCTTTTTGCTCGTCGGCGCGGCGCATTTCGGCCTGGACTACCCGCAACTGCCGGCGCCGGTCGTGCCGCTGGTCATGGTGTTGCTGCCGCAACGGCCGGGAGAAGACCTGCGCGCACACCGCCAGGCCCCCTTGCTGTTCGACGTGCAACGCGGAGAGTTTGCGCAGCACATCGTCGAGGCAGACGGTGTGCGCGGCAGCGGGGTGTTCACACCGCAACCCGAGATGGCGGAACTGGCGGCGCTGGCGCCGCGGCTGCTGCAGCTCGAACCGGCTCAGGGCGAACCGCCCGTGGAAGCGGGCGCCTGAACGGCCGCGGCGCGGGCAGGCCGTCGGCCGTCAGCGCCGGGCTTCGCGCAGCAGTTCGCGGTCGCGGCGCTGCACGTAACTCTGCAGCCGCTGCTCGAATCCCGGAGCCATGTTGAGAAACTGGATGCCCACCTGCCGCATCGGCTGGCGCGCGCGGGTGTCGCGCAGCGTGCCGACGTAGCGCACTTCGGCTTCGACCGCCAGTTCGATGTCTTCGAGGCTGAAGCGCACCAGCGGCACGTACTCGCCGCTGGTCAGCGCATAATCCAGCGCCGCGGGCACCAGCAGGCGCATGCCGTTGACGCTGATGTCGTGGCATTGGCCGTACAGCGGCTTGGCGCCACGGCGTTGCAGTTCGACCGTGCCGATGTCCCCCGGCGCGACGGTGACCCGGAAAAAATTTCGCCGCTGCAGGTAGTAGAACTGCTCGGGGTAGGCGATGCGCAGTGCGCCGTAGCCCTCGAAATCGATGCGTTCGAGCAGTCTGGACTGAAAGCCGACGAACACGCCTTCGTAACGGCCGATGCTGAAAAACGGCGCGCCGTGGGCCAGCCGCAGATTGCCCGCTGCCGGGACGAGCTCGTCGATGATCAGCCAGTGCTTGGCGCGGTTGGCGGCGAGCAGCGCCGAAGTGAATTCCTCGGCGCGGTCGTGCGGCAGCACGGCCAGCGGCTCGTGGCGCTCGATGAGCTTGTGTAGCACGTGGTCGGCTTGCTGCTCGGAGTTGACCTGGTACTCCTCGCGGAAGAGTTTGGCGCTGACGTCTTTCATGGTGCAGCGTCACAGACCGATTTGTTCCACCCAGGCCAGCGCGGCCAGGTGGATGGAGCTCACCCGCCAGCCGGGAATGCCCAGCGTGGAGGACAGAAAATCGAGGTTGTCGAAGTCCCGCTGTTCGACGGCGCGCGCCAGTTGCAGGTAGCTGCCGAACAGGCCGCGGTCTTCGAGCAGCGCCAGGACCACGGGCTCGGGCAGGGTGATCTCGCGGATCGCCTGTGCCATCGGCACGCCGAGCATGGCGTCGAGCAGCGAAAAAATGCCGACGATGAAGGCGTTGTCGGCGTCTTCGGCCGACAGTGTGTCCCTGGCCAGCAGCTCCATCATGCGACCGCGGGTGATGGCGGTGCGCGCGATCGCCGGCGACGAAGCGCTGCCGGGCACAGTGGCCAGCAGCAGCGCCAGCCAGCGGAACAGTTTTTTGTAGCCCAGAATCGCCGCGGCATGGCGGAACGAGGTGACTTCGGACATCAGTCCGAAGCCCGACGAGTTGATGTAACGCAGCAGCTTGAACGACAGCGCCGGGTCGCGCTTGAGCACCAGCTCGATCTCGTCGAGCTCGGCCTGGCGCATGACCAGATTCATCAGTTGCAGCACGTTGACATACGCCGGGTTGACGACCTTGGCGCTGACCGTCTGCGGACGGGCGAAGTAATAGCCCTGGAAAGCGTGAAAACCGGCGTCGAAATAGGTTTTGAACTGCTCGGGGGTTTCGACCTTTTCCGCCACCAGTTTGAGGTTGCGGTGGGCTTCGGCCTTGCGCTGCAGCGCCACGGCGACGTTGGACGAAATCGCCTGCACGTCGGTTTTGATGTAGCTCAGGTAGGGCAGCCAGGCGGCGTAGATCGACGCTGCGGCAAACGGCCCCGAGGCCAGGGCGAAGCCGCGCTCGCGCAGCGGTTTGAGCCACGCGGCGACTTCGGCGATGCGCGCGGCGTCGTCGCCGTAGATGCGCGGCACTTCGAGCACGATGCGCTCGGGGAACACGATGTCCAGGTGCTCGGCCTGCAGGTCGTCGATGACGCAGTTGATGAAGGCAAGTTTTTCACCGAACAGGTTTTCCGAGCCGATGTTCGACAGCGCGTTGAACAGCAGCACGCTGTCGGACTGCGCGCTGTGCTGCGCCGGCGCGTGCTCGGCGGTGGCGGTTTCCCGCGCGAACAGCTCATAGCCGATGATTTGCTGCTTGCGGTCGACGATGGGCTGGCGCGCGATGTGCACCCGCGCGCCGTCGGCTACGGCGTGGCTGCCGGCGGCGGAGACGGTGGGATCAGAAAGAGTCATGGATACGACGAAAACACCGGGAATGTGGCTGCGATGCTATCAGCCGGCGCACAGCGGCGTGGCAAGCGGCGCGGCGCACATCCTCCGTCAGCGCAGCCAGGCGCGCAACCACGTGTCCAGATGGTCTTCGAGCATCCAGTCGGCCAGCACTTTGGCGCGCAGCGCATCGCCCTGCGCGCGCAGCGCCGCGCGGTCGGCGGTGAGCTCGCGCAGCGCGCGCAGCCAGTCGCGGTAGCGGTTGGCCACGCGGGTGACGGGAAAATCTCCCTGGTACGGTGTGATGTCGGTGCACAGCACCGGGTAACCCAGCACGCCGTATTCGAGCAGGCGCAAATGGCTCTTGGCCTCGTTGAAGGCGTTGAATTCCAGCGGCGCTACGGCCAGGTCGAGGTCGAGGCTGGCGAGTTTGGCCGGGTATTGATCCAGCGGCACCCCGGGGTGGAATTCCTTGACCAGTGGTTTGAGCGGTTCGGGGCACAGGCCGAAAAACACCCAGTCGAATTCGGTGGCGGTGTCGCGCACCACGTCGATGATGAGGTCGAGGTCGCCGGTGTGGCCGACACCTCCGGCCCAGCCCACGCGCGGCTTGACGCGCTCGGCGCGCGCCGGTTTGAGCTGCCCCCAGCGCGCGGCTTCGAGGTAATTGGGCTGCACCACGACCTCGTCGGTGAAATGGGCATACGCCTGCGCCAACGGCTCGGTGGCCACGACCAGACGGTGGCACAGCCCGGCGGCTTTGCGAAAGCGCTTGGCGATGTCTTTGTGGATGCTGGCTTTGTGCACGCTCTTGACCGGCAGGTTGGTGATGAGGTCGTCGATCTCGAACACGCGAAACGCCCGGCTGTATTTGGCGTGGCGCTCCAGCGCCTCGATTTGCGGCCATTCCATCTGCCGCTGCACCACCAGGGTGTCGGGGTCGATGCGCTGCATTTCCGCCGGGTCGAACAGCCGCATGGTCTCCCAGCCCTGTGTGCGCCCGGCGCGGTTGAGGGCGCGCAGCGGAGCGATGATGCGGTATTCGCCGCAGCCCTCGCGGTCGGCGGGATGGACCAGCACGCGAGGCTGTGGCCGCCACTGCGGCGCCCAGCTGACGCAGGGCTGGTCATCGAGCAGAAAGTCGGTGCTCACCAGACTCAGATGGCGGTTGTACGCCGGGTCATACGCCAGTTGCGGCAGCCATTTGGCGTACATCGCGTCCTTTTCCGCGGCAAAGCGCTGGAGCTTGGCGGCGTCAGGCTGGGTTTCGGTGCCCGATTTCTGGCTGGCCGACCCTTCGTGCATGAGCAGCGCAAACGGGGTGAACACGATGCGGTAGCCAGCCTCGCGCACTTTCAGGCACAGGTCGATGTCGTTGTACGACACTTTGAACGCAGTTTCGTCGAGCCCGCCGACCTGTTCGAACACGCTTTTGCGGATCAGCAGGCAGGCGCCAGTGACCGCAGACAGGTCTTGCGCCAGCTGCGCGCGGCCAAAGTAGCCGCGGTCTTCCGGCGGGCGGCCGATGAACGGATGCTCGGCGGGGCCGCGCAGTCCGAGGATGACCCCGGCGTGCTGGATTTTGCCGTCGGGGTAGAGCAGCTTGGCGCCGACGACGCCCACGTCCGGACGCAGTGCATGGCCCATCATGTCGTCGAGCCAGTCGTCGTGCAGCGCGGCGGTGTCGTTGTTCAGCAGCAGCAGGTAGTCGCCCCGCGCGGCGCGTGCCGCGGCGTTGTTCATCGCGGAAAAGTTGAACGGCCCCGGCTGGCGCAGCACGCGCAGCCGGCCGCCGAGCTGGGCTTCGTTGCTTTCGATCGCCGCAAGGTAGTTGCGCGCTTGCGTCGTCTGGCTGTCGTTGTCGATCAGCAGGATTTCATACGCCGGGTAGCGGGTTTTTTCGATCAGCGATTCGATGCAGCGCTGCAGCAGCGGCAACTGGTCGCGCGTGGGGATGAGGATGGACACCAGCGGCTTGGCGTCCGGCAGCGGCCAGCGCACGCGGAACGACGGCGGGAACGGCCCGGGCTGCACCTGCGCGGCCACGCCCAGACGGGAGAAATGCCGCTGCAGCGCGTCCTGTCCGGCCTGCAGGATCTCCGGCACCGGCTTTTGTGTGTGCCCCGAGCCGACCAGGCGGTGATACAGCACTTCGGGGACGTGGCCGATGGCCGCCTCGCCCGCGCCGCTGCGCTGCAGGTGTTCCCAGGCGCGCAGCAGCAGGTCGTAGTCTTCGGCGCCTTCGGCCTGCGGGTCGAAACCGCCGAGTGCAGCGAACAGCTCGCGGCGCATGAGCAGCAGCCCGCCGACATACGGCAGGCTGCGCAGATAGTCGAGGTTGAAGTCGGGCTTGCAGTGCGGGTTGGTGTGCTGGCCGTCGGCGGTGAGCTGGTCTTCGTCGGTGTAGACGATCTGCCACTGCGGATGCGCATGCAACGCGTGGGCGACGCGGAACAGGGCATCGGGCGCAAGCTGATCACCGGCGTCGATCAGCCCGACCCAGTCGGCGCCGCTGCCCAGCAGCGCGGCATTGGCCCGTCCGATCAGGTCGTCACCACCTGCAGCCAGATGGTACGGAGTGCACCCGAGCCATTGCGCCTGCAGGCTTTGTGCCGTCGGCACGGCGCTGAGGTGCGTGTGCTCGCAAACCCCCAGCGCGAATGTCGGCAGCGCATCGCCCGTCGCGCGCCACTGCGACAAGGTTTGTTCGGCCCAGTCGCGTTCGCCGGGCAGCCAGCGCACTTCGGGCAGCCAGGGCAAAGCCGGCCGGGGCGGCGCGGCCAGCAACGTGCCTGCGGTGTCGCGGATTTCCAGTCCGGCACGCTCGGCGCTGAGGGTGAAGGCGCGCTCGACGGCGTGCGCCAGCGTGCCATCGGTCTGCCCGGCCTCGTCGTCGAAGTCGGTCGCAGTGAGGTTCAGCGCCAGCAGCGGGTCCAGCGCCTGCGGCCGGCACCAGAACATCGACCCGGCGAAGTAGCCGTGCCGCGTCAGATCGACAGCGATGCCTAGGCGCTGCGCCAGCTGGCTCAGCCGGGGGACGTTGGCGTCGCCCAGCAGGCCGAGCCAGAAACCGCGCGGGCCGACCAGACCCAGGCGCGGCTGCTGCGCAAACGCCGCCACGGTCGCCTGCGCGCTGCTGGCGAGCTCGGCCAGCAGCTCGCGCCGCCAGCGGTCACCGTCGCGGTGCTGCAAAAAGGGGATGTGGATTTGCGTGACTTCGCGCAGATGTGGCGATTTTTTGCCGTGGACGAACAGCAGCTGGGTGTATTGCCGCGCGCGCGCCAGGCGCAGCAGCGCCAGCCGCGGGGCGATGTCGCGCCCGCGGTTGGGGTGAAGCAAAACCACTGCGCCGGGGACGTCGCGCACGATGTCTGCAGCCACGGCGTCGCGTCCGGCAGCGAGCGAGACGTAGACATCCAGCGGCGCGGGCAGTTGCCGCAGCCAGGCGGCGAACTCCGGCCATAATTCCGGGTAGAACAGGTGCAGCAGCACGGCCGTCCCGGTGCCTTGCGGCGCACCGGCGTAAAGGATTCGTGGTTGCACGTCGTCCGCCGCAACGGATGCTGTGTGCTCTGTGGTTTTGCCGGCCTGCGGCAGCTGCGGGCGGGCGCGGTAGAACACCTGCAGGCTGATGAGTTGCTGGTAGTCGTCGGCGCTGAGGTTTTTCACCACCAGGCGGTCGGTTTCCAGATTGGCCGGAAATGCCGCCGGCCGCGGCGCGTGCAGAAAGCGGCTGTCTGGCCCGTACGACACCGCCTCGACCACGTAGCCGGTCTGTTCGAGCAGGCGCTGGCCTTCGTCACGGGTGAAAAAGCGCAAATGGGTGATGTCCAGAATGCCCGAGGGTTCGTAGCTCCAGCGGCCTTGCGCCAGTTCGTTGAGCAACCAGAGATTGCGCGCATTGGGCAGGCTGACCAGCACCTGCGCGTCGGCAGTCAGCCATTGGCGCAGCCTGTCCAAGGTGCGCCACGGGTTGGGGGTGTGTTCGAGGACGTCGGCGAGCACCAGAGTGTCGATACTGCCGGGCTGCAGGCCGTGCTCGGCCAAATCGACGTCCTGCACCAGACCGGTGATGACGTGGTGGTAATGCGCCTGTGCCAGCGCGGCCATGTGCGCGTTGCCCTCGATGCCCCAGAGTTCTACCGCGGGGAAGCGCTGCTTGAGCCCGGCACCCATTGCCCCCGCTGCGCAGCCGACATCGAGCACACGCCGTGGCGGGTGTCGCAGCAGCGTGAGCAGGTCAGTGCGCGGGTTGTGGTGGTAGGCGCCGAGTTCTGCCGGTTCGGTCGAGTCGAGAGTTTCCCAGAGATGCTGCCGGGCCGCGGGCATGGTGTCAGATGTATTGGAACAGGCTCAACCCCTGCACCTGCGTGAACGCCTTTTCCGCTGCCTGCAGCGCGGTCAGGCTTTGCTGGTACTGGGTGATGACCTGAGGGTAATTGATATTGGTGAGCTGGGCCTGCTGCGTTTGCAGTTGCAGCGTCAAGCTGGCATTTTGCGCCTGTACCGCCTGCACCTGCTGCAGCCGGCTGCCGATGGCGGCCTGGGTGGACAGCAGGGTGGTCTGGCTCTGGTCCAGGCTGGCCAGGGCGTTGCTGATGGTTTGCGCCCGCAGCGCGTTGGCTCCGGGCGCCTGCGCCGTGGCGGCGAAAGCCTGGGCGAGTTGCTGGAAAGTCTGGAACAGGCTTTGCGGCGCCGCCGCGGCGACGGTGAAGCGGTCACCTGCTGCCGGGGTGCCGACGATCGGGACGGTGATCGCCGGGTTGCCTCCCGCAGGCAGGGCGATGCTCATCCCGGCGGTGAAGCTGCCGCTGCCGACCACCGCGCCGGACGCGAACACGCCGCCGCTGCCGCTGGTGACGGTGTACGTCATGCCGCTGCCGCTGCCGCTGAAACTGATCTGGTATTGCGTGCCGTCGACCTGCAGGATCTGCTGCGCCTGCGCCATGGCGTTGACCGTGCCAGGCCCGGCGGTGGCGTTGCCGGTGTTGCCACTGCCGGCGGTGACGCTGAAGGTGCCGTTGCCCGCGCGGCTGTTCATGAAAATGGCGTTGCCGGGGTCGCCGATGGCGGTGTTCAGGCTGGGGCCGAGGGCGAGCTGGTTTTGCCCGCCGTCACCGGCGTAGCTGACGCTGCCGTCGGCGTGCAGGGTGAACGGCTGCGTCGCGCTCTGGCTGCCGGCAAAAATGTAATTGCCCTGGCCGTCCTGCGTGTTGGCGTATTGCACCAGTTGCTGCAAATAGCCCTGCATGGCGCCGGCGGCGTTTTGCAGGTCGCTGGCGTTGACCGTGCCGTTGTTCATTTGCACCGCCAGTTGCCGCACCTGGTCGAGCAGCGTGCCGACGCTTTGCAGCGTCGAACTCTCGATTTGCAGCGCGTTTTGCGCGTTCTGGCCGTTTTGCGCGTAATCGGCCAGGCGGTTGATCTGGCCGCTCAAGGTGACGTTTTGCGCCGCCGCCACCGGTGCGTCCGACGGGTTGACCAGGCTGCTGCCGGTGGCCAGCTGCTGGCTGAGGGTGTTGAGGGTGTTCTGCTGGTTGAGGATGCCGCTCAAGCTGGCGGCGTAGAACTGTGGCGTGCTGATGCGCATGGCCCGCTCCTTTTACTGCACGGCCTGCAACAGTGAGGTGAACAGGCTGTTGCCCACCTGGATCGCCTTGGCCGCGGCCTGGTACGCCTGCTGGTATTGCAGCAGCCGGGTGGCCTCTTCGTCCAGATTCACCCCGGAGACCGACTGCTGCGCCGCCACGGCCTGCGCGGCCACGGCGCTGGCGGCGCTGGCCGCGCTTTGCGCCTGGCTGCCCTGCGTGGCCACCCGCGCGACGAGCTGGGTATAGACGTCTTCGAGCGAGGCGGTGCCACCGCTGAGCGTTTTGGCGGTTTGCAACGCCGCCATCGCCTGCGCGTTGCCGCCGTTGCCGCCGCCTGCAGCGCTCAGGGTGAAGGCGTCGCCCGATGCGGCGACGCTGCCGGCGAGGGTGACGCTCCAATAGCCGCCCGGCGGGGTGGTGTAGGGAATGGCGATGACCTGTCCGCTGCTGCCCAGCGTGACGCT
>JAJZAQ010000034.1 GCA_021799355.1 Pseudomonadota bacterium
CTCGCAGGCCAACGCCATCGGCAACTACACCATGGCGACCAGCGGCAGCGTGTATTCGGGCACCAGCGGCATTTCGGTGAGCAACAACGGCTACGGCTCGGCCTACACCATCAGCACAGGCGGGGGCAAGTTCACGTCCGGCACGGTGTACGTGTCGGGGTCGGCCGGCGCCAGCGGCATCAGCGTCACCGCGGATGAATCGGCGGCGAACATCGCAGCGTCGTTCAACGCCATTTCGCAGAGCACCGGGGTGACGGCCACGGCCAACACCAGCGTGGCGTTCACCGTGACCACCGGGTCGTTCTCGTTCTCGCTGAGCAACGGCACCTCGGGCAGCCCGACCAATACGGTGAACATTTCGGCCAACGTCACCAGCACCGATCCGACGGGACTGAGCGGGCTGGTCGCGGCGATCAACAACGCCACGGCGCAGACCGGCGTGACCGCCAGCGTCAACGCCAACAACCAGCTGGTGCTGACGCAGAACCAGGGGCAGAACATCCTCATCTCCGGCTTCGGCGGCAGCGGCACGCTGCAGGACGCCAATGGCGTCGGCACGGCGATCTCCAGCGGTGCCGGCACCGCGCTGGTGCAGGGCTTCGTGCAGCTGCAATCCACGCAGGGCTACACCTTGAGCGGCGGTAGCAATATCGGTCTGGGCGACATCAGCTCGCTGACCGCGGTGTCCACGGTCGACGTGTCCACCGTGCAGGGAGCCAACCAGGCGATTGCGATCATCGACCAGGCGATCAACACCCTGAACCAGCAGGGCGGCGCGCTCGGCGCGATCCAGAACCGGGTGCAGGCCTCGGTGCAGAACGTGCAGACCACGGCGACCAATCTGCAGGCGGCACAGTCGGTGGTGCAGGACGCGAACATCGCGCAGGCGACGACGCAGTTGTCCAAGTACCAGATCCTGCAGCAGGCGGGCATCTCCACCCTGGCGCAGGCCAATGCGCTGCAGCAAAGCTACCTCAAGCTGCTGCCGTAAGCGCAGGGTTTGAGCCTCTCCAGGGCTTGCCCCGGGTCGCCGTCAGGCGTCCCGGGGGTTTTGCCATCTGGGGCGGGGCTGCCATTTTGAGTTTCATCTGCCCGAACAGGAGGCATCATGGACGTTCAAAATGCACTGGGATGGCCGGCAGTGAACGCGGCGCAGACGGTGGCGTCGCCGCCTGCACCACAGCCGCAGACCACCGCCGCAGCCGCCGGCGCTGCCGCGGCGTCGCCCGCGCCGCCACCGCCAGCGGCGGCCAAGGCGGTTTCCGCGGCGGCGCTGGCGCAGGCCGCCGACACGCTGCAAAAGCAGATCAGCCAGAACGCGCCGTCGATCGCGCTGTCCGCAGGGCTGGACCCGGACGGCCAGCACCCCGGCCAGTTGCTCGTCGAGCTCAAAGACAAACTCACGCAGCAGGTGTTCGTGCGTTATTACATCCCGGCCGAGCAGGTGATGAAGGCCGCCGCGCAGGAAGCCGGCCAGCCCATGCCCCCGGGCAGCCTGTTGCAGGAAAAGGCCTGATCCCGCCGGTCCGCGCCGCCGCGCCTTACAGCGTCCCACAGAGTCCCACAGCGCCCTTCAGTTCGGCGCGAACGTGTCGTTAAATCCAATGGGTACTGTTCGCTTTCGGAGTGCAGCATGTCATCGGTATCGATTTCGGGATTGGTCAGCGGCATCAATGTGCAGTCGCTGATCTCCACCCTGTCCGCGGCGTACCAGCAGCCCATCACCCTGCTGCAGAACCAGCAGCAGACGTACCAGACCACCTTGTCGGCCTGGGGGCAGGTGCAAAGCGCGCTGTCGAGTCTGCAGTCGACCGTGGCGAGCCTGCAAAACGTCACCCAGCTCAACAACCGCACCGTCAACCTGAGCAACTCCAGCGCCGTGTCGGGCACGGCCAGCGCGAATGCGCCGCTGGGCACGTACTCGCTGAGCAACATCGTGCTGGCGCAGGCGCAGAGCGTGTACTCGCAGGACTTTGCCTCGGCGACCAACACCGCAGTGGGCACCGGCACGCTGCAAATCCAGGTCGGCAGCGGCACGGTGACCAATGTCACCATCGACAACAGCAACAACTCGCTCAACGGCATCGCCGCGGCGATCAACCAGTCCAACAGCGGGGTCAGCGCCGCAGTCATCTATGACGGCACCGGCTACCGCCTGACCTTGACCGGCAACAACACCGGCGCGGCCAACGCGTTCACCGTCAACGTCAGCGGCGCCACGGGGTCGCTCGCCGCGCTGAGTTACAGCCCGGGAACCTCCGGCGGCATGACACAAAGCCAGGCGGCGCAGAACGCGTCGGTGGCGATCAACGGCCTGACCGTCACCAGCGCCACCAACACCGTCAGCGGAGCCATCCCCGGGGTGAGCCTGAATCTGCTGCAGGCCGGCGGTTCGACCACGTTGACCGTGGCCAACGACACCAGCGCCTTCGTCACGTCGGTGCAGAGTTTCGTCACCGCGTTCAATTCGGCGATGGGCACGCTCAACCAGCTCACCGCCTACAACCCCGGCAGCAGCGGCAGCTCCGGTCAGGCCGGGCCGCTGATCGGCAACGCCGCCATCCAGACCCTGCGCACCCAGTTGCTCAATCTCATCAGCGGCCAGGGCATCGGCACCCAGCCCGGCAGCGCCTACACGTCGCTCGGCGCGGTCGGCGTCAGCCTGGCGCAGGACGGGACGTTGGTGCTCAATTCCGGCCAGCTCAGCCAGGCGCTGCAGAGCAATTACAACGCCGTGGCCGGGCTGTTCGGCCAGGTCGGCACGGCGACCAACGCCAATGTGCAGTTCGTCGGCGCCGGCAGCAACACCCAGCCCGGCACCTATGCGATCAACGTCACCTCCGGAGCGACGCAGGCCGTGCTCACGGCCAGCAACCCGGTGCCCAGCGGCGGACTCAGCAGTGCGGAAACGCTGATCATCGGCTCCGGGGCGACGAGCGTGTCGGTGCAATTGGCCTCGGGCTCGACCATCGACGGCATCGTCGCCACCATCAACGCCACCCTCAGCCAGCAGGGGCTCAACACCATCACCGCGGTGAACGACAACGGCACTCTGCAGTTCGAATCGTCGGGCTACGGTAGCGCGCAGACCTTTACCGTGGTGTCGACGCAGCCGGCGGGCAGCGGCAGCACAGGCATCGGGACGACCTTGCGCACCGCCACCGGCACCGACGTCGTCGGCTCGATCAACGGCCAGACCGCCAGCGGTTCCGGGCAGTTGCTCACCGTCACCGGCCCAGGGGCGGCGCTGGGGCTTCAGGTCAATATTGCCGGACAGAGCACGGGCAGCCTGGGCAGCATCACCGTCAGCCAGGGCATTTACCAGCAGATGAACGCCATCCTCAGCCAGGCGCTCAATACGCAGTACGGCTTTGTCTCGGCGGCCACCAGCGGGCTGAACAACACCATCAACAGCATCAACCAGCAGATCACCCAGTTGCAAAACAGCGCCGCGGCGCAAACCGCGCTGCTGCAGCAGCAGTTCAACGCCATGCAGACGCAGGTGGCGCAACTGCAGTCGGTGGGCCAGTATCTGTCGGCGTTTTTCAGTCCGTCGAGCAGTTCGAGCTCGAATTCCAGTTCGACCGGTGGCTGAGTGCTGCCGGATCGGCGTCAAGCGAAGAGGAGAATTGAATGAGTGCAGCAGCCTTTGCCGTGCGCGCTTACCGTCAGGTGGAAAACCAGGGCATTCCTGCCGACCGGCTCTACGTCCTGGGTCTGGACGGCATCCTGGAATACCTGCGCCGTGCCGAAACTGCGCTGCGCAACCCCGAGGGGAAAGACCTGCCGCTCAAGGGACAGTCGCTCGGCCGGGCGTATCAACTGGTCGAACACCTGCTGGCGGCATTGCCCGACACGCCGCAGGCATCGGCACTTCCCGGCGGGGAGGTGGGCGAACGACTGCAACGCATCTACGCCTATCTGCTCGAACGCCTGGCCCAGGCAAATATTTTCGACGACCTGCAGGCCATTGCCGACTGCCGCACCGTGGTCACCGCGCTGCGCGATTCGTGGCGGCAGAGCCTGGAGCAGGCCGCAGGCTGAGGCTGCGCCCGCGCTCTGCGCGGCGACGGGGCAGGGCCCGGTTTTTGCTTTGGTGGGACAATCGCTGCCTTGCCCGGAGACGCCCGCCATGTCCTCAGCCGATTTTCCCGACTCCCGGTTTTTCGCCAGTCATCCCGAGGCGCTGCACGGCGCCGTCGCCGCGGTGCAGCTCGATGGCGTCTTCCCGCTGGACTGGGTCGACGCGCTGACCCCGCCGCAGCCACTCGGCGAGGTCATGGCCGACAACAACACCCTGCTGCGCGCCCTGCTCATGCTCGACGAACCGCCGGTGTCGCACGAGGCCGAGCACGGCCGTCCCGACCCGATCCAGAATCTCGAACGTCGGGTCGATCTGCTGCTGCTCATGGCCAGCGCGGCGCTGCGCGGGCTGGGCAACCTGCCGCCGGAGCGGCCCTGCGCGCTGTCGTCGCACAAACTGCGCTGGGCCAGCGAGGAGGCGCTCGACGTCGGCCGGCATGTCTGGGCGCGGATTTATCTGCGTCACCGCATCGCCCTGCCGCTGGTGTTGCCTGGCGTGATCACCGAACTGCTGCCCGACCGCGGCCAGTTCTGGCATACCCTGGAGCTCCAGGGGCTGGACGCGACGGTACAAAACGACCTGGACCGGCTGATTTTCCGTCACCATCGCCGTCAGGTGGCGCGGCAGCGCAAGGGTGCGCCGCCGTCTGCGGCGTGAGTCCGCATCCGTGAGTCCGCATTCTCTTCCGAGCAACGCCCATGGCCCGCCCCAAACCGCACGAAGAGCACGAAAACCACGAGCGCTGGCTGGTGTCGTATGCCGACTTCATCACCCTGCTGTTCGCGTTTTTTGTCGTCATGTACTCGATTTCCTCGCTCAACGAGGGCAAGTACAAGGTGTTGTCGCAGACCATCATCGCTGCATTCACCGGCCAGCCGACCACGCCCGTACCCGTGCAGACCGGCCAACCGTTCAACAGCACGCCATCGGCCATCGACCTGCCACCGCTGCCCAAGCCGCAAAAACCCGAAGTCATCGAGCCGGGCCGCGGCGGCCCTGCCGCGCGCGAGGTGCAAAAAACCCTGGACGAAGTGGCTAAAAAAATCCAGGAACTGCTCTCCAGCGCCATCCGCAAGGGCGATGTGCGGGTGCGCACCACGCCGCTGGGCGTGGTCATCGACATCCACGACACCGTGCTGTTCGCCTCCGGGCAGGCCGATCTGACGCCGCAGGCGCAGGATCTGCTCGACCAGATCGCCGGCGTGCTGCGCGGGGTGACGTACCCCATCCAGGTCAACGGCTTCACCGATGACCGGCCGATCAACACCCCGCAGTTCCACTCCAACTGGGCGCTGTCGGCGGCGCGCGCCGTGTCGGTGGTCGAAATGTTCATCGCCCAGGGGGTGCCGCCGGAACAACTTGTCGCTGCCGGATATGGTCAATATCATCCGGTGGCAACGAATGCCACGGCGCAAGGCCGGGCGGCCAACCGCCGTGTCAGCGTCGTCGTAGTGTCCCCCCTCGCCAACGCGACCGTGAACGAAACGCCCATCGTGCCCGCGCAGGCCCCGGCAGAGCAGCCCGAGGCCGCGGCAGCGCGCGTCCCTCCGCCCAGCCACGGAACCCGCTCTTGAACGACGAACTGCAACCCCTGAAAAACCGCCTGCGCTGGCTCAATCGCGGCATCCTGCTCCTCGGCGTGCTCATCCTCATCGGCCTGGCCGTGTGGGCCGCCGTCGGTTTGCGCAAGCCTGCCGTCGGCACGACGACCACGGTGATCACGCCGGCCGCGCGCCCGTCGGCCCCGGCGCCGCTGGCCCCGGCGTCGGCCGCTGCCCATGCGGCATCCGCGCCACGGCAGGCGCCGAGTGCGGCGCAGGTGCAAAAAGCCGCTGCGGCGGCCATCGACGCGCTGGCCGCGGCAGGCAGCGCGCCGCAGGCGGCAGCGCAAGCGGCACCGGCGGCGGCAGCCGCGTCGCATCCGGCGCCTGCCCAGACAGCGCAGCCGGCGACACCGGCGTCGCCGGCTGCGCCCGCGCACATGCCGGTGCAGCAGGTGCAGCCGCCGGCGTCGCAGGCCACCGCCCGGCCGGCGCACCCGCAGCATGCCGCGGCGCCGCACAAACCGCCGCGGCAACGCGCGCCGCGGCAGGCCGCAGCGGCCCATGATGCCGCTGCGCATGGGGCGGTGGCGGCGCGGCATCCGGCCGGCGCCGTGGCGGTCTGTCGCCGCGCCGGGTGGTATGTGCAGGTCGGTGCGTTTGGCAAACCGCAGGGGATCGAACGTCTGGCGCAGCGCCTGCACCGCGCCGGCTATACCGAGGTGTGCCTGGCCCCGCAGACCGTGCGCGGGCTGCGGCTGTTTTACGTCGGGCCGTTCCGCAGCGCCGCAGCGGCCCGGGCCGCGCGCGCCCCGCTGCACCGCCTGACCGGCACTGACGGCATTTTGCGCAAACTGCCCTGAGCCGCATGGCGGCAGGGGCTGCGACAATGTCGCCCATGTACGACGACCGCACGTCCATTCCGCTGGCAACCGCCGACGACGGCAGCGATCTGCTGCTCGGCCAGAGTCCGCCGATGCGCGCGTTGCGCGAGCAGATCCGGCGCGTGGCGCAGACCGACAGCACGGTGCTGGTGCTCGGTGAATCCGGCACGGGAAAAGAACTCGTGGCACGGGCGGTGCACGCCTGGTCGCCGCGCGCGGCGCGGCCGTTCGTCGCGGTGAATTGCGGTGCCATTCCCGGCGAACTCATGGAAAGCGAGCTGTTCGGCCACGAGCGTGGCGCCTTTACCGGGGCGATCCAGGCGCGCAAAGGGCGGTTCGAGCTGGCGGGGCGAGGGACGCTGTTTCTCGACGAAATCGCCGAAATGAGCCCGCCGCTGCAGGTGAAAATCCTGCGCGTGCTGCAGGAAAAATGCTTCGAGCGCGTCGGCGGCAGCGAGGTGCTGGCCGCGCAGGCGCGCATCGTCGCCGCCACCCACCGCGATCTGGAGCAGCAAATCGGTCTGGGCCGGTTCCGCGAGGACCTGTTTTACCGCCTCAACGTGTTTCCGCTGCAAGTCCCGCCGCTGCGCGAACGTGGCGACGACATTTTGCTGCTGGCCGAACACACGCTGCAGCGCCTGCAGCAGCAGGGCCTGGGCCGGCTGCGCTTTGGCGACGGCGTGGAACAGGCCTTGCTGGCCTACCGCTGGCCGGGCAATGTGCGCGAACTGCAGAATCTGATGGAGCGGCTGCTCATTTTGCACGCCGGTTCGACGGTGCGCGTGGCCGATCTGCCGCCCAAGTTGCGTCCTGACGGCGAGTCGGCCTGGGCCGAGACCGATCAGGCCGCATCGGCGGTGGCATCTGCCGAGGGCGATGGCACGGAGGGTCTGCACGAGCTCATGCAGGCCATGGCCGAGCCGCTGCCGCAGCCGGTGTTGCCCGAGCCGGGCATGGATTTGCGCGCCTACCTGGAACACATCGAACGCAGCCTGATCGAGCAGGCCCTGCAGCGCAGCCGCAACGTCATCGCGCACGCCGCGCAGCATCTGGGTTTGCGCCGCACCACACTGGTGGAGAAAATCCGCAAATACGGCTTGAGCGTGGACCCGCGCGGCTGACCGCGCGCCGGGCGGGGCCGGGGCGACGGCGTCGTTGCGGCCGCCTGCGGGGCGGGCACGAAGGCCATCGCCGCGTCGGAAAATCGTCACCCGGTAGGCCCCGGATTTGCTACCTTGTCGCTAGCGCCCGCCCGCACGGGAGTTTTGCTTGCTTCGCCGATGACTTCTCCGCGTATTTTGCTGATCGATCCCGACACGGCCCGCGCCCAGCGGCTGCACGACGACCTGCAGTCCGCCGGCTGTGTGACGCAGTGGCTGCAAACGGCCGACGCGGCCTTGCGCAGCGTCGAGCAGGGCTGGTCGCCCGATCTGGTGTTCTGCGCCGGTGACGGTGCGGGCGTCGATGTGCCGCGCGTGCTGGCGCGGCTGCATGCGCTGCAGCCGGCGCTGCCGGTGCTGGTCATCGCCCGCCACGCCTCGGTGCAGGCGGCGGTTCAGGCGTTGCAGCAGGGGGCGGCGGACTACCTGAGCGCGCCGCTGGAAGCAGACGCGGTGCTGGCCAAAATCCGCCAGTTCGTGCCGTCCGCCGCGGCGCTGGCGCTGCCGGCACGGCGGGGTGCGGCGCAGACCGCAGCCGCTGCCCGCGAGGCGGCGGATCCTCCCGCGGCGGCGGTGGTGGCGCAGTCACCGGCGATGCAGGATATTTTGCGCATCGCGCAGCGCGCGGCGCAGACTGACGTGACGGTGATGCTGCTGGGCGAAAGCGGGGTGGGCAAAGAGGTGCTGTCGCGCTTCATCCACGCACAGTCGCCGCGCGCGGCAGGGCCGTTCATCGCCATCAACTGTGCGGCGATTCCCGAGACCCTGCTCGAAGCCACGCTGTTTGGCTTCGAGCGCGGTGCGTTCACCGGTGCCAGCCAGTCGGCACCAGGCAAATTCGAGCAGGCGCAGGGCGGCACGCTGCTGCTCGACGAGGTGACGGAAATGGCGCCGGCGCTGCAGGCCAAGCTGCTGCGCGTGCTGCAGGAGCGCGAAATCGAGCGGCTGGGCGGGCGCAAGCGCATCGCCCTGGACGTGCGCCTGCTGGCCACGAGCAACCGCGACCTGCAGCAGGCCGTGCGCCAGGGCGTGTTGCGCGAGGATGTGTATTACCGGTTGAGCGTGTTTCCGATCCAGATCCCGCCGCTGCGCCAGCGCCGCGAGGACATTCTGCCGCTGGCGCAGACCATGCTCGCGCGGTATGCCCGGCAGTTCGGCCTGGACGACGTGCCGCAGCTCGACCCCCAGGCGCGGCAGGCGCTGCTGGCGCACGACTGGCCAGGCAATGTGCGCGAGCTCGACAACGTCATGCAGCGTGCGGCCATCTTGTGCCAGCGCGGGGTGGTGAGCGCCGCCGACCTGCTGTTCACGCCGGCGGTTGCCGCGCCGCCGTCACCCCACGCGGCGCCGGCAGCGCCGGCCGAGCACGCCGCGGGCGATCTGGGCAGCGGGCTGGCACTGAGCGAGCGCCAGCTCATCCAGCAGGCCTTGCAGCAAAGTCAGGGGTCGAAATCGCTGGCGGCGCAACGTCTGGGCATCAGCCCGCGCACCCTGCGCCACAAGCTGCAAAAGCTGCGCGAGGCCGGGCTGGGCCTGCCCGAGTGAACAGGAATCACCGTGATCCCGGCGCTGGAATGAAGTTTGCTTGAAGTGGCCTGAATGCCGGCCTCGGGCCGGTGAAGGCGACGGTTCCCAGTGGGAGGTTGGCATGCAGATCGACCCGATGCAAAGTGTTTTGGCGCAGATGCGCAGCTTGGCGGCGCAGGCCGCGGCGCGTCCCGACGGGGGCAACGCCGCCGCGGCGCTCGGCGCGACCGCGGCGGCGCAGCAAAGCGATTTCGCCACCACGCTGAAAACCGCGGTCGACGGCGTCAACGGCGCGTTGCAACAGGCCAACGCGCTGCAGCAGCAATTCATTTCCGGCGCATCCGACGTCAGCCTGAGCGATGTCATGCTCGCTTCGCAAAAGGCCAGCCTGTCGTTTCAGGCGGCGCTGCAGGTGCGCAACAAGCTGGTGTCGGCGTATCAGGACATCATGAACATCCAGGCTTGAACGTCTCCGGGAAATGACGGATTTTTGACACGCCGCACGACACATGGCCACCACTGCCGCTGCCACCTGGCCGGACCCGCTGCGGGTCTGGCGTCAAATGAGTCTGAACCAGCGTCTGACCTGGCTGGCCGGGCTGGCTGCGCTGCTCGCGCTCATCATCGTCACCCTGCTGTGGAGCAGCCGGCTGGACTACCAGGTGCTCTACACCAATCTGTCCGAGCGCGATGGCGGCGCGGTCATCGGTGAACTGCAAAAACTCAACGTGCCTTACCGCATCACCGGTGGAGGTGCGGTGATCGAGGTGCCGGCCGCGCAGGTCTATGCCACACGCATGAAGCTTGCCGCCAGCGGTCTGCCCAAGGGCGCGGGAGTGGGTTTCGAGATCCTCGACAAGGAACCGATGGGCACCAGCCAGTTCGTCGAGCGGGTGAATTACCAGCGCGCGCTCGAAGGCTCGCTGGGGCGCACCATCGAGTCGCTGTCGGCGGTGGAGTCGGCGACGGTGCATCTGGCCATTCCCAAACCGTCGGTGTTTTTGAGCGAGAGTGAAAAACCCTCGGCCTCGGTGCTGCTCAAGCTCTACCCGGGGCGGGTGCTCAGCGGCGCGCAGGTGGCGGGCATCGTGCACCTGGTGTCCTCGGCGGTGGCCGGTCTGAGCGACAAAGACGTCAGCGTCGTCGATCAGGATGGCAATCTGCTCACCGCAGGGCCGCGCGCCGACAGCGGCATCCAGCCCGAGCAGCTCGCCTACCGCAACACGATTGAGCAGCAGTACCGCAAGCAGATCGAAGCCCTGCTCGCCCCGCTGGTGGGCAGCGACGGCGTGCGCGTGGCCGTGTCCGCCGACCTGGACTTTGCCAAGACCGAATCCAGCTCGGTGTTTTACGGCCAGGGCCATGTGCTCAGCCAGCAGCAGCAAACGTCCAATTCCGTCGGCAGCGGCACGCTGCCTGCCGGTGTGCCCGGGACGCTGACCAACCAGCCGCCTGGCGGTGCGGTGGCGCCGTTCACCGTCGGCTCGGCCTCGGCACCGCTGACGCCGCAGCAGTTCACCCAGATCACCCCGAGTCTGAAGACGCTGGCGCCGACGGCGGCGAGTTCGTCGGCGACGACGAATTACGACCTGGACAAAACCGTCAGCCACACGCAGCAGCCGGTGGGCACGATCAAACGGCTGTCGGTGTCGGTGCTGGTCAACGACCAGACCAGGGGCGGCAAACCGGCACCGATGAGCGCCGCGCAGCTCGCGCAGATGAAACAGTTGGTGGAAAACGCCATCGGCTTCAACGCCCGGCGTGGCGATACCGTGAGCGTGATCAACATGCCGTTCACCGCAGCGCAGAAGGAGGCGGAAAAAGCCCTGCCCTGGTGGCGGCAGGCGTGGCTGTGGGACGCCGCGCGCCAGACCGCTCCGTATCTCATCGCGTTGATCCTCGGCGTCCTGGCGTACCGCGCGATGCGCAAGTCGATGACCACGGCTCCGAAGGCGCGTCGCGGTGCCGCGGTTGAACCGGCGGCGGGCGCCGCCGAGCCGCAGGCAGCACCTGCCGCAGTGGGCCCGGCGGCTGCCGGCGGCGCCGTGCCGGCCGCGGCCGACGGTTTGCCCGGCACGCTGGCGCCCGATACGGTACAGCTGAGCAACACCCTGGAGACCGACGCGGCGATGGCGCGCGAACTGGTCAAGCAGGATCCGCGGCGCGCGGCCCAGGTCGTCAAGGAGTGGCTGTCCGATGGCCAGTGAGGCGTCCGATTTCACCGGGCTGGATCGTGCCGCGGTGCTGCTGCTCAGCCTGGGCGAAGACCAGGCGGCGGAAATCATGCGGCATCTGGCACCGCGCGAGGTGCAGCGGCTCGGCGTGGCGATGTCCAAGCTCAGCCGCGTCAGCGCCGAACAGGCGCATGCAGTGATGCGCGAATTCCGCGAAAAACTCGAACAGCAGACGGCGCTCGGCCTGGGGGCGAACGACTTTTTGCGCGGCGCGCTGACCAAGGCGCTCGGCGGCGAGCGTGCCAACTCGCTGATCGAGCGCATTTTGCACGGCGGCGAGTCCAGCGGGTTGGAAAACCTCAAATGGCTGGAGCCGCGCGCCATCGCCGACCTCATCAAGCTCGAACATCCGCAGGTGATCGCGCTGGTCCTGGCGTACATCGAGCCCGAGCAGGCCGGCGAGGTGCTGCACTTTTTGCCCGAGCGTCAGGCCGGAGAAGCCATGCTGCGGCTGGCCGCGCTCGACGGCCTGCAACCCAGCGCGCTGCGCGAACTCAACGAAGCCCTGGAAGAGCAACTCTCCGGCGACTCGCAGAGCGTGCAGGTCAGCACGGTGGGCGGGCCGAAAGTCACTGCCGAGATCCTCAACCGCGTGGAAACCGCGCTGTCCTCGGCCATCATGGAGCATCTGCGCTCGCAGGACGAGGAGCTCGCCACCAAGGTGCAGGAGCAGATGTTCGTCTTCGACGATCTGATCAACGTCGACGACCGCAGCATGCAGACCCTGCTGCGTGAAATTTCGTCCGAAACCCTCATCCTGGCGCTCAAGGGGACGAACAACGCGCTGAAGGACAAATTCCTCAGCAATATGTCCAAGCGTGCCGCCGAAATGCTGCGCGACGACATGGAGGCCAAGGGGCCGGTCCGGCTCAGCGAGGTCGAAGGCGCGCAGAAGGAAATCCTGCAAATCGCTTCGCGCCTGGAGGCCGCCGGGCAGATCCAGCTCGGCAGCGGCGGCGGCGAGGCGCTGGTGGGTTGAGCAACGCTGAGAACTCCCGCCCATGGGCAGCGGCAACATCATCCCCAAAGAAGACGCGCAGTCGGCGCGCCGCTGGCAGCCGCAGGACATGACGGCAGCGCCGCCGGCGGATACGCGCGCGCGCCAGCCGGGGGCCGTGCCGCCGACGGCGCAGCAGTACGAGGCGGTCTATGCCCAGGCCGAAGCCCGGGGCTTTGCCGAAGGCCGCGACGCCGGGCTGGAGCAGGGGCGGCGCGAGGGCTTCGCCGCCGGTCAGGCCGAGGGCCTGCAAGCCGGGCGGCAGCAGGCGCAGCAGGAGCGCGAGGCGCTGCGCGCGATGATGTCCCGGCTGACGCAGCCGCTGGCCCAGCTCGACGCCGAGGCCGAAACCGCGCTGGTGGCGCTGGCGCTGGAGCTGGCGCGGCAGGTGGTGCTGCACGAACTGCGCACCCAGCCCGAGGCCCTCGTGCCCATCGTGCGTCAGGCGCTGGCGGCGTGCCCGGCGCAGGCGGGCGCGGCGGCGCTGCGGCTGCATCCGCAGGATGTCGAGCTGCTGCGCAGCGCCGCGCCTGATCTGGAGGGCAGCGGCGTGACCCTGCTCGCCGACGAGCACCTGGAACGGGGCGACGTCGTCGTCCAGGCCCTGCCAACGGGTCAGGCGGCCACCCCCGACCGACGCTGGCGCAGCCGCCGTGACGCAGTCAGCGAACTCGACCTGCGGGTGCAGGAGCGCTGGCGCCAGGCCATCGCACGGCTGTTCGAGGAGGGGCTGCAATGAGCACGCCGGTGATGCGGCAAACCGGCGCTGCCGCCGTGCCGGCAGCGGTGAGCCATCTGCAGTCGCTGCGCGCCCGCCTGGCTGGCGGCGTGCAGCCGTTCGTGTATAGCGGCAGCCTGGTGCGGGTGCGTGGCCTGATCCTGGAAGCGCAGGGGCTGGACGTCAGTCTGGGCGAGCGTTGCCGCATCAGCACCGACAACAACCGGTTCATCGACGCCGAAGTCGTCGGTTTTCACGGCGATTCGGTGCAACTCATGGCGCTGGGGGAGGTGCAGGGCTTGATGCCCGGAGCGCGGGTGCACCCCGTGCCCGGAGACATCCGCATCCCCGTCGGTCCCGAACTGCTCGGCCGGGTGATCGACGGCAACGGCCGCCCGCTCGATGGTGCCGGTCCGCTGCTGGCATCGAGCTACACCAGCTTGTCCACCCGGCCGATCAATCCGCTGGAGCGGGCGCTGGTCCGGCAGGCGCTGGACGTGGGGGTGCGGGCGATCAACGCCTTGTTCACCGTCGGCCGCGGCGCGCGCATGGGGCTGTTTGCCGGCAGCGGCGTGGGCAAGAGCGTGTTGCTCGGCATGATGGCGCGCAACACCGATGCCGACGTCATCGTCGTCGGTCTGATCGGCGAACGCGGGCGCGAAGTCAAGGAATTCATCGAAGACATCCTCGGCGATGCCGGTCTGGCGCGCGCCGTGGTCGTGGCTGCCCCGGCCGATGCGCCGGCGCTGACACGCATCCGCGGCGCGCGTCTGGCCACGGCGATCGCCGAGTATTACCGTGACCAGGGGCAGAACGTGCTGTTGCTGATGGACTCGATCACGCGCTATGCCCTGGCGCTGCGTGAGGTCGCGCTGGCCGCAGGCGAACCGCCTGCAGCCCGCGGCTTTCCGCCGTCGGTGTTCGCCAAACTCCCCGCTCTGGTCGAGCGCGCGGGAAACGGCCCGGCGGGCGGCGGCAGCATCACCGCGTTCTATACCGTGCTGATGGAGGGCGACGACCAGCAGGACCCGGTGGCCGACAATGTGCGCGCCATTCTCGACGGTCACATCGTCCTCAGCCGCCGTCTGGCCGAGCAGGGGCATTTCCCGGCGATCGACCTGCAATCGTCGATCAGCCGCGTCATGCCGGCCATTGCCAGCCCGGTGGAACTGCGCCGCATGCAGCGGCTCAAGGAATTGCAGTCGCGCTACACCAGTCAGCAGGATTTGATCGCCGTCGGCGCCTACACTCCGGGCGCCGATCCGCAACTCGACCTCGCCGTGCAGGCGCATGCCGGGATTCGCCAGTTTCTCGTGCAGGACATGCACACCGCGGTCGATCTGGCGCAAAGCCGCGCGCAGCTCGCCGACCTCATGGCACCGTACCTGCCGCCGGAAAATTGACGGCGTGCCAGGCGGCGGCGTCAGCTGATCGCAGATCCGCTGCCTGACGTGCTGCTGCGGGCAGCCGGCTTACACTTGCAGTCTGTTCATCTGACGACCGCGCATGACCTTCGACCCTACACTGGGCCCGCAACGGCTGCAGACGCTGCAAACCCTGCACACCCAGGCCGCCGAAGCCAGCCAAACCGCCGCGCAGGCGGTGGGCAAACAACAACAGACGCTGCGGGCGGCGCAGGCCAAGCTGGAGCAGCTGCAGGGCTACGCCGCGCAATACCGCCAGCAGATGCAGGCCGCCGGCACGACCGCGACGCCGTGGAGCCAGGTGCGCGATTTGCGCGGCTTCGTGCAGCGCATCGAGGCGGCCGTCGCGGCGCAGCAAGCCGAAGTCCAGCGGCAGCAGCACGTGCTCGCCGAGCGCTCGGCGCAATGGGCCGCGGCGCGGCAACGCGAAAAAGCGTTCGAAGTCCTGATCGAACAGTATCAGGCGCAGCAACGGCAGGGGCAGAAAATCAGCGCGATCAAGTCGCTGCAGGATTGGGCGCTGCGTCGCGCGTCGCAATTTTTGCCGAGTTCACAGCAGCAGTCCGACGCCTGAGGCGGCTGGCGCAGGTTTTGCTAAGACTGGGCAAGCAATCACTTGTCCGTCACCATGCCGTCGATCGCTCCGCTCGTTTTTCCTGCCGCAACGCCTGCTGCCGATCCGCCCGCAGGCGCGGCACCCGCCCCGTCTGCGGCGCAAACGCCGCGGTTTGCCGATGCTCTGGCGCGCGCCGGGCAGTCGCCGTCAGCGCCGCAGCAGGCGGCAAGGGCAGACGGCGCGGCACCCTCCGGCCAGCAGGAGCAGGCTCGCACCGCTGGCGCCGCGGGAGACGCCGCAGCGCAGACCGCCGGCACCGCGGCGGACACCCAGACACCGCCGGATGCCGGCGCCTTGGCGTCGTCTCTTGCCAGCGCCCTGCAGGGTCTGGCCGTGGCGGATGCGGCAGAAGCGGCAAACACGGTCAATGCGGGCGGCAAAAGTTTGCCGCCCGCGCACCGCAAACCGGGCGATGACCAGGCAACGCCGTCCGCGTCCCCGCCCGCTGCGCCGCTGGCGGCGGCTCTGGCCGTGCTGCCTGCGGCGAGTGCCGCAGCGTCGGCAGCCGCCAACGCCCCCGCACCGCAGGCTTCTGCCGCGGCTGACGCAGCCGTCGTCGCCGGATTGCACGCGCGCAGCGACGCCGCAGTCGCCCCGGCGGGCAGCCCCCCCGCTGGGCAAAACAATCCGCTGACGCAGGCCGCCGGACACATGGAGGTGCCGCATGGGGCGCAGGACGCGGCGTCGGCCATCGCGGCCGCCGCGACGGCTGCGTCTGACGGGCCACGGCAGGCCGTCGCCACGTCGCTTGCCGCCGTGTCGCTGCCCAGCCACCTGACCCCGGAGAGCGCCGTGCAGCAGCCTGCTGCAGCGGCCTCCGGGCAGGGTGTGCCGGGCGCGGCCGTCGTCCTGCCGCCCTGGGTGGCGAGCACGCAGCCGGCGCCACAGCCGGGCTGGGTGGCGACGGTGCCCGCGCATGTGTCCAGTCCCGACTGGGGACAGGCGATGAATCAGCAGGTGCTGATCGCCGCGCAGGGGCAGCAGCAGTTCGCCACGCTGCACCTCAATCCGCCGCAGCTCGGGCCGCTGGAAGTGCATTTGCAGCTGCACGACGGGCAGGTCCAGGCGCAGTTCGTCTCGCCACACGCCGTGGTGCGGCAGGCCGTGGAGGCGGCGTTGCCGCAGTTGCACGATTTGTTCAGCGGCGCCGGTTTGGCGTTGACGCAGACTTCGGTCGGCGCGCAGGGTCAGCACGGTCAGCGCCCGCCGCAGGGTCGCGCGCAGCCGACCGGTGCGGTGACGGCGGCCGGCGGCGTGCCGGAAACCGCCGCGTCGCCGCAGGCGGTCACCCCGGGGCTGCACTGGCAGCAGGGATTGGTCAATACCTATGCGTGAGCCGTGTCCTGCAGAGGCCGCCATGACGCTCGTCCTTCGACGACCCGGTGGCTGGTGGATTCAACAACCGCCGCGTTGTGCCGTTAACCTCATAGGCGGCGCCGCGCGCAGTGCGGCTGCCGGCAATTCAGGAGTCGGGGATGGCGGAACAAGAATCCAAAGGCAAGGAAACGGGCGGCGGCAAGACCAAGCTGATCATCATCATTCTGATCGTGATCATCGTGCTTATGGCCGCGGGAGGCGCTGCGGCGTTTTTTCTGCTCCGCCCCAAAGCCCCGCCCACTGCAGCCGAGCTGGCGGCGCAGGCGGCGGCCGAGCGTGCGAAAAACATGCGCTTCATCAGCATGGAGCCGTTCGTCACCAATCTGCAGAGCACCGACGGCACGGTGCACTATCTGCAGGTGAAGATCGATCTGAAGACTTACGACCCGTCGGTCGAGGCCAAGGTCAAGCTCATGACCCCAGAACTCCGCAACAATATTCTGCGCATCCTCGGTGCGCAGACTCTGGACAAGGTCGACAGCGTCGAGGGCCGCGACCGGCTGCGCGAAGACATCCTGCACGCGGTGAACAAAGTGCTCGAATCCGCGCCTGCTGTGGGCGGCGAGGGCGGGCATGGCGGCAGCGCTGCACCCGGCGGGGCGGGGACGGCGCCGATCGACGGGGTGTATTTCACCGCTTTCGTGGTGCAATGACATGAAGCCCCTGACACACGCCGTCAACCTGTCTGGCCGCGCCGGGTGGGCAGGCCGGGGCGCAACGCGACAGCCAAACTGACATGGTGCAAGACGTCCTTTCCCAAGACGAGGTCGATGCCCTGTTCGGCGGCATCGCCGGTGAAGAACCGGCGCCGGAGCCGCCGCCGCAGGACGAAGGCGGGGTGCGCCCTTACGATCTGGCCAGCCAGGATCGCATCGTGCGCGGGCGCATGCCCACGCTGGAGGTCATCAACGAGCGGTTTGCCCGGCTGTGGCGGGTGAGCCTGTTCAATTTTTTGCGCCGCTCGTCGGAGATTTCGGTGTCTTCTGTACGTCTGACCAAATACAACGAATTCATCCGCGGGCTGGTCGTGCCGAGCAACCTCAACCTGGTGCAGATGAAGCCGTTGCGCGGCACGGCACTGTTCATTTTCGACCCGCGGCTGATTTTTAGCGTGGTGGACAATTTTTTCGGCGGTGACGGCCGCTTCCACGCGCGCATCGAGGGTCGCGATTTCACGCCGCTGGAGCAGCGCATCATCAAGCGCATGCTCGACATGGTGTTCAGAGAATACAAGACCGCCTGGTCGCCCGTGCTGGCCCTCGAACCCGAAGTCACCCGCTCGGAGGTCAACCCGCAGTTCGTCAACATTGCCACGCCGACCGAAGTGGTCATCGTCACCAGCTTCAACGTGGAAATCGAAGGCGGCGGCGGCAGCCTGCACATCTGCATTCCGTACAGCATGGTCGAGCCCATCCGCGAGCAGCTCACCACCGGCATGACTACCGACCGCAACGAAGTCGATCACCGCTGGGTCAAGGCATTGCAGACCGAAATGCGCGAGGCCGAGGTCGAACTGCGCGTGGAACTGCTGCAGCGGCAGATCCTGGTGCGCGAGCTGCTGCATTTGCGTGTGGGCGACGTGCTGCCGGTGGAGATGCCCGAGACCGTCGTGGCCCGTGTGGACGGCATTCCCGTGCTGGTCGGCGAATACGGCCGGCACGAGGACAAGATGGCGCTGAAAATCCGCCAGCAGCTGTTCCCCGAGATGCCCGACAAACCGAAGCTGCTGGCGTGAGGCGCGCGCCCGCCGCCAACCTCGTCAATCCAACGCATCGCAGGACAATCGCATGGCCGAAGACACCTCCCCAGACACCGCCGGCGGCGACATGGCCGATTGGGGCGCCGCGCTGGCCGAACAAAACGCCGCCACCGCGGCGGCCGAAGCGCAACCCGCAGCGCAGCCTGCGGCGCCAGCGGCGGCGGCTGCCGAGCCCGTCATCCAGCCGGCGCCGTTTGCCCAACTGCACGCCGACTCCGGCGAGCGCGCCGAAGCCACCCAGCTCGATCTGGTGATGGACATTCCGGTCACGCTGTCGGTCGAACTCGGGCGCACCAAAATCCAGATCCGCGAGCTGCTGCAGCTCGCGCAAGGCTCGGTGGTCGATCTCGACCGCCTGGCGGGCGAGCCGATGGACGTGCTGGTCAACGGTTTTCTCATCGCCCGCGGTGAGGTCGTGCTGGTCAACGACAAATTCGGCATCCGCCTCACCGACATCGTCAGCCCGACCGAGCGGGCGCGGCGGCTGGGGTAGCGACGGTTCACCCGCAACTGGTCAGCCGAGCTGTGTCCCCACGGCGGCTTCGGCCTGCGCAACCGGCACGCGCAGCGCGACGCGCCAGCCCGCGTCGGCGGTGACGCCGCAGTCGGCCGCCCCGCCGAGCAAAAGCGCCCTGGCGCGCAGCGTCTGGCAGACGGCCGCGGACTGGGGCGGAGATGCGGAGGTGAGCAGTTCCAGAGTGAGCAGGCCGGGCTGGCGTGTGACGCGCAAATCGGCGGGCAGCCCCGGCTGCAGGCCGGCAATCGCCTGCAAGGCTTGCTCGGTGAAGCGGAAAATCTGCCGTGCGGTCCCCGCCTCCAGCGGGCCGAGATCGCCGCAATGCAGCGTCAGCCGGACGTCATCTTGCGCCGTGACCTCGTGCGCCAAGGCGCGCAGCGCAGCGTGCAGGCCGTCGGCGAGCGTTGCGCGGTGCAGCTGTACGGCGAGACGGTCGGCCACGGCGGCGCAGCCGCGCGCCAGTTGCTGCGCCCGCTGCCACGTCGCCAGCCGTTGCTCCGCAGGCGGCGGCACGGCCAGATGCTCGCCCAGTTCGGCCAGCGCATGTGCCAGATGGTCATGGAGTTGACGTGCCAGCCGTTGGCGCTGCGCCTCGCACGACTGTTCCAGCACCGCTGCCATGTCGCGCAGTGCCGCCTCGCGCCGGCGGGTGTGGCTGATATTGAGCATGATGCCGTCCCACACCGTGTGATCGGCCTGCGGCTGCGACACGGTGGCACGGATATTGATCCATTTCACCTCCCCTGCGGTCAGGATGCGGCCTTCCCAGTTCCACGGCAGGCCGTGCACCGCGCTGGACTGCAGGGCGGCGTCGAAGTCGGCGCGGTCGGCGTCGTGGATGCACGCGGTGAAGTGGGCTGCCGAGTGCAGCAGCGCAGCGGCATCGACCCCGCAGACCTGATCCGCCGATTCGCTCACGCGGGTAAAGCGCAACTGGCCGCGACACCGGCTGAGCTGAAACACCAGGCCAAAGCCAGACAGTGTGCGCGCCATCCATTGCGCGGGGTCGTCTGCGGCATCGCGGGCGGTGGAAGACGAGAGCGCAGGCGGGGTCACGGCGTTCGGGGCAGGGCAGGGGATGGCTGCACTAACGGCGCAGTTTCAGGAAACTTGAATCTCCACCGGGCCCAGGCAGTCGAGTACGGTGCGCTGCGGCAGGGCGCGCAGCCAGGTGAGTTGGCGCTTGGCCAACTGCCGGGTGGCAGCGATGGCCTGTTCGCGGAATTCGGCGGTCGAGATCCGTCCGTCGAGCAGTGCCCAGGCCTGGCGGTAACCGACCGCGCGCATCGACGGCAGCGACGGATCGAGGTCGCCACGGGCGCGCAGCGCGCGGACCTCGTCGAGGAAACCGGCGGCGAGCATGGCGTCGAAACGCTGGGCGATGCGCGCATGCAGCACGCTGCGGTCCGACGGTTCGAGCGAGACGATGCGCAACGGCAGCGGGGCGGCGCTGGTCGACGCAGCCAGATGCGCCGACAGCGTCGTGCCGCTGAGCAGCCAGACTTCGAGCGCGCGCTGAATGCGCTGTGCATCGTTGGGTGCCAGCCGCGCGGCGGTGGCGGGGTCCACTGCGGCCAGCCGCGCATGCAGCGCGGGCCAGCCCAGCCGTGCGGCGTCGGCATCGAGCTGCGCGCGCATCGCGGCGTCGGCCTGCGGCAGCGCCGCCAGCCCGGACTGCAGCGCTCTGAGGTAAAGCATTGTGCCGCCGACGATGATCGGGCGCGCGCCGCGCTGGCCGATGGCAGTGATCAGCGCACGGGCATCAGCGGCAAACTGCGCCGCGCTGTACGCCTGCGCCGGGTCGAGAATATCGAGCAGGTGATGCGGGCAGAGCGCGCGCTGCGCGGCATCGGGCTTGGCCGTGCCGATGTCCATGCCACGGTAGACCAGCGCCGAGTCCATGCTGATGAGCTCGACCGCCTGTCCCTTTGCCTGCAGCTGCCACACCAGATGCAGCGCGGCAGCGGTCTTGCCGCTGGCCGTCGGGCCGACGATGCACAGCACGGGTTCCTTGCCGGATGCCGCAGAGTCCACCTTCAGCGTCCCCGCGAAAACAGGGCGTCGAGCTCGGCCAGGCTGATTTGCCGCCAGGTCGGGCGGCCGTGGTTGCACTGGTCGGCACGCTCGGTGCGTTCCATGTCGCGCAGCAGCGCGTTCATTTCGGCCAGCGTCAACTGCCGATTGGCGCGAACCGCGCCATGGCAGGCCATGCTCGCCAGCAGGGCGTTGCGGCGCTGCTGCAACAGCAGGCTGCTGCCCTGTTCGCGCAAATCGGCAAGCACACCACGGGCGAGCTGTACCGGATCGGCGTGCGCCAGCTGCACCGGTGTGGCACGCACCACCAGGCTGGCCGGCCCGGCGCGGTCGATGTCCAGCCCCAGCGAGCGCAGCTCTGCTGCGTACTCCTCGGCTGCACCGATCTCGGCGTCGCTGGCGGCAAACGCCACGGGCAGAAGCAGGGGCTGCAGCGCTGGCGGACCGTCCGGCTGTTGTGCGGCCTTGAGCTTCTCGTAAACGATGCGCTCGTGCGCGGCGTGCATGTCGACGATGACCAGCCCCTGCCGGTTTTGCGCCAGGATGTAGACCCCCATGAGTTGCGCCAGGGCAAAGCCCAGAGGGAAATCCTCCGCGTCCGGCGCCGTGGCGGAGTGCACGGCAGGCGCAGAGACGGCGCTGTCCTGTGCCTGCAGCGGCGCCAGCGGCTGCCACTGCATGTAGGCGGCTGGGGTGGGCGTCGCATGCGGCCTGGTTCCACCGTCGGCGGGGAAAGCCAGAGGCAGGCTGGCCGACGGCTGCGGCCTGGCCTGCACTGGCGCCGCCGGCACGGCGAGGCCGGCAGCGGGCCTGCTGCGCCCCGCCGCCTGCGCCAGCGCCTGCTCCACGGCGTGACGCACGGCCTGGTGGACGGCCGCGGCGTCGCGAAAGCGCACCTCGGATTTGGCCGGGTGGACGTTGACATCGACCAGCGCGGCGGGCAGGTCGAGCAACAGCGCGTACTGTGGCTGCAGTGCGCCGTGCAGCACGTCGGCATACGCCGCACGCACACCGTGCGCCACGGTGCGGTCGCGCACCCAGCGGCGGTTGACGACGATGTGCTGCACGTCGCTGCGCCCGCGGGCGGCAGTGGGTTGGCCGACCAGGCCGCGGATCGACAGCGGACCGGCGCGGGTCTGCAGCGGCAGGGCCTGCGCGCCGAACGCTTCCCCCAGCACAGCGGCGACGCGCTGCAGGCCCAGCTCGGACGTGTCACGATCGAAATGCAGCCGAAGCTGGCCGTCGTGCCACAGGCGCAGCGCCACTGTGGGATGCGACAGGGCGGTGCGCTTGAACACCTCGACACACCAGGCGTATTCGGTAGCCGGCGACTTGAGAAATTTGCGCCGCGCGGGCAGGTCGAAAAACAGTTGACGCACGGTGACCCGCGTGCCCGTCTGCGCCGCAGCCGCCTGTACCGGCCCGGCCCGGCCAGCGCGGGCCTGGATCATGGCGCCGGCGGCGCCGGCACGCCGGCTGAGGATTTCGACTTCGGCCACGGCGGCCATTGCCGCCAGCGCCTCGCCGCGAAACCCCAGGTGCGCGGCGTGCTGGAGTTCGTCGAGGTTGGAGATTTTGCTCGTGGCGTGGCGCTGCAGCGCCAGCGGCAACTCCTCTGCCGGGATGCCGCAACCGTCGTCTTCGACCTGCACACTGGCCAATCCGCCCTGTTCCAGCCGCACGGTGATGGCCGTCGCTCCAGAATCGATGGCGTTGTCGAGCAATTCGCGCAGCGCCGAGGCCGGCCGATCGATGACTTCACCGGCGGCAATCTGGCTGATGAGCACGTCCGGCAGCGGACGGATCGGGCGTTGGGGTTGCACCGCTGGGCAGACCGCGGGCTCGGCCCCGCTGGGCAAAGGATGGGACATCTGCGCTGAGTATACTTGCCGCGGCCTGCCCCGCCGCGTGCCGGACGCTGCCTGCCGGGTCTGTTGCCGCTCTGCCCGCAGCGCGCGCTCAGTGAGCGCTCAGTCTGTTGCCGCATGCTTTCCCTGCTGCGCGCCCGGCCGGGAGCGCAGACCGCCGTCATCTGCCCACCCCTTTCCTGCCGTATGGATCTGCACACCGTCGTCGACCTCATTCTGCACTTCGATGTGCACCTTGCGCAGTTCATCTCGGCCTACGGGCCGTGGGTGTACGGGCTGCTGTTCGGCATCGTGTTCATCGAAACCGGATTGGTGGTCATGCCGTTTTTGCCCGGTGACTCGATGTTGTTCGTCGTCGGCGCCTTCGCCGCGACGGGCAGTCTGAGCCTGTTTGGCGTGATGGCCGTGCTGTGGCTCGGCGCGGTGCTCGGCGACAGCCTGAACTACCAGATCGGCAAGGCCATTGGGCATCGCGTGTTTTCCTGGCCGGATTCGCGCTGGTTCAACCGCCGCGCCTTCGACAAGGCGCATGCGTTCTACGAAAAATACGGCGGCATCACCATCGTTGCCGCGCGCTTCATGCCGTTCATCCGCACGTTTGCGCCGTTCGTCGGCGGGGTGGCCGAGATGTCGTACGGCAAGTTTCTCGCCTACAACATGCTTGGCGCGACGCTGTGGGTCGGCGTGCTCGTGCTCGCCGGCTATCTGTTTGGCAACATTCCGTGGATCAAACACAACCTGGGGATGATGACCCTGGGCATCATCGTCGTCTCGCTCATGCCGGCGCTGTGGGGCTGGTGGAAAACGCGGCGGCGGTCGGTGGCGGTGTGACTGCCGCTGCCCGGGGCGTTTGCGTTCATTGCAGCGCGCCGCGCAGCAGGCCGACGGCCACGCCCTCGATGGCAAACGGCTGCTCCGGGTCGACACGGATCGGAGCGAAATCCGGGTTGGCGGCGAGGAGTTCGATATGCCGCCCGCGGATCGACAGCCGCTTGACCGTGACGTCGTCACCGAGACGGGCGACGACGATCTGGCCGTTGTCCGCCGTCTGGCAGCTTTTGACCGCGAGCAGGTCGCCATCGAGAATGCCGGCGTCGCGCATGCTCATGCCGCGCACCTTGAGCAGGTAATCCGGGCGCGAGGCGAATACGGCCGGATCGACGGCCACGCTGTGTTCGACATGCTCCTGTGCCAGGATCGGCTGGCCCGCGGCCACACGCCCCACCAGCGGCAGACAGAGCTGCTCGGCGCCGGGCAGCGCAAGCTGCCGTGCAGTGTCGTTCCACACCGTGCCCGCTGCCGCAGCACGCTGGCGCTGCGGCGCGACGATGCGGATGCCGCGCGAGGCCCCCGGCGTCAGCTCGATCACGCCTTTGCGCGCCAGGGCCTGTAAATGATCCTCCGCGGCGTTGGCCGAGCGAAACCCCAGCCGCGCGGCGATTTCCGCCCGCGTCGGCGGGTAGCCGACCTCGTGCACCGAGGCCTGGATGAGGTCGAGGATTTGCTGCTGGCGCGTCGTCAGCTTGGAAACGGGGCGGCGCATGAACGGTCTCCGTGAAGGCACAATGCAGGAACCGGGAGGGCCGCGTCTCGCTGGCGCCTGCATGGCGCTAGCCGGGCCACCCTTCGGCTCGCTGAGGTTCGTCACACTGTAAATCAAAACAGCTTTTGTGCAAAGGAGTTCGCCATGTCTGCGTCGTTGGCTGTCGCCGGATTGCCGGAAATCGCCGTGCTCGGCACCGGCGGCACGATCGCCGGAACCGCCACCGGCGACCCGAGCCTTCCCGGTTACACCGCCGGGGTGCTGGGCATCGGCGAGCTGCTGCACAAAATCCCCTCGCTGTCGCAGTGGACGCGCATCCACGCCGAGCAGGTGGCGAATATCGACAGCAAGGACATGGACGGCGCACTCTGGTCGCGCCTGGCCGGACGCGTGGCGCACTGGCTGGAGCAGCCGCAGGTGGTGGGCTGTGTCGTCACCCACGGCACCGACACCCTGGAGGAAACGGCGTATTTTCTGCATCTGGTGCACCGCAGCGACAAACCGGTGGTGCTGACCGCGGCGATGCGGCCGGCTACCGCGCTCGACGCCGACGGGCCGCAAAATCTGCTCGATGCCCTGCGCGTGGCCGCCGATCCACAAGCGCGCGGGTTGGGTGCGGTCTGTGTCCTGCACGGCAGGATTCATGCGGCGCGCGACGTTGCCAAGATCAGCACCCACGCGGTCGATGCGTTTGGCTCTAGCGAGCATGGCGCGCTCGGTGAACTCATCGGACCGCGGGTGCGGCTGTGGCGCCGGCCGGACGCCGAGCCGGGAGCGCCGTTTGCCGTCCCTGCGGCGTCGCAGTGGCCGCGGGTGGACATCGTGCTCAGCCACGCCGGGGCGGACGGCAGCGTGGTGCGGGCGCTGCTGGCCGATCCCGACCCGCCCGCGTTGCGTGGCCTGGTCGTCGCCGGCACGGGGGGCGGCACGGTGCATGCGCGTCTGGACGCCGCGTTGCAACAGGCCAAGGCGCAAGGCGTGCGCGTGGAAGTGGCGTCGCGTGTCGGGCCGCTGCGTGGCGACGCCTTCGATGGCCTGAGCGCGGTGAAGTTGCGCGTGAGGATGCAGCTCGAACTCGCGGCAGTGCAACAGCCGAATGCGCCACCGCTAGTCTGAGCGCTCCGATTGCAGGGGCAGCCAGATGCGCACTTCCAGCCCGCCCCCCTCGGCGTTGCGCAGTTCCAGCCGGCCACCCAGCGCGGCGATGGTTTTGTCGACGATCGACAGCCCCAGCCCCGTTCCCTTGGCCGACGTGCGCGCGGCGTCGCCGCGGAAAAACGGTTGGGTGAGTTGGGCGAGCTGTTCTTCGGGCACGCCGGGGCCGTGGTCGCGCACGCTGAGCTGCACCGAATCGACGCAGCGCTGCAGGCTGATGTCCAGATCGGTATGCACCTCCCCGGGGGTGAGGGCATAGCGTTTGGCGTTTTCCACCAGGTTGACGATGACGCGCTGCAACTCCAGCGTGTTGGCGCGCACCGCCGGCACCGGCGGGGTGCGCAGGTGCAGCACGACGGTTTCGTCTTTCTGGTAGCGGTCGCGGACGAAATCGATCAGCGCGTTCAGATCGACCGTCTCCAGCCGCGGCCGGGTGCTGCGGGCGTATTCGAGAAACTTGCTGATGATGCGGTCGGCCTGTTCGATGTCGTCGATGATGTTCTGCCGCGACTGCTCGTCGGGCACGCTCAGCTCGGCTTCGAGCCGCAGCCGCGCCAGCGGGGTGCGGATGTCGTGGGAAATGCCGGCGAGCATCAGCGCGCGCTCCTCCTCGACTTCCTGCAGGCTGCGCGCCATGCGATTGAAGCCGCGGTTGACTTCACGGATTTCGCGCATGCCCGACTCCTCATCGAGCATTTGCGAATAGTTGCCGGCGCCGACGCGGGCGGTGGCCAGCCGCAGGTCGCGCAGCGGCTTGTTGACAAAGCTGGCGATGACTGCAGCGCCGATGAGCGCCAGCAGCGTGGCGATCACGCCCCAGCTCGCCCAGGTTTCACTCAGCGACGGATCGATGCGCGAGCGGTCGAGCAGCAGCCAGTAGGGATCGCCGGCGATGCGAAACCCGATCCACAGCCCGGGGCGGTCGTTGACGGCGTCGGCAAAGTCCAGCTGCTCTTTGAGCCGGCTGTTGACCGCGGTTTCCAGACGCTTGGTGAATTCCGAATGGTTCATCGGCACCCATTGATCGCCCGGATTGCGCGGGTAGATGTAAATGCCCTCTTTTTTCGCCAGGTCGTCGAGCAGCGACACGCGGTATTGCGGATCGGAGTGGATCAGCGCCAGCCGGGTGAGGTCGATCAGGCTGGTGATCTGCCGCGAGGTCTGCGCCACCTGCGGCCCGAGTTCGAGCAGGCGAAAGCTCTGGAACCAGGTGGCCAGGCTGGCGCTGACCAGCAGCACGATGAGCGCGAAAGTGCGCCAGTACAGCCGGCCGAAAACATCGCTGATCCAGTTGCTCAGCCGCTGCCACAGGCCGATGCCCGACCGCGCGGTGTGGGCCTGGCCGGCTGCGTCGGTCGTCCGCTCAGTTGTCGGATCAGCTATCGGCTCAGCTATCGGCTTAGCTGTCGGCTTAGCTGTCGGCTTAGCTGTCGGCTCAGTTGTCGGCGTTGTCGGGGACGAAGACATACCCTACGCCCCAGACGGTCTGGATGTAGCGCGGATGCGCAGCGTCGGCCTCGATGATTTTGCGCAGCCGCGAAATGGCCACGTCCAAGCTGCGGTCGAAGGCCTCGTAGTCGCGGCCACGGGCGAGTTCGGCCAGTCGGTCACGCGACAAGGGCTGGCGCGGGTGCCGCACCAGCGCCTTGAGCATGGCGAATTCGCCGGTGGTCAGGCTGATGGGTTCGCCGTTTTTGCTCAGCTCGCGCCGCGCCAGGTCCAGGCTGAACGGGCCGAAGACCACGGTTTCGTCTTCCCGTGAGGGCGCACCGGGCAATTCGGGGGAGGGCTGGCGGCGCAGCACGGCGCTGATGCGCGCGAGCAACTCACGCGGGTTGAACGGCTTGGGCAGGTAATCGTCGGCGCCGACTTCCAGACCGATGATGCGGTCGACGTCTTCTCCCTTGGCCGTGAGCATGATGATCGGGGTCTGGTCTTTGGACGCGCGCAACCGCTTACAGATCGACAGTCCATCTTCGCCCGGCAGCATCAGGTCGAGCACGATCAGGTCGAAGCGTTCTTTGACCATGATGCGCGACATGGCCTTGGAATCTTCGGCCACGAAGACTTCATAGCCTTCTTGCGAGAGATAGCGACGCAGCAGGTCGCGGATGCGTGCGTCGTCATCGACGACCATCAGCTTTTTCGGTTTTTCGTGGTCCATAGAAGCGCCAATTGAAAAAGAAAACGCGGCAGGTCGGTCTGCCACGAGCCTAAACGACAAGCCCGCTAAAGGCTTGTTACACAGTTTACTGCGCTCCGGCGGCGTTTCAGCCCGGGCTGATTCGATAATTTCAATTGCAAACTTTGGATACGCCGATGTCGCATTTTCGCTGTTTTTCTGGCTGCATTGCGGCATTTTTCGGTATGTTCCTGCCGGCTGGCGCGGCCACGCCACTATATGCTGCCGTCCTCACACGCTTGGACGCGGCGCAGGGTGGCAGCATCGTGGTGCGCGATACCAGCTTCATCACGCCGCAGGCCTCGGCGGCCGTTTCTCCGCATACCCTGACGCCGCAGGAGCGCGAACTGCTGCGCCAGCAAATCCAGCACCTTGCGCCTGACGCCGGGGCGCAACAGCGACCGGCCGCCGCTGCCCGCGCGCGACGCTGAGTGCAGCGCGTGCGCCCGCACGGGCGGCCGCACCGGTATGATGACTCGTCCGTTGACAGAGTGTTTCTGCCGTGTCGCTTCAACCTCGCCTCGCTTTTGTGCAATGCCTTCATCCCGGCGGGCTGCACCGCCTGGCGTACTGGGAATGGGGTGATCCCGGCTGCGACGATGTCGTCGTCTGCGTGCATGGCCTGACCCGCCAGGGGCGGGATTTCGACGTCCTGGCGCAGGCGTTGCAGCCGCAGCGCCGTGTCGTCTGTCCTGACCTGCCCGGTCGCGGCGAGTCCGACTGGCTGGACAACCCGGCGCTGTACCAACTGCCGCAATACCTGGCCGATCTCGTCACCTTGCTCGCGCGTGTCCATGCGCGGCGGCTGGCCTGGGTGGGCACGTCGCTGGGTGGGCTGATCGGGATGGCGTTGGCTGGGCTGCGGCACAGCCCGGTGCAGCGTCTGGTGCTCAATGACGTCGGCCCCGCGCTCGATCCCCGCGGCCTGTTGCGCATCGCCAGCTACGTGGGGCGGAACATGCACTTTGCCAGCGTCGAGGAGGCCGCAGCCAGCCTGCGCGACATTTCGCTGGGTTTCGGCCCGCACACCGACGCGCAGTGGCTGGCGTTGACCCGTCCGATGCTGCGACCGGAAGGTGGCGGCTGGCGCCTGCACTACGACCCGGCGCTGGCGCAGCCCTTGACCGCCGGCGCCGCGCAGGCCCTGGCCGCGGGCGAGCTGGCGATGTGGCAGGCGTATGACCAGATCACCGCGCCGACCCTGCTGCTGCGCGGCGAGCAATCCGACATCCTCAGTGTGCAGACCGCCCAGGCGATGACGCAGCGCGGGCCGCGGGCACGCTGGGTCGAATTGCCGGGTGTCGGCCATGCGCCGACGCTGGTGCAGCCTGACCAGGTCGACATCGTTCGTGGTTTTTTACTGGCGTGACTCCGGCAAGGTTCGAATCGGCACACACGGCGCGGTTGCAGGACAGCCAGCCCGAGCGCGTGGCGCAGGCGCGGGCTTACGCGCTGGCACTCATCGATACGGTCGTGCTGGAAACCGGCGAACCGGCGCTGGAACATGCCGATGGCGTGCGCGCGATTCTCGCCGACATCGGAGCCGACGACGACGCGCAGGCTGCTGCCTACCTGAACCTCGCCGTGCCGCATCTGGCGCATCCGCACGATCAGTTGCGCAAGCACTTCGGCGAGCCGCTCGCTGCGCTGGCGGTGCAGACGCGCAAACTCGTCGAGGTATCGCGCATGGCGCGCGGCGGGCCGGACGAGGCCGAGTTGCGCCGCCGCCATATCGAACTGGTGCGGCGACTGCTGCTGGGGTTTTCGCGTGATTTGCGTGTGGCCTTGCTGCGTCTGGCTTCGCGGCTGCAGTCGCTGCGGTTTTTCACGCGCAGCAAGAGCGACGCGCCGGCGGCGTTTCTTGCCGAGAGCATGGAGGTCTACGCGCCGCTGGCGAACCGGCTGGGCATCTGGCAGATCAAGTGGGAGCTGGAGGATCTGGCCTTCCGGCTGATGCAGCCCGCGGTGTACAAGGACATCGCGCGCCAGCTCGATGAACGCCGCGTCGAACGCGAGCAGGGCATCCAGGCGGCCATCGCTCAGCTGCACGACGCGCTGCGGCAGCAGCACATCGCAGCGCAGGTCGTCGGCCGTCCCAAACACATCTACAGCATCTGGCGCAAGATGCAGGGCAAGCAGCTGCGCTTCGATCAGGTGATGGACTTGCGCGCGCTGCGCATCATCGTTGCCGACGTCAATGCCTGCTATGCCGCGCTCAGCGTGGTGCACTCGATGTGGACCGCACTGCCCGAAGAATTCGACGATTACATCGCCAGGCCCAAACCCAACGGCTACCAGTCGCTGCATACCGTGGTGCGCACCGGCAGCGGCCAGATTTTCGAAATCCAGATCCGCACCGAGGCCATGCATGCCTACGCCGAGCATGGCAGCGCGGCGCATTGGGCGTATAAGGAAGCCGGGGTCAAGGGCTACCAGGGGCAGGTGCAGGCCGACGACTACCAGACCCGCATTGCGCTGGCACGGCAACTGCTGGCGCTGCAGCAGGAACTGGCGCGCGGGCCGTTGCCTGCGTCCTCCAGCGGCGCCGATGCCGCCGCCGAGGCCGACGTCGAAGACCGCATTTTCGTGCTCACCCCGCAGGCGCGGATCGTCGAGCTGGTCAAAGGGGCGACACCGGTCGATTTCGCCTATGCGCTGCATACCGACCTGGGGCACCGCTGCCGTGGTGCGCGTGTGGACGGTGCGCTGGTGCCGTTGACCACACCGCTGCGCAGCGGCCAGACGGTGGAAATCGTCGCCGCCAAGGAGGGCGGGCCGTCGCGCGACTGGCTCAACCCCGAGCTCGGCTATCTGCGCAGCCCGCGTGCACGCGCCAAGGTACGCGCCTGGTTCAACCAGATCGTGCAACAGGACACCATCGCCAAAGGCCGGGCGCAGGTCGAGCGGCTGCTGCAGCGCGAGGGTAAAACCAGCGTCAATCTGCAGACCCTCGCCGAGGGATTGGGGTTCGGCACCGCCGATGAGCTGTTCGAGCGCGTGGGCAAGGAGGAATTTTCCCTGCGGCAGATCGAAACCTTCCTGCGCGCGCAGACGTCGCCGCCGGCGGCACAGGAGGAAACCGTCACCCTGCCGGGCAATGCCGCCCCGCCGAAGGCAGGAGGCCAGCAGGTCCTCGTCGTAGGGGTGGGGTCCTTGCTGACGCAATTGGCCAGTTGCTGCAAGCCGGCGCCACCCGACGTCATCGGCGGCTTCGTCACGCGGGAAAAGGGCGTGAGTGTGCACCGCATCAACTGCCCGAATTTCCGCAATATCGCCCGGCAGCACCCAGAGCGCGTCATCGCCGTGACCTGGTCGCAGGGCAGCGAGGGTGAGGCGCTCTACCCGGTGGATATCGAGGTCAGCGCGAGTGATCGACAGGGCCTGCTGCGCGATATCTCCGAAGTGCTGACCAAAGAACGCATCAACGTGATCGCGGTCAACACGCGATCGATCGCGGATCGGGCGCAAATGCGCTTTACCGTGCAGCTCAGCCACAGCGGCAAACTGCGGCGCGCGCTCGGCCTGATCGCCGAAGTCCCGGGGGTGATGAAGGCATGGCGGCGCTGACCTTTGGGGCGGGCAAATAAACGTGGTATGATTTCCAACTTTCCAGGCGGTTAGCTCAGATGGTTAGAGCGCTTGCTTGACATGCAAGAGGTCGTTGGTTCGATTCCAATACCGCCTACCAGATCCGTGTGCGCCCTTGTGCGCAGCAGTGCAAAAACCCCTAGGAATTCAACAACCTAGGGGTTTTTTCTTGTCTGCGACGTGCGCAGGCGTGCGCAGAAATGCGTGGACAGCCGCGTAAGTTTGGCGGTATTTTTGACGGTATAAAGTGCTCCCTCGTGGCAGATACCGTCAAAAATACCGTCAACTCGGAGATCTTCATGGCACTCACACTTGCTCAGATCAAAGCTGCGAAACCATCAGACAAGCCCATGAAGTTGTCCGATGAGCATGGTATGTAGTCCGCCCTGAAAAACTCGCAACGTTTTGATTTAACGAGTAAAATTAGGAAATTGCCGTCCCTGGATTTGCAGCTTTATTTGTTTAGGGACGCGGTTTCCTGCAGATTTCGCCGAGGTTTCGATGG
>JAJZAQ010000035.1 GCA_021799355.1 Pseudomonadota bacterium
ACCATGCGCACCGCACGCTCGATCACCTCGGGGGAAAACTTCGGGGACTTCCTCATCATGGCTCCATTCTCTCAATCGAAGGAGCCCCCTCAAAATCCGGGGCGGTTCAGACCCATCTTGCCTGAATGCATTTCCACTCCCCGGGATTACTTGGAGGCAACAGCAAACAGCTCATCGAGCTGCGGGTTGCTGGTGATCAGCAGCAGCTTCTTGATCGTGGCGGCCTGGTTGATTTCCAGGCGCGCAAAATGCTCGCCCCCAGCCGAAGACTGCTTGCGGATCAGTTGAATGCGTCCGAATAGCGCACCGTGCTTTTCCGCAAACCTTGCCAGCCCGACAGCCTTCTCAAAGTTGTCACTGAGGCTGGGATCATGGGGTTCCAGAATGTCGATGGCGAAGCCACTGCCGACCTTGCGCACCACGACCAAATCCGGGAACATCGGCCGCACGTCGCCCCCTGTTTCATACGGAATTTCCAGCGACCACGGCTTGCGATCCAGATTGCGCAACCAGCCGACCACTTCAGGCTTGGCCAGTTCTTCCTTCAATACCCCGGCTTCCCAACTGCCCAGCTCGGCACGGAACTGGCCGTTGCCTTCCACATACAGATGGCGCTCCCACAAGGGATCGCCGGGCGAGCGCTTGAAGTCGATGGACGCCGGTAAATGCCAGGGCACTTCATTGGGTTTGGCCGTCGCCAGCCGCAGCTTCTCGTAGATGATGCGCCGCTGCTCCTTGAGTTGGTAAATGGCCTTTTTGTGCTGATCGTAAAGCGCATCGAAGGCGGCCTCTGCCTTTGATTCCAACACCGCCATTTCTGCTGCGTTGCGGGCCAGCACGATGGCCTCGACCTTGACCTCCAGCGCATCGCGATCTGCGTGGGCGCGCCAATACTCCATCTGCAAACCGTGGCTGAAAGCGCGCCCGGCTTCTTCGAACAGCCGATCGATGTCCTCGTCCGAGGCGTCAATGTGATAGTCCGCTGTCGGTTCTGCAACCCCCGTGCCGTTGTTGACTGCCAAGATGCGCAGACCCACCTGCATGACCGCTTTGGCCGTCGCATCGAACTGGCCTGCCGCCTTGATCGCTGCAATGCGCTGCCCCATCCATTCAACGATCTGCTGCTTGGCGCGGCCCCAGGCATGGTCATCAATGCCATCGAGGGTCAGACTGCGTGAGATGGCCATATACCGGCGCAGCGGGCTTTGCGCCCGAGCGGCATTCACGCGGTAGGTGATCAATTCGTCGAGTGCTGCAAAGATCGACTCGCAGCCTTCGCGCCGCTTGAGCACCACCAGATTTCGGCTGGAGCCCGTCTCAGCAGGCGGCACCTCTTCGGCGTTGTGCAGCGAGGCCACCACGCTTTCCACCGCGCGTGTATCGAAATAAGGCAAAAACAGATGCACGTCGTTGAGCGCAGCATCTTTTTCGATGCGGCGCGCCAGTGGCGTGCGCACCATCCGGCCCAGCAACTGGGCGATGTAGGTATGGTCCTCCGCGCGGCGGAACGACATCATCACCTCGGCGCGCGGGCAATCCCAGCCGGTGGACAGACTGGTCTTGAAAAACACCACACCGATGTTTTTGTCCGCGTCAATGCGCGAGGCTTCGACCTTGCGCACCCGGCGGCCGCCCACGTCCAGGTCCCCCGTGTCGTGCATCGCATGGGCGACTTCGCCTTCGTTCAGGCGACGTCCGATGGCGCGCTCGATCACCGTCAGCGCCGCGCCAAGGTCCGTCTTCGTCGATTGCTGGCCTGAGCCATTTTCGACCTGAACCACCAGCACCGGCCAGACGGTTTGCTCATTTTCCTCTTGGCAGTACGCGCGCCATGCCGCCGTCATCTGCGCCCACCGCCGGGCGGCTTCTTCCAAAAGCGCCATCTCCGCCGTGGTCGCGGCTTCGGGGTGATGAATCAGGATGCGGTCTTTCAGCAGGCCGGACTTGCGCACCTCCTCAGCCGGCACGGCCACCTTGTGCGTGGTCACGGTGTGCTCGGCATTGGCAATCAAATCCAGAAATCGCTTGGGCGTGGCCGACACCCCAATCACCAGCGGCATCTTGACCAGGCCGACCTCGGGGTAGCCCAGCAAAAAGCGCTGCATCAAGGTCTGCGCAGCCTGCGCCCCCTTGCCCGAAGTCATGCCGCGGTGCGCCTCGTCGATCACCACGTAGAAGCGGTCAGGAATCGACCGCGCGGTATTGGTCAGCGTCTCCCAGATCAGATACTCACGGCCATCGCCGCGGTTGGTCAGCGGCTGATTGACCGCCAGCTTCTGCGTGTTGATGAAATAAATGCGCCCACCGGCCAGCCGGGGCGCGTCGAAATGCGCATCGATGGTGATGAGCTGATTCACCCGGTACACCTTGTCCGACTTGCTCTCGATCTTCAGCCTGGTCTGCTCGTTGAGCTCAGGCATGTCAGACACCCACAGGATCACAGCATCCGGTTGCGGCGCCCAGTCCAGCGGCCAGGCCAACTGATCATCCGGCTCATCCAGGATGGCCTCGAACAGCGCCGTCATCATGATGGTCTTGCCGCTGCCCGTGGCGGCCGAGAAGGCGACGACTTGCTGGTTATCCGGCGACATGCTCTTGCGGGCGCTCGCCAAAGCCTCGCGCAGTTTGCCCAGCGCGTCTTTCTGGAAGTCAAACAGCGTGACTTTCATGCCCGCGCCCCCAGGGTATTGGCAGAACCGGCAGCGCGGTCCTGATTCTGGTTGATCATGAAATTGAGCAGGTAATCGCGGTACAACTGCACCACCGCCAAGCCGGGGTTGGCCTTGTCCGCCACCTCGCGCACGTCCTGCGCCAGGGTTTTGAACGATTCATCCGCGTCGGTGACGATGAACACGTGCGACAAGCCGGCGCGACCCTGCAGCGCCTGCAGCAATACATCCATGCGGGTTTCGTCCAGCAGCACCATGAAATTGCTGCCCTCCGGCGCAAACAGCGCCGGCTCCGGCTCGTCGCGCTTCAACTCGGGCCGCGGGCCGACGGCCCCGGCCTTGAGCCACAGCAGCGGCAGGATTTCGCGGAACGCGCGGCGCAGCGACACGCGCTCCTTGTCCAGAAAATCCAGCTTGAAGTAGGCGAGATTGGCCGCAAAGCCCTCGGCCATCGGGAATTCGTCGGTGAACTTGTAGTCGCCCCGGATCGGCTCGCCAGCGGGCGTTTGGCCGGTGATGGCGGCTTTGAGGCGCGGAAAGGTGATGTGTCGGCAGATGCCCCATTGCTCCCAATCCGGATGGCCGGGCTGCAGGCCCTTCGCCGCCAAGGCCGTCGCTTCGTCCGCGGCCACTTCGTTGTTGGTCACCAGCACGCAGCGCCGCCGCCCGCCGTCCTGACGGTTCAGGCGCATCACCGCATGCGCCGTGGTGCCCGAGCCGGCGAAGAAATCGACGATCAGCGCGTCCGGCTTGTTGGCGACAAAGAAGCGCAGCGCGTCCTCGACGGCGTAGAGGGATTTGGGGAAGGGGAATTTGCGGCCCGGGAGCAAGGCGCGCAAGACATTCGAGCCGCCTGCGCCGGCGTTGTGCGAGCGTTGGTTCCAGACCGTGACCGGGTTTTTCACCCGCTCGACGGTTGCCGATGGCTTCAGGATCAGCGCCCCGTTCTCATCGCGCCCCGCCACCTCGATCTCGCCGCGGGCGATGCGCTCCTTCTCGGCATTGCGCAGGTAGGAAATCGACCAGCGTCCGCGTGTGGACGTGTACGCGCCGAGCTTCACCGTGCCTTCGGCCAGTCCTTTGCGCGCGGTCTCGGCGCTGATCTGCCAGCAGCCCTCGGAATCATCCGAGCGGATCGGCCAGCAGGCGACCAGCCCCGGCTCGGGCGGTTGCACCGAATCGGGGCTGATGCCCAGCGGAATGTAATCGCCCACCGAATGGATGCGTTTGCGCACGGGGTCGACCCAGAATGGATAGAAGAGCCTTGGTCTATCTTCCCGACGCGCATTTGTGCCACTTCGCAACAGTTGCCGCCACAGAATGATCTTCTTGTCCTCGTCCGCCTCAGGCGGGTTGAGCATGTCTTGCCCGGTCGGGGTCACGGACGCTTCGCCGATGAAGACGAAGAACAGGTATTCGTCGGCGCGGTAGAACTGCTTCGCCCGCGCCACCCCGCTGTGATTGATGACGCTTGTGACCATCTGCACGCTTGCTTCTGGAAACTCCTGCTCCAACAGCAACCCCAGCCGGTGCACCTCTTTCTCGTCGATCGTGCAGATCAGCACCGAATCGGCCGGGTTGAGCAGTGTCTTTGCCAGCCGCAGCCGCCGCTGCATCATCGACAGCCACTTGCTGTGCCGCCAGCCATCGTTGCCGTCCACGTAGTCGTTGTTGTATTTCCAGTCGCGCGCGCCGGTGTTGTAGGGCGGGTCGATGTAGATGCAATCCACCTGACCGGCATACAGGTAATCCAGTAATTGCAGCGCGTGGTAGTTGTCGGCCTCGATCAGCGTGTGCCAGGGGGCGTCAAGCGGGCCGTTGGCCACGGCATCCACCGGCACCAGCGCGGGGAAGATCGGCTCGCCAAATTCCCGCACCACCAGCAGTTCGTCTACCGGGAACTGCACGGCTTTCGCCGCTGCGCGGGTCGGTTCGCTGGGGTGCGCCTCGTTGCTGGGCTTGACGCAGGTGGCCACGCCCGCGTGGAGGGACTGGATTTGCCATACATCTTTGAGCGCCTCCTGACGGCGACACACCAGATCGCCCTTGCGCGGCTTGGCACCGTGCAGCGGCAACAACTCGGGCAGGTGATCTTCGAACACCAGGCCGAATTTCTTTTCCTTGGCGGCATTGGCCCACTCGGCGGACAGGCGCTCGCGCAGTCGCGGGTCGCTGATTTGGGCGATCAGATCATGGATGGCAGACAAACGATCCTCCTTGAGATTTGCCAACCCGCGCAGGCAACAGACTTGGTGTTCATTCAGCCATTCGACGGGGCCGACATCACGGGGTCTTTTCTCTCCGGGCCGCATGCGCATCCGCTCCGCCGGCGCGCACCCATTCATCGACCTTGAGTCACCTGGAACTTCCACAAGCAAGCGCCCCACGCGGTACGCGGGCAGGGGCTTGCGGTCGATCCAGCGGGAGATCGTGTCGCGCGTGACACCCAGATGCTCAGCGATCAGGCCCACGGACACCCAGGGTTTCGGATGCACCCCCGTTTTCTACCCCCTCTTGCCCCCGGCAGTCAACGCACGACAGCGCACAGCGACGGCCACAAAAAAGCCGCAAGGCGTTGATTTCTCTTCGCTTTGCGGCCTTGTATGGACGCTGGTGAACAGGTGTTTGGTGGACCGAAGGAGGATCGAACTCCCGACCTCTGCATTGCGAACGCAGCGCTCTCCCAGCTGAGCTATCGGCCCGAAACCGCAATCATAACCGAAATGATCCGGCGTTTGTAGCGGCGCGGTCCCTGGACGTAACCAACGGTATCTTTGATAGTGAGTTGCAGAGCGGCGACCTACCATTTCCTGGGTGAACAGGGATGGTGCCCGGCGGGGTGGAATGATGCGTTACGACGCGGCTGTGCTTGAGCGCGAATACAACAATCGCGAGCTGGTTCCGGATTGGGCGGACTATCTGGCCCGCTGGAGACGGGAATCGCAGGAGGCACGGCTGAACTGGCCCTGCCTGCTGGATCTGCCTTACGGCGATGGCATCGCGCAGACCCTGGACTGGTTCGCTCCCGCAGACACCGGGTTGGCGCCCTGTCTGGTGTTCATCCACGGCGGCTGGTGGCGCTCGCTGGACAAGGCCGATCACAGCTTCATCGCTCCGGCCTATATCGGACGCGGGGTGCATGTGGCGGTGCTGAATTATTCGCTGGCGCCGGGCGCTGCGCTGCAGCACATCGTGCTCGACGTGGTGCGGGCGCTGACCTGGATCTGGCAACGGGCGCAGGAGTTCGGTGTCGATGCGTCGCGCATCGTCCTGGCCGGGCATTCGGCCGGGGCGCACCTGGCAGCGATGATGCTGGCCTGTCGGTTCGATTGGGTCGATGAGCGCATGCCGGGGCAAATCGTCGCCGGCGCGATGGCGGTGTCCGGGGTGTACGACCTGGAATCGGTGCGCAAGACGGCGTTTTTGCAACGCGATCTGCGTCTCAGCCAGCACGCGGCGCGGGCGATGTCGCCCGCCTGGCTGCCGCCCGCGGGCGCCGCACCTTTGCTGCTTGCCGTTGGCGCGGAGGAATCGCAGGCGTTTCATGCGCAGGCCAGGCTGATGCACCGGCGTTGGGCGCACAGCGGCAAGCCGATCGAGGTGCAGGGGGCGCATCATTTTTCCGTGCTCGACGCCTTGGCGCAGCCGGGGTCGGTGTTGCACACCCGGCTGTGCGATCTGCTTGGTGTGCGCGCGGCGCCGGTCGGCAGCGTGGAGCAAAACCGCCTGGCCGAGCAAGGGGCGTGAGCCGGCTTTACTGCTGTTGGGCTTCGAGCACGCGCAGCAGGCTGGAGGTATCGTCCCGGCCCCAGCCGGCGCGCATGAGGGCGTCGAGCTGCTGCCGCACCTGCTCCAGCGCGGGCAGGCGCAGCCCGACGGCCTGCGCCGATGCGGCAATCAGGCCGAAGTCTTTGGCGTGCAGCCGGGCCTCGATGCCGGCGCGAAAGTCGCGGTCGGCCATTTTCGGCCCCATGAGGTCGAGCATGCGGCTGCCGGCAAATCCGGTGGAAATGGCGTCGAGCACGGCGTGTGCCTCCACCCCCTGACGGGCGGCAAACAGCAGGGCTTCGGCGATGGCTTCGATGGTGACGACCTGGATGAGCTGGTTGCAGGCCTTGGCCACCTGGCCGCTGCCGCTGGGGCCGACGTGGCGCACGTTGCTGCCGAGCAGGCGCAGCAGCGCAAGCGCGCGCTGAAAGCTGTCCGCCTCACCGCCGACCATGATGCTCAACGTCGCCTGCTGCGCGCCGGCAACGCCGCCGGACACCGGTGCGTCGAGAAAATGCAGTCCGGCAGTTTTCAGGACTTTGGCGATGTTGCGCGCACCTTCGGGTGAGATCGTGCTGTGATCGATGCAAATCGCCCCGCGCGGGGCGCCGTGGATGACGCCGTCGGCGCCGCACAGCACCTGTTCCACGTCCTCCGTGGTGGTGACGTTGGTGAACACGAATTGCGCGTGGCGTGCCGCTTCGGCCGGACTGTGGGACGGCTCGATGCCCAGGGACAGCGCGGCATCGCGCGAGGCGGCGCTGCGGGCGTAGACACGGGCACTGCAGCCGTGGCGCAGCAGGTGGTTGAGCATCGGCGTGCCCATGGCGCCCAGGCCGATGAAGCAGATCGGCGGGGCGCTGCGGTCGTGGCCGGGGGCGGGCGGTCGTGATGAAGTCTGCGTTGTGTCAAATTGCATAGACACTGCCTATAGTGCGGATTGAAACTGCCGATTGGACTTGAACGGCGCGAAAACTTAAAGTTTGCGCTGCAGCAACGTAGAACAATGACGTTGTCTTCCTGTGTCAGCGCCGCCTGCTCAAGGCGGCCTGACTGACAACACCCAGCCACCTCAAGGAGTCTTCCATGTCTTTGATCAACACCGCAGTCAAACCCTTCAAAGCCACGGCGTTTCAAAACGGCAAGTTTTTCGACGTCACCGAGGCCAATTTCAAGGGCAAATGGTCCGTGCTGATGTTTTACCCGGCCGACTTCACCTTCGTCTGCCCCACCGAGCTCGAAGACCTGGCCGACAACTACGACACCTTCAAATCGCTCGGCGTCGAAGTGTATGGCGCATCGACCGACACCCACTTTGCGCACAAGGCCTGGCACGACACGTCCGAAGCGATCAAAAAAGTCAAGTTCGCGCTCATCGGTGACCCCACCGGCGCGCTGACGCGCAATTTCGACGTGATGATCGAGGAAGAAGGCCTGGCGTTGCGCGGGACCTTCGTCATCAACCCCGAAGGCATCATCAAGCTGTGCGAAATCCACGACAACGGCATTGGCCGCGACGCCAAGGAGCTGCTGCGCAAAGTCCAGGCGGCGCAGTACGTCGCTTCGCACCCCGGCGAAGTCTGCCCGGCGAAGTGGAAGCAGGGTGACGCCACGCTCAAGCCCTCGCTCGACCTGGTCGGCAAGATCTGACAGCGGGCGGAGCGCCTTTGCGGCGCTCACGGCGCTCTTTTTGGCGCACGTTCGACGTTTTTGCGCCCATCAGCGGGCGCGCAGCCGTGGGCCGGTTCCATAGCCGGTCACGGCCCATTGCACTGGCATGCGGTGACGGCCGTCCCCGCATGCCGCCAGACCCCGGATCCACCATGCTCGACGATGCCCTGCTAACGCAACTCAAGTCGTATCTGGAGCGGGTCACGCAGCCGTTCGAGCTGGTGGCCACGCTCGACGCCAGCGAGTCCTCGGCGCAACTGCGCGCATTGCTGCAGCAGATCGCCGCGCTCAGCGACAAGATCACGCTGCGCCTGGACGGCGACGATGCGCGCAAGCCGTCGTTTGCCCTGCGGCGCAGCAGCGGCGAGCCGCTGCATCTGCGCTTTGCCGCCATTCCGCTGGGGCACGAATTCACCTCACTGGTGCTGGCGCTGCTGTGGGCGGGGGGGCATCCGCCCAAGGTCGAGGCGCAGACGGTCGAGGCCATCCGCCGCCTCGACGGCGAGTATCGCTTCGAGGTCTACATGTCGCTGAGCTGCCACAATTGCCCGGACGTGGTGCAGGCGCTGGCGTTGATGGCCGTGCTCAATCCGCGGGTGCAGACGGTGGTGATCGATGGCGCGCTGTTCCAGGCCGAGGTCGAGTCGCGGCAGATCATGGCCGTGCCCACGGTCTACCTCAACGGCGAGCCATTTGCCAGCGGCCGCATGGATGTGGAACAAATTCTCGCCCGGCTCGACGCCGGCGCGGCGCAGCGCGACGCTGCCCAACTCGGCGGCAAGGAACCGTTTGACCTGCTCATCGTCGGCGGCGGCCCGGCGGGAGCGGCTGCGGCGGTGTACGGCGCACGCAAGGGCATCCGCGTGGGGCTGGCAGCAGAACGTTTCGGCGGCCAGGTCAACGATACCCTGGCGATCGAGAATTACATTTCCGTGCTGCAGACCGATGGCCCGCGTTTCGCCGCGGCGCTGGACGCGCATGTGCGGCAGTACGGTGTGGACGTGATGAACCTGCAACGCGCCGACAAGCTCGTGCCGGCGGCAGAGCCCGGCGGCCTGCATGCCGTGCAGCTGGCCAATGGTGCGGTGCTGCGTTCGCGCAGCGTCATCCTGGCCCCGGGGGCGCGCTGGCGGCAACTCGGCGTGCCCGGAGAAGAGGAGTACCGCAACAAGGGGGTGGCGTACTGCCCGCACTGCGACGGCCCGTTGTTCAAAGGCAAGCGGGTTGCCGTCATCGGCGGTGGCAATTCCGGAGTGGAAGCGGCGATCGATCTGGCCGGCCTCGTGGCGCACGTCACCCTGCTCGAATTTGCCGCAGAACTGCGCGCCGATGCAGTGCTGGTGAGCAAGCTGCGCAGCCTGCCCAACGTCACCGTCATCACCTCGGCGCAGACGACGCAGATCAGCGGCAATGGCAGCAAGGTCGACGGCCTGATCTACACCGACCGCACCAGCGGCAACAGCATCCGCCTCGATCTCGACGGCGTGTTCGTGCAAATCGGTCTGGTGCCCAACACCGAGTGGCTGAAAACCACGCTCGAACTCAACCGCTTTGGCGAAATCGTCGTCGATGCCAAGGGACAGACTTCGCTGCCGGGCGTATTCGCCGCTGGCGATGCGACGACGGTGCCGTACAAACAGATCATCATCGCTGCCGGTGACGGCGCCAAGGCGGCGCTGGCCGCGTTCGACTATCTCATCCGCACACCGCAGCCGCAACCTGCCGCTGCCGTAGCAGCCTGACCCGCCGCCCCCGCAGGGTGAGCCGGTACACTGCGGCGTGTCAATGAATTTGCGAGTCTGCCCATGCTGTTGATGGTTTTGTCCCCGGCCAAGACGCTCGACTACACCACGGCGCCGACCACTTCGCTGGCCACCCAGCCGCAATTCGTCGAACAGGCTGCCGAGCTGGTGCAGGGATTGCGCCAGCTCAGCCCGCAGCAACTCTCCGCGCTGATGGGGATTTCGGACAAACTCGCTGCGCTCAACGCGGCGCGGTTTGCCGAATGGCAACCCAGCTTCGCCCCGCCACAGAGCAAGCAGGCCGTCCTCGCCTTCAATGGCGACGTGTACGAGGGCCTGGACGCGCCCAGCCTGAGCGAAGCCGACCTGCAATGGGCGCAGCGCCATCTGCGCATTCTCAGCGGGCTGTATGGCGTGCTGCGGCCGTTGGACCTGATGCGTCCCTACCGTTTGGAAATGGGCACGCCGTGGCCCAACGCCAGGGGCAAAGATCTGTACGCCTACTGGGGCGAGCGAATCGCCCGCGCGCTCGACGCCGAGCTGGCAGCGGGCGGGGGCGAGCCGGTGCTGCTCAACTTGGCGTCGGACGAATATTTCCGCGCGGTCGACCGCAAGGCGCTCAACGCCCGCGTGGTGCAACCCGTGTTTCAGGACGGGACGGCGCAAAAAGGCTACAAGGTGGTCAGTTTTTATGCCAAGCGGGCGCGCGGTCTGATGGCGCGCCATGTCATCGTCAACCGCATTACCGAGGTCGAGCAGATCAAGGGCTTCGACAGCGAAGGCTACCGCTACGTCGCTGCAGCGTCCACTGCCGACCAGTGGGTGTTTCGCCGCGACAAGGCGGCTTGAGGATATGCCGATGACCAGCGAGCTCGTCGTCTACGGCATTGCCAACTGCGACACCGTCAAGCGCGCCCGGCAGTGGCTGCAGGCGCGCGAACTGGACCATCGCTTCGTCGATTTCAAAAAAACGCCGCCGACCGATGCACAGCTGCACGCCTGGGCGCAGCGGTTTGGCTGGCAGGCTCTGGTCAATACCCGCGGCAGCACCTGGCGGCGACTCGACGCCGCGCAGCAGGCGGCGGTGGTCGATGCCGACAGCGCGGTGCAACTGCTGCTGCGCTCGCCTAGCGCGATCAAACGTCCCATTGTCGAACGCGGCGGTCAGGCGCTGCTGCTCGGCTTCGACGCCGCGCAGTGGTCCACAGCGCTGTCATGACGACAACACCTGCGCCAGATACTTGCCCAGCGCAAGCAGGGTGAGGGTGGGCGGCAGGCCCCACGGTTCGGGAATGACCGACGCGTCGCAGACATGCAGGTTGGGGCTGCGGCAGCTCAGCCGCTCGTCCACCAGCTCTCCCAGGCGTACCGTGCCGCCCGGATGCGCCGCCACCCACGGCGACACATACGGCCGGCCCGCGCCGCAGGCACGCAGCACGGCCCGGGCCTGCTCGACCCCGGCCTGCATGATTTGTCGTTCCACCGCGCCGAAACGTCGCCAGGGCCGGCCCTGTGCGTCGATACGCCCGCCGATGTCATCGCGGATTTTCACCATGATCATCGCCGTGCGGCCGAAGCTGAGCAACTGATCCGGCCGCCCTGCGGCCCAGGCGAAGGCACGGAAAAAATTGGGCGGGATGGCGATGTCCGACAGCATGTAACCGGCCTGTGCATCGACGAAGCCGGCAGACATGGAAATTTCCTGCCCGCCACGGGTGATGGGCAGGTGGCCCATGACGATGCGCAGGGGGTCGCAGAAAAAACCTTCGCCGGCTTCTTCGATGCCGCTGTGCTGCAGGATCACCGGACTGGCCACACCGCCCGCGCTGAGGATCACACGGCCGGCGCGAAACGTCTGCTGCGCACCGTCGCACAGCGCCTGCACCCCGACCGCGCGCCCCGCAGCGAACAGCACACGCTGCGCCCGCACCCCGGTATGCAGATGCGCACCTTCCTTGACCGCCTGCTGCAACAGGCCGTGGGTCGACCAGAACGCCTCCGGCGGGCAGACGCCGTCGTGGCACAGTGTCTGGTCGATCATTTTGGGCAGTGGCTGCCAGGGCAAACCCAGCGACTGTGCAGCCAGCGCCAGCCGCATGGCGACCGGCGCGAGCAAGTCCGGATGCAGTGGTGCGTTGGGGATTTCTCCCTGCACCTGCTCCAGCGCCGCAGCGAGATCGACGCCGCGGCGTGCAAACATCGACAGCGGTGGGGCGATGGCGGTGTGATAGAAGGTCACCGAGCCTCCACCGACCCGCAGGCTGCGCAGCAGCACCACGCCGGGGGCGATGTGCAGGGCCTCCTTGCGCCGCAGCAGGCCGAGCAGCTGGTTGCCCACCGGCGCGCTGCTGCCCTGTTCGAGGATGACGACTTTGGCGCCGGAGCGTGCCAGGTCGCGTGCCGCCATGGCCCCGGCCGGCCCGGAGCCGACGACCAGCACGTCCGCAATCGGCGCGGCTTCAGCCATGCGCGCTGGCGCCCGGCAAGACGCTCACGCCGCGAGCAACTGCCGCAGCACGAACGGCAGGATGCCGCCGTGCTGGTAGTAGTCCACCTCGATCGGGGTGTCGATGCGCAGCTTGAGCGAAACACGCTGCCGGCTGCCATCCTTGCGGTGGATGGTCAGCACGGCGTCCTGCTGCGGGCGCAGGGTGTCGCCGAGATCGAGGTCGAAGGTTTCGTCGCCCTTGATACCCAGCGATTCCCACGAGTCGCTGCCCTGAAACTGCAGCGGCAGCACGCCCATGCCGACCAGGTTGGAGCGGTGGATGCGCTCGAAGCTGCGCGCAATCACCGCCTTGACCCCGAGCAGCTGCGTGCCCTTGGCCGCCCAGTCGCGGCTCGACCCAGTGCCGTATTCCTCGCCGGCAAAGACGAAGGTCGGCGTGCCCTGGGCGATGTAGTGCATCGCCGCGTCGTAGATGAACTGCTTTTCGCCGCTGGGTTGCAGCAGGGTCACGCCGCCTTCCTCGCGCGAGCCGTCGGGCAGCGGCGGGATCATCAGGTTTTTGATGCGCACGTTGGCGAAGGTGCCGCGCATCATGATTTCGTGGTTGCCGCGGCGCGAGCCGTAGGAGTTGAAATCGGCCTTGAGCACCCCGTGCGCCTTGAGCCACTGGCCGGCAGGCGAGCTTTCCTTGATCGGCCCAGCTGGGGAGATGTGGTCGGTGGTCACCGAGTCACCAAACAGCGCCAGCGCACGCGCCCCGCGGATCGACAGCGCCGGCTCGCTCGGCTGCATCGCAAAGCCCTGGAAAAATGGCGGTTCGGCGATGTAGGTGCTCTCCGGCCAGTCGTACACCTGACCCTTGACGCCTTCGATTTTTTTCCACAGCTTGCCCGGGTCTTTGGCCACCTGCTCGTAATTGGCCTTGAACACCTTGGGGTCCATCGCGTACTTGAGCAGCTTGGCAACCTCTTCATCGCTCGGCCAGATGTCGCCGAGGTATACCGGCTTGCCTTTTTTACCGTAACCCACCGGCTCGGTCATCAGGTCACGGCGCACGTTACCGGCGATCGCGTAGGCGACGACCAGCGGCGGGCTGGCGAGGAAGTTAGCCTTGATATTGGGGTGGATGCGGGCCTCGAAATTGCGGTTGCCCGACAGCACCGCGGCGCACACCAGATTGTTGTTCACCACCGTGGCTTCAATTTCGGGCGCGAGCGGCCCGGCGTTGCCGATGCACGTCGTGCAGCCATACGCGGCGACGTTAAAGCCGAGTTTTTCCAGGTAAGGCAGCAGCCCGGTCTTCTGCAGGTATTCGGTGACCACGCGCGAACCGGGAGCCAGCGAGGTCTTGATGTGCGGCTGCACCTTCAGCCCGGCTTCAACCGCCTTTTTCGCCAGCAGCCCTGCCGCCAGCAGTACGCTGGGGTTAGAGGTGTTGGTGCACGAAGTGATCGCGGCGATCAGCACATCGCCGTCGCCGATCGACAGGCCCTTGGGCGCATGCTCGGCCTGAGCGTGCGCAGCGCTTTCGGTGCTGCGGTTGCCGACCATTTCGACCACATCGGCCTCGGCGCCGGGGGCCACATCAGGAGCCTCACCGTCGGTCTTGCCGTTGTGCACGGCAAAACGCTGGTTCAGGCGCTGCGCCGGCTGGTTGAACCCGGCTTCGGCGACGGGTTTGGAAAACAGGGTTTCGAACTGCGTCTTGACCTGGCCGAGCGGGATGCGGTCCTGCGGGCGCTTCGGCCCGGCCAGCGAGGGCTCGACCGTGCCCAGATCGAGGGTGAGCACCTGCGAGTAATCGATCTGCCCGGCCTTTGGCACGCCGAACAGCTTCTGCGCCTTGAAGTAGGCCTCGAACTGTTCGATTTCGGTTTTGCTGCGGCCGGTGCCTTTGAAGTAGTCGATGGTCTTGTCGTCGACCGGGAAAAAGCCCATGGTCGCGCCGTATTCGGGTGCCATATTGCCGATGGTCGCGCGGTCGGTCACTGACAGGCTGGCGGTGCCCTCGCCGAAGAACTCGACGAACTTGCCGACGACCTTGGCCTTGCGCAGCATTTCGGTAATGGTCAGCACCAGATCGGTGGCCGTGACCCCGCCGCGCAGCCGGCCCTTGAGCTCGACGCCGACCACGTCCGGGGTGAGGAAGTAAACCGGTTGGCCGAGCATCGCCGCCTCGGCCTCGATGCCGCCCACCCCCCAGCCGACCACGCCGATGCCGTTGATCATCGTGGTGTGGCTGTCGGTGCCGACCAGGGTGTCGGGGTAGGCCACGCCGTTTTTGACGTGCACGCCTCGGGCGAGGTATTCGAGGTTGACCTGGTGCACGATGCCGAAGCCCGGCGGCACGACGCCGAAGGTGTCGAACGCCTGCATGCCCCATTTCATGAACTGGTAGCGCTCGCGGTTGCGCTGGAACTCGATCTGCATGTTCAGATCGAGCGCCTTTTTGCTGCCGTAGGCGTCGATCATCACCGAGTGGTCGACGACCAGATCGACCGGCACCAGCGGCTCGACCACCTTGGGGTTGGCGCCCATGCGGTCGGCGGTGCTGCGCATCGCCGCCAGGTCGGCCAGCAGCGGCACGCCGGTGAAGTCCTGCAGCACCACGCGGGCGACGACGAACGGAATCTCCTCGGTGCGCGCGGCATTGGGCTGCCAGCGCGCGAGTTGCTCGACGTGCTCGGGCGCGACCTTTTTGCCGTCGCAGTTGCGCAGCACCGACTCCAGCACGATGCGCAGCGACACCGGCAGCCGCGACACGTCCACCCCCAGCTCCTTGCCGAGCTGCGGCAGGGAGAAATACTGAAGCGACTTGCCCGAGGCGGTCTTGTACGACTTGAGGGTTTTGGCAAATGCGTGCGCCGCTGCGGCGCTGGCCTTTTTCTTGGCTGGCATGATGGGCTCCAGAGCGGGGGAGGATGAATGGTGACGATCAGGCGCGAGGATCAGACGTAGAGATCGACGTACTCGTGCACCGGCATGGCTTCGAGCGCCTGCTGATCGAGCGACACGGAAAGGATCGCCTGTTGCTGCTTGGCGGCGAAGCGCCGCGCGAGATTGGTGCGGAACTTGGCTTCGAGCAGCGGAATGCCCTCAGTCCGGCGGCGCTTGTGGCCGATCGGGTACTCGACCACCACTTCGGGCAGTACCGTGCCGTCCTTGAGGGTGACGGTCAGCGCGTTGGCGATCGAGCGCTTGTCCGGGTCGTGGTAGTCGCGGGTGAACTGCGGGTCTTCGACGCAGGTGATCTTGTCGCGCAGCGCGTCGATGCGCGGATCGGCGGCCACCGCATCTTCATAGTCGGCCGCAGTGAGTCGCCCGAAAATCAGGGGGACTGCGACCATGTATTGGATGCAGTGGTCGCGGTCGGCCGGGTTGTGCAGCGGGCCCTTTTTGTCGATGATGCGGATGCAGGCTTCGTGGGTGCGGATGGAGACCGAGGCGATGTCTTCCGCCGATTTGCCCATCGCCGCGAGCTGCCGGTGCAGGCTCATCGCTGCCTCCACCGCGGTCTGGCTGTGGAACTCGGCCGGGTAGCTGATTTTGAACAGCACGTTTTCCATCACGTAGCTGCCGTAAGGCCGCTGGAATTTGAACGGTTGGCCGCGGAAGCTGACGTCGTAAAAGCCCCAGGTCTTTGCGGTGAGCACGCTGGGGTAGCCCATTTCCCCGGTCTTGGCGATCAGCGCCAGGCGCACCCCGCGGCTGGTGGCATCTCCCGCGGCCCAGCTTTTGCGGCTGCCGGTGTTGGGCGCATGGCGGTAAGTGCGCAGCGGCTGGCCGTCGACCCAGGCCAGCGACACGGCGTTGATGATTTCCTCGCGCGACAGCCCCAGCAGCCGCGACACCACCGCGGTGGTCGCCACCTTGACCAGCACCACATGGTCGAGGCCCACCTTGTTGAAGCTGTTTTCCAGCGCGATCACACCCTGGATTTCGTGCGCCTGGATCATTGCCAGCAGCACGTCGCGCATGGTCAGCGGCTGTTTGCCTGCGGCCACGGCGTTGCGGCTGAGCCAGTCGGCCACCGCCAGAATGCCGCCGAGGTTGTCCGACGGGTGACCCCATTCGGCGGCCAGCCAGGTGTCGTTGAAATCCAGCCAGCGGATCATCGCACCGATGTTGAACGCGGCCTGCACCGGGTCGAGCTGATACGGCGTGCCCGGCACCTTGGCGCCATTGGGCACGATGGTGCCGGGAACGACGGGGCCGAGCAGCTTGGTGCAGGCCGGGTACTCCAACGCCTCCAGTCCGCAGCCCAGGGTGTCGATCAGGCAGTTGCGCGCGGTCTCGAACGCCAGCGCCGTCTCGGCGCGGCGGGTGTCGAGAACGTAGTCGGCGATGTCGACCAGAACTTGGTCGGGGGCGGGGCGGACGTTGGAAATCGCTGCAGACATGGGATCAGTGGAAAAAAAAGCCCTTTCAGGGCGAGGGAACACAATCGTCGGCCAGTCGCGTCATGTTCTTTTTGTCGAACAGCATGCTCTTGGTCGGGATCTGGATGAGGACGAAGCCTGCCTTGGCGTCATCGAAGTGGTAGGCGCCGGTGGACGTGGGCTTGCGTTTGAGCAGGTAGTGCTTGTGGTTCCAGGTGAGCAGAATGGCCTCATCGTTGGCCGCTTCGACCTTGATGTCCATCGGCACGCGCTGCTCACCGCAGACCATGCGGCCGTCCTTGAACGCGAACACCGGGTTGACGTCGGGGTAGCCGTTTTCCGTGCCGACGGGCTGCGGTTGCGCTGACGCCGCATCCGGCGCCAGCAGCGCCGGGGTCGCACCCGCTGCGGCCACGGTGGTCGCGGCCGGGGTTTTGACACGGGTTTTTGCCTTGTGGGTTTGCGCCGGTTTAGACGCCGTGCCGGCTTCGCCTGCGGCGAGCACGGGCTGGGACAGGGCGCACGACAGGCCGAACAGGCCGCAGAGCAGGGACAGTTTGAGCTTCATTTCAGACGACTCCACGCACGAAACAAGCAGGACAGCACGCAAAAAGCCGTCGCCGGCCGGCGTGAGCGGAGGGTCGGGCGCGTCTGCATGATGAAGGCGGTGCGGGACCCGGCTCAAGCGCGCTGTGCGAGCGGCACGAATTGCAGATTTTCCGGGCCAGTGTAATTCGCGCTGGGACGGATGATCTTGTTGTCCTGTCGCTGCTCGACAACATGCGCGCTCCAGCCGCTGGTGCGCGAGATGACGAACAGCGGCGTGAACATTGCGGTGGGCACGCCCATTTGCGCGTAGCTCACGGCGCTGAACCAGTCGAGGTTGGGGAACATCTTTTTGGCGTCCCACATCACCTGCTCCAGCCGCTCGGCGATGGCGAACAGCCGCAGATCGTTCTGTTCCTGCGACAGCCTGCGGGCGACTTCCTTGATGACCTTGTTGCGCGGGTCGGCGATGGTGTAGACCGGATGACCGAAGCCGATGACCACTTCCTTGTTCGCTACGCGTTGCCGGATGTCGGCCTCGGCTTCGTCGGGGTTGGCGTAGCGGCGCTGGATTTCCAGCGCGACCTCGTTGGCACCGCCGTGCTTGGGGCCGCGCAGCGCGCCGATCGCCCCGGTGATGCACGAGTACATATCGCTGCCGGTGCCGGCGATCACCCGCGCGGTGAAGGTGCTGGCGTTGAATTCGTGCTCGGCATACAGAATCAGCGAGGTGTGCATCGCCCGCACCCACGACTCGCGGGGTGCGCGTCCGTGCAGCAGGTGCAGAAAGTGGCCGCCGATGGAATCGTCGTCGGTTTCGACGTCGATGCGCCGACCGTTGGCGGCGTAATGCCACCAGTACAGCAGCATCGATCCCTGGCAGGCCATCAGCTTGTCGGCGATGTCGCGCGCGCCGGCGATGTTGTGGTCGTCTTTTTCCGGCATGACGCAGCCCAGCGCCGACACCCCGGTGCGCAGCACGTCCATCGGATGCGCCGAAGGCGGCAGCTGCTCCAGGGTGGTCCTGACCGCGGCGGGCAGGCCGCGCAGCCGCTGCAGCTTGGTTTTGTACGCGGCGAGCTCGGCGGCGTTGGGCAGCTTGCCGTGTACCAGCAGGTAAGCGACTTCCTCGAACTCGCAGGCGTCGGCCAGGTCGAGAATGTCGTAACCGCGGTAGTGCAGGTCGTTGCCGGTCCGACCGACGGTGCACAGCGCGGTATTGCCCGCGGTCACGCCCGACAGGGCCACCGATTTCTTGGGTTTGAAGGTCATTCCGGCTGGTGCGGCGTTGTCGCTCATGGGGATCTCCTCGGGGTCATTGCGCGGGATTTTTGGCGGCGAACAGCGCGTCCAGTCGCTGCTCGTACGCGTGGTAGCCGATGCTTTCGTACAGCTCGGCACGGGTCTGCATCATCGGCAACACGGCTTTTTGCGTGCCGTCACGACGGATGGTCTGGTAGACCGTCTGCGCCGCCTTGTTCATCGCGCGGAAGGCCGACAGCGGGTACAGCGCCATCGCCACGTCGGCGCTGGCCAGTTCATCGACGGTGAACAGCGGCGTGGCGCCGAATTCGGTGATATTGGCCAGCAGCGGCGCGCCCACGGCCGCGGCAAACCGCCGGTAGGTGTCCAGATCGGCGGCGGCCTCGGCGAACACGCCGTCGGCGCCGGCTTCGACGCAGGCGCGGGCGCGGTCGATCGCCGCGTCCAGCCCCTCGACGGCAATCGCGTCGGTGCGGGCGATGATGAAAAACTGCGGGTCGGTGCGGGCATCGACCGCGGCCTTGATGCGGTCGACCATCTCCGCTGGCGAGACGATTTCCTTGCCCGGGCGGTGGCCGCAGCGCTTGGCGCCGACCTGGTCTTCGATGTGCATCGCCGCCGCACCGAACTTGATCAGGCTCTTGACCGTGCGGGCGATGTTGAACGCGCTGGGGCCGAAACCCGTGTCCACGTCCACCAACAGCGGCAGCTCGCACACGTCGGTGATGCGGCGCACGTCGGTGAGCACGTCATCCAGGGTGTTGATGCCCAGATCGGGCATGCCCAGAGAGCCGGCAGCCACGCCGCCGCCGGAGAGGTAGATGGCGCGAAAACCCGCCTGTTGCGCCAGCAGTGCGTGGTTGGCGCAGATGGCGCCAGCGATTTGCAGCGGGCGTTCGGTGGCGAGGGCCTGGCGGAAGCGGCCGCCTGCAGTCGGTGCAGTCATGGCCGTGCTCACAGCAAATGTTGGACGCCGGCTTTTTCCTCCTCCAGCTCGGCCAGGGTCTTGTCGATGCGCTCTTGCGAAAACGCGTCGATCGGCAGATCACGCACGAGCTGATACTCGCCGCCGGCGCAGGTGACGGGAAAGCCGAACATCGTGTCCTGTGGAATGCCGTAGGAGCCGTCCGAGGGGATGCCCATGCTCACCCAGCGACCATTGGTGCCCAGCGCCCAGTCGCGCATGTGGTCGATCGCGGCGTTGGCCGCCGACGCCGCCGAGCTCAGGCCCCGCGCCTCGATGATCGCCGCGCCGCGCTTGCCCACGGTGGGCAGGAAGACGTCACGGTTCCACGCCTCGTCGTTGATCATGTCCTTGACCGACTGCCCGCCGACGGTGGCGAAGCGGTAATCGGCGTACATGCTCGGCGAGTGGTTGCCCCAGACGCAGACTTTTTCGATTTCGGCCACGGGCTTGCCGATTTTCAGCGCGAGCTGGCTGAGTGCGCGGTTGTGGTCCAGCCGCATCATCGACGTAAAGTTCTTCGCCGGCAGATCGGGCGCGGATTTCATCGCGATGTAGGCGTTGGTGTTGGCCGGGTTGCCCACCACCAGGGTCTTGACCGTGCGCTTGGCCACGGCGTTGAGCGCCTTGCCCTGCGCGGTGAAGATCTGCGCGTTGGCCGACAGCAGGTCGCGCCGCTCCATGCCGGGGCCGCGCGGGCGGGCGCCGACGAGCAGCGCGTAGTCCACGTCTTTGAACGCGGTCATCGGGTCGCTGTGCGCGCTCATGTCCGCCAGCAGCGGGAAGGCGCAGTCCTCCAGCTCCATCATCACGCCCTTGAGGGCTTTCTGCGCCTTTTCATCGGGAATTTCGAGCAGTTGCAGGATCACCGGCTGGTCGGCGCCGAGCATCTGGCCGGAGGCAATACGAAACAGCAGGGCGTAGCCGATCTGGCCTGCGGCGCCGCTGACGGTGACGCGAACGGGGGCTTTGGACATGGCGGTGAACTCCTCAGTCGGTGTCGGTAGGGGGCGGTGTGCACCGGTGCCCTGGGCAAGGCGTGCCTCGTGGCGGGCAGCGGATTTGATGCACTGCAAAACCCGGCCGAGTGTAGAACGCCGCAGCAGCCGAGTCAATCACTCATTTATCTTATATAAGATATTTTTTACCGCAGTCTGGACAAGCGGCACTGCCTATGCTGCAATGCAGCCGACATGGCAACGCAGACGTTCCCAGACCCCGTGCCGCCGGCGCAGGCGTCCAACCCCAGTTTCAGCCCGTTGTATCGGCAGATCAAGGGACTGATCAAACGCAGCCTGCAAATCGGCGAATGGAAGCCCGGCGAGCTCATTCCCAGCGAGGCCGATCTCGCGCGGCGCTTTGGCGTCAGCCAGGGCACGGTGCGCAAGGCGGTCGACGAGCTCGCCGCCGAAGGCTTGCTGCTGCGCCGGCAGGGGCGGGGTACTTTTGTTTCCACGCACCACGAAGAGCGGGTGAAGTTCCGCTTTTTGCGCCTGGTGTCCGACGACGATCCGACGACGCCGCAGCCGATGGAGCGCCGTTTTCTCGAATGCAGGCGCACGCGGGCGACGCAGGAGGTGGCCAGGGCGCTGGGCATCAAACAGGGCGAGAGCATCACCCAGATCCGCCGCCTGCTGCTGCTGGCGGGAACCCCGGTGGTGTACGAGGAAATCGCGCTGCCCGGCGCGGCGTTTCGCGCGCTGTCGGCCGAACGGCTGGAGAGCTACCGCGGGCCGCTGTACGCGCTATTCGAGTCGGAATTTGCCACCCGCATGGTGCGCGCCGAGGAAAAGCTGCGCGCGGTCAACGCCTCGGCGCAGGAGGCGCAACTGCTGCAGGTGCCGCCCGGGCAGGCGCTGCTGCTGGTCGAGCGGCTGTCGTTCAGTTATGGTGAACTGCCGGCGGAATACCGCCGCGGGCTCTACAACACGCAGCATCATCATTACCGCAACGAATTGAGCTGAAGGGAGTCGGCACACAGGCAAAGCGCAGCGGCCACGGCAGCGTCGTTATGCTGCAATGCAATAAACTGAAAACGCGTCACATCCCGACATCGAAGAATCGCCAGCAGCGATCGCCAGCACACCTGAGGCAACACGCCCGAGACCATCGAGTTCACAACGAGGACAGCGTCATGACACAACCTGCTTCGCCGCCGGCCCGGCCGGTCTACCGCAACATCCATATCACCCAGATCGTCCGCTATCGCCTGCCGCTGGCCGGGATCGTGTCGATTTTGCACCGCATCAGCGGCGCGGTGATGTTCCTCTTCCTGCCGCTGGCGCTGTGGGTGCTCGATGCCAGCCTGCGCAGCGCCGAGAGCTTTGCCGCGGTATCGCAGGTGCTGTCGTTCTGGCTGGTCAAACTCATCCTGCTCGGGCTGTTCTGGGCGCTGATGCACCATCTGGTCGCCGGGCTGCGGCATGTGTGGATGGATGTTTTTCACGCGGTGAGCAAAAAACAGGGACGGCAACTGGCGCTGCTCACTTTCGCCGTGTCGCTGTTGCTGACCGCGCTGTTCGCGCTCAAACTGTGGGGGGCGTACTGACATGGGGACGCAACGCATTGGCAACAAGCGCCTGGTCGTCGGCGCGCATTACGGCCTGCGCGACTGGCTGGCGCAGCGCGTCACCGCAGTGGTGATCGCCGTCTTCACCCTGGTGCTGATCGTCGAATTGCTCGCGCCGGGACCGCTGGACTTCGCCCGCTGGCAGGGCCTGTTTGCGCAGCAGTGGATGAAGCTGCTGACGTTCGTCACGGTGCTGGCCGTGGTCTATCACGTCTGGGTGGGCATGCGCGACATCTGGATGGATTACGTCAAACCCGTCTGGGTGCGTCTGCTGCTGCAGATCGGCACCATCTTCTGGCTGCTGGCCTGCGCAGGCTGGGCGCTGCAAGTGCTTTGGAGAGCGTGACATGCAGGTGAGCAAACGCAAGTTCGATGTGGTGATCGTTGGGGCCGGCGGCTCCGGTTTGCGCTGCGCGCTGCAGCTCGCGCGCGCCGGGCTGGACGTGGCGGTGCTGTCCAAGGTCTTTCCCACGCGCTCGCACACCGTGGCCGCGCAGGGCGGCGTGGCCGCGTCGCTGGGCAATATGAACGAGGACAACTGGTACTGGCATATGTTCGACACCGTCAAAGGGTCGGACTATCTGGGCGACCAGGACGCGATCGAATTCATGTGCCGCGAGGCGCCCAGCGCGGTGTACGAGCTAGAGCACTTCGGCATGCCGTTCGACCGCAACCCGGACGGCACGATTTATCAGCGACCGTTCGGCGGCCACACCGCCAACTTCGGCGAAAAGCCGGTGCAGCGTGCCTGCGCCGCGGCCGACCGCACCGGCCACGCGATGCTGCACACCCTGTATCAGCAGAACGTCGCCGCGCGCACCCACTTTTTTGTCGAGTGGATGGCGCTCGATCTGGTGCGCGATGCCGAGGGCGACGTGCTCGGCGTGGTCGCGCTGGAAATGGAAACCGGCGACGTGACCATTTTCGAGGGCAAGACTACGGTGCTGGCCACCGGCGGCGCGGGACGGATTTTCGCCGCCAGTACCAATGCCTTCATCAACACCGGTGACGGCCTGGGCATGGCCGCGCGTGCGGGCATTCCGCTGCAGGACATGGAATTCTGGCAGTTCCACCCCACGGGGGTGGCCGGCGCCGGGGTGCTGATCACCGAGGGGGTGCGTGGCGAAGGCGGCATCCTGCTTAACGCCAACGGCGAGCGCTTCATGGAGCGCTACGCGCCGACGCTCAAGGATCTGGCGCCGCGCGACCACGTGTCGCGCTCGATGGATCAGGAAATCAAGGAAGGCCGTGGCGCCGGGCCGCGCAAGGATTACGTGCTGCTCAAGCTCGATCATCTCGGCCCCGAGACCATCCACAAGCGGCTGCCGTCGATTTATGAAATCGCCCTGCGCTTTGCCAACGTCGACTGCACCAAGGAGCCGATTCCCGTGGTGCCGACCATTCACTACCAGATGGGCGGCATCCCGGCCAATATCCACAGCGAGGTCGTCGTTCCCGGCGCCGACGGCGGCGAGCAGGTCGTCGGCGGCCTCTACGCCATTGGCGAATGCTCGTGCGTGAGCGTGCACGGGGCGAACCGCCTGGGTACCAACTCGCTGCTCGACCTGCTGGTGTTCGGCCGCTCCGCGGGCAACCGCATCGTTGCCAGCGAAGTACACAAGCGCAGCCACAAACCGCTGCCCAAGGACGCGGCAGACCGCTCGCTGGCGCGGCTGGCGCAGCTCGAGGCGTCGCGCTCGGGTGAGGGCAGTCATGTGGTGGCCGACGCCATCCGCGCCACCATGCAGGACAAATGCGGCGTGTTTCGCACCAGCAAACTGCTCGCCGAAGGCGTGCAGGCCATTGCGGACATTGCCGGCCAGGTCGACCGCATCCACCTCAAAGACAAATCCAAGGTGTTCAATACTGCGCGCATCGAGGCGCTGGAAGTGGACAACCTCATCGAGGTGGCCAAGGCGACCATCGTTTCGGCCGAAGCGCGCAAGGAAAGCCGTGGCGCACACTATCACAACGATTACACCGCGCGCGACGACGACAACTGGCTCAAACACACACTGTGGTGGCGCGACGGCAACCGCCTGACGTACAAGCCGGTGAAGCTCAATCCGCTGACGGTCGAACCATTCAAACCCAAAGCCCGCACATTCTGAACCACGGAACGCCCGGGTGCAGGCCGGGCACGAGGAGCGCACATGACAGATACGCGCAAGATGATGTTTTCGATCTACCGCTACGACCCGGACAAAGACGCCAGGCCGTACATGCAGGACGTCGAGGTCACGCTCAGACACACCGACAAAATGCTGCTCGACGCTCTGCAGCGCATCAAGTGGGAGGTGGACGACTCGCTGTCGTTCCGCCGCTCCTGCCGCGAAGGGGTGTGCGGCTCGGACGCGATGAACATCAACGGCAAGAACGGCCTGAGCTGCATCACCAACCTGCTCACGCTCAAAGAGCCGGTGGTGCTCAAGCCGTTGCCGGGGCTGCCGGTGGTGCGCGACCTCATCGTCGACATGACGCAGTTCTTCAACCAGTACCACTCGATCAAGCCCTATCTGGTCAACAACACCCCGCCGCCGGAAAAAGAACGGCTGCAGACCCCGGCCGAGCGCGAGGAGCTCAACGGGCTGTACGAGTGCATCTTGTGCGCGAGCTGCTCGACCTCCTGCCCGAGTTTCTGGTGGAACCCGGACAAGTTCGTCGGCCCGGCAGGTCTCTTGCAGGCCTACCGCTTCATCGCCGACAGCCGTGACGAAGCCACCGGCGAGCGGCTGGACAATCTGGAAGACCCCTACCGCCTGTTCCGCTGCCACACCATCATGAACTGCGTCGATGTGTGCCCGAAGGAGCTCAACCCCACGCTGGCGATCAGCAAAATCAAGGAAATGATGGTGCGCCGCGCCGTCTGAGCCGACCATGCCGCAAACTCCCGTCCCCGCCGCCGCTGCAGAAGTTGCCGATGCCGCCAGCATGTCGCGGCTGCGTTGGCGGGCGCGCCGCGGCATGCTGGAAAACGATCTGATCCTGCAGCGTTATTTCGCCCAGTGCGAAACCCCGTTGCGCACCGAGACGCTGGCGGCGCTCAACGACCTGCTGGCATTGGACGACAACACGCTGTTCGACCTGTTTTCACGCAAAATCCCGCTGCCTGAACAACTCGATCGGGCCGCGGTGCGCCAAGTGCTCGATGCCCTGCAGCATGTCTGAGGCCGAGCCGGCTTGCATGGGCGCTCTCGTCGTGCCTTTCAGTGCCTTTGCGCGCCTTTCCGTGCCCGGAGACCTTCTCCGGGAAGAAGACCTGACACATTTCCCGGAGACTTGACCATGACCTCACCGACCGACAAGGCCATTCTTTCGTTCAGCGACGGCTCGCCCGCGATCGAGCTGCCGATCCACAAAGGCACCATCGGCCCAGATGTGATCGACATCCGCAAGCTCTATGCGCAAACCGGCAAGTTCACCTACGACCCGGGCTTTCTGTCCACCGCGTCGTGCAGCTCGGCCATCACCTACATCGACGGTGACAAGGGCGAGCTGCTGTACCGCGGCTATCCGATCGAGCAGCTCGCGGTGAACTGCGACTACATGGAGGTGTGCTACCTGATTCTGTACGGCGAGCTGCCCAATGCCGCGCAGAAAAAGGCGTTCACCGCCCGCATCACCCAACACACCATGGTGCATGAGCAGATGCAGTTTTTCCTGCGCGGATTCCGCCGCGACGCGCACCCGATGGCCGTGCTCACCGGGCTGGTCGGCGCGATGTCGGCGTTCTACCCCGACTCGATCAACGTCAACGACCCCGAGCAGCGCGACATTTCGGCGATTCGTCTGATCGCCAAAATGCCCACGCTCGTGGCGATGGCGTACAAATACAACGAAGGTCAGCCGTACATGTATCCGCGCAATGACCTGAGCTACGCCGGCAACTTCATGCGCATGATGTGGGCCACGCCGTGCGAAGACTACGTGGTCAACCCGGTGATCGAACGCGCGCTCGACCGCATTTTCATCCTTCACGCCGACCACGAGCAGAACGCCTCGACGTCCACCGTGCGGCTGTGCGCGTCCAGCGGCACCAACCCGTTTGCGGCGATCGCTGCCGGCGTGGCCTGCCTGTGGGGCCCGGCGCACGGCGGGGCCAACGAGGCCTGCCTGAACATGCTCGAAGACATCCAGGCGCAGGGCGGGGTGGCCAAGATCGGCGAGTTCATCGCCAAGGTCAAGGACAAGAACTCCTCGGTGCGGCTGATGGGCTTCGGCCACCGCGTGTACAAAAACTACGACCCGCGCGCCAAGCTGATGCGCGAGACCTGCCACGAAGTGCTCGACGCGCTGGGGCTGCACGACGACCCGCTGTTCAAGCTGGCGATGACCCTGGAAAAGATTGCCCTGGAAGACGATTACTTCATCCAGCGCAAGCTCTACCCCAACGTCGACTTTTATTCGGGCATCGTGCAGAAGGCCATCGGCGTGCCGGTGTCGCTGTTCACCGCGAACTTCGCGCTGGCGCGCACCGTCGGCTGGATCGCGCAGCTCAACGAAATGCTCACCGACCCCGAATACAAGATCGGCCGCCCGCGCCAGCTGTTCACCGGTTCGCCGCGGCGCGACGTCAAGCCGATTTCACAGCGCGGCTGAGCCTTTCCCCCTGCCCGATGAGACCGCGCGCCGCGCGGTCTTTTTTCATGCTGACTGCGGCGGCAGCAGCATCACCAGCTTGTACTCCGGGTGCACCGCGGCACGCAGGGTGAGCTGCTCGTAGCGCAGCGGCCCCAGCCGCGGGTGGTGGAAGTCGCGCTGTCCGCCTTCGCGCTCCTGCACGTCGTTGAGCTGCCAGAGATCGGCAAATTCGGCGCTGTCGGCGCGCAGGCCGTCGATCAGCTCGCGCACTGGCGCGGTCAGCAGCCGCCTCCCGCAGTCGGCGCGGAACTCGGCCACCAGCCGCTTGGCACGCAGCGGCCAGTCGGCAATCAGGCGGCGCGCGTCCGGGTTGAGGAACAAAAAGCGCAGCAGGTTCGGCGCGGCGGCGGCGTCACCCGGCGCCGCCCAGTCGAGGAACAGCTCGCGCGCTTGGGCGTTGCCCGCGGCGATGTCCCAGCGCGGGTCGAGCACATACGCCGGGCAGTCGATGCTATGCACACTGCGCAGCACCCCGGCGACCGCGCCGGGCGCGGCAGGCGACTGCTGCGGATCACCGCGCTGCGCCAGCTCGAACAGATAGCCGCGCTCGGCCGGCGTGAGCTGCAGCGCCTGCGCCAGCCGCTCCAGGGTTTTGGCCGAGGGCGACACTTCGCGTCCCTGCTCCAGCCAGGTGATCCAGGTGGTGCTGACGCCGCACAGCGTCGCCAGCTCCTCGCGCCGCAGCCCCGGCGCGCGCCGCCGCCCGCCGGGCGGCAACCCCGCGGCTTGGGGCGATAGGCGGTTGCGGTGCAGGCGGATGAATTGACCGAGCAGCAGGGCTTTGTTTGCGGCGTCTGTACCGGAGGATGGAGGGGACGGTGAGGGCATGGGGGAAACGGTGCAGCCGGTGCGGCTGGCGGGCGTCAGACAATGAGTTTTTATACCAGGATATTGATTCATCTTGTACCAGGAAAAATCTGACGTTATGTTCCGATCCAAGCAAACCCGGTGTTCCCGGCGTGCTGGCGGCATGAACGCGCCAACACGCCGTGCAGGATGGATACCGGCGGTTAAACTTGGATTTCAGACTGGTTCTGGCGCGCATGTGCGCCCGGCTGAGGAGAGGTGAATGGGTCGCACGCTTTACGACAAACTCTGGGACGAGCACGTGGTGCGCACCGAAAGCGACGGCACTGCGCTGCTGTACATCGACCGCCATCTGGTGCACGAGGTCACCAGCCCGCAGGCGTTCGAGGGGCTGCAGCTTGCCGGGCGCAAGGTCTGGCGCATCAGCGCCAATCTGGCCGTGGCCGATCACAACGTGCCGACCACCGACCGCAGCGCCGGCATCGCCGACCCCGTTTCCCGGCTGCAGGTCGACACCCTGGACGCGAACTGTGCGCGCTACGGCATCACCGAATTCCGCATGAACGACCGCCGCCAGGGTATCGTGCATGTCATCGGCCCGGAGCAGGGCGCGACCCTGCCGGGCATGACCGTGGTTTGCGGCGATTCGCACACCAGCACCCACGGCGCGTTCGGCGCGCTGGCGTTCGGCATCGGCACCAGCGAAGTCGAGCATGTGCTGGCGACGCAGACCCTGATCGCGCCGAAGATGAAAAACATGCTGGTGCGCGTCGAGGGCGAACTGCCGCGCGGGGTGCGGGCGAAGGATGTCGCGCTGGCCATCATCGGCACCATCGGCACCGCCGGCGGCACCGGCTACACCATCGAGTTCGCCGGCAGCACCATCCGCAGCCTGAGCATGGAAGGCCGCATGACCCTGTGCAATATGGCGATCGAGGCGGGCGCGCGCGCCGGGCTGGTCGCGGTGGACGACGTGACCATCGATTACGTGCGCGGCCGCCCGTTCGCGCCGACTGGGCCGGAGTGGGATCTGGCGGTGCAGTACTGGCGCACCCTGCATTCGGACGCCGACGCGCAGTTCGACCGCGTGGTCACTCTGGACGCCACCCGGCTGGTGCCGCAGGTCACCTGGGGCACCTCGCCGGAAATGGTCGCGCCGATTGACGGCCGCGTGCCCGATCCGGACAAGGAAAAAGACCCGGTCAAGCGCAGCGCAATGGAACGCGCGCTGCAGTACATGGGGCTGGAGCCGAACAAGGCGTTGGCCGACATCCGCATCGACAAGGTGTTCATCGGCTCGTGCACCAATTCGCGCATCGAAGACCTGCGCGATGCCGCGCGCGTCGCCGCCGGCAAGCGCATCGCGCCGAATGTGCGGCAGGCGCTGGTCGTGCCCGGCTCGGGGCTGGTCAAGGCGCAGGCCGAGGCCGAGGGGCTGGACAAGATTTTCAAGGCCGCCGGCTTTGAATGGCGCGAGCCCGGCTGCTCGATGTGTCTGGCGATGAACGCCGACCGGCTGGAGGCTGGCGAGCGCTGCGCCTCCACGTCCAACCGCAACTTCGAAGGGCGGCAGGGCGCGGGCGGGCGCACCCATCTGGTCAGCCCGGCGATGGCCGCTGCCGCGGCGATTGCCGGGCATTTCGTTGACGTTCGCGCGCTGTGAGCACGGCGAGCGTCGGTTTCAAGCTGCAAGGAGCGATGATGAAAAAAACCGTTCTGTCCCTGCTGTTGATGGCGCTGGCGGCGCTGTCGCTGTCGGCCTGCAACACCGTTGCCGGCGTCGGCCAGGATCTCAAGGCCGGCGGCCAGGCGATCACCAACGCTGCCGAAAAGGCCAAGTAAGCGGCGCGCTGCCTGGTCACGCCGCACTCGCCGCTCCCTGCCCCGATCTTTCTCCGTCGCAGCGCCCCGGTTGGCCCGCGCTGCGCTTCACAGAGCCGTTGCCATGCAAGCCTTCACCGTCCACAAGGGACTGGTCGCGCCGATGGATCGCGACAACGTCGATACCGACGCCATCATCCCCAAGCAGTTTCTCAAGTCCATCCGCCGCACCGGCTTCGGCCCCAATCTGTTCGACGAGTGGCGCTACCTCGACCACGGCGAGCCGGGGCAGGATCCGGCCACGCGCAAGCCCAACCCGGACTTCGCCCTCAACCAGCCGCGCTACCAGGGCGCGAGCATTCTGCTCACCCGCGACAACTTCGGCTGCGGCTCGTCGCGCGAGCATGCGCCGTGGGCGATCCAGCAATACGGCTTTCGCGCGATTCTGGCCAGCAGCTTTGCCGACATTTTCTACAACAACTGCTTCAAGAATGGCCTGCTGCCCATCGTGCTGTCCAAGGCCGAAATCGCCCGGCTGTTCGATGAGCTGTATGCCTTCGTCGGCTACTCGCTGACCATCGACCTGCCGCGGCAAGTGGTGGTCAAGCCCGACGGCACCGAGCTGCCGTTCGAGGTCGGCGCGTTTCGCAAGCATTGCCTGATCAACGGCCTGGACGACATCGGCCTGACGCTGGCGCACGCCGACGAAATCCGCGCCTTCGAAGCGCAGCGCCTGGCGCGCATGCCCTGGCTCAACAATCGCATCCTCTGACCGCACCCATGCCCACGCACCACATCGCCGTCCTGCCCGGGGACGGTATCGGCCCGGAAATCGTTGCCGAGGCCGTCAAAGTCCTGCAACGCCTGTCCAAAGACGGGCTCGACCTGCAACTCGAATTCGCCGACGTCGGCGGCGCCGCGTACGCCAAGCACGGCCACCCGCTGCCCGAAGCCACGCTGGCGCTGGCGAAAAAGGCCGATGCCGTGCTGTTCGGCGCGGTCGGCGACTGGAAGTACGACAACCTGGAGCGCCACCTGCGCCCCGAGCAGGCCATCCTGGGGCTGCGCAAGCACCTCGGGTTGTTCGCCAACCTGCGCCCGGCGATCTGCTACGCCGAGCTGGCCGCTGCGTCCAGCCTCAAGCCCGAGCTGGTGGGCGGGCTGGACATCCTGATCGTGCGCGAACTCACGGGCGACATTTATTTCGGCCAGCCGCGCGGCCGGCGCACCGCCAGCGACGGACACTTTCCCGGCAGCGAAGAAGGCTTCGACACCATGCGCTACAGCCGCCCGGAAATCGAGCGCATCGCGCATGTGGCGTTCCAGGCCGCGCGCAAACGCGGGAAAAAGGTCACCAGCGTCGACAAGGCCAATGTGCTCGAGACCTCGCAGCTCTGGCGCGAGGTGGTCACCCAGGTCGCGCAGCAATACCCCGACGTGCAGCTCGACCACATGTACGTCGACAACGCGGCGATGCAGTTGGTCAAGGCGCCCAAGAGCTTTGACGTCATCGTCACCGGCAATCTGTTTGGCGACATCCTCAGCGACGAAGCGGCGATGCTCACCGGCTCGATCGGCATGCTGCCCTCGGCCAGCCTGGACGCGAATAACAAAGGGCTGTTCGAACCCAGCCACGGCAGCGCCCCCGACATCGCCGGCCAGGGCGTGGCCAACCCGCTGGCGACGATACTCAGCGCGGCGATGCTGCTGCGTTACAGCCTGGGCCAGCCTCAAGCGGCCGACCGCATCGGGGCTGCCGTGCAGCGCGTGCTCGCGGACGGTCTGCGCACCCCGGACATTTACGCGCCGGGCACGACCAAAGTCGGCACGGCGCAGATGGGCGATGCGGTGGTGCGGGCGATGGGGTGAGTGACGCGACTCCCTGTGAGGAGGGGGTACAGAGAAATGAATTCGCAATTAAACGGTTAGGCTGCGGATAGACCGGATTGAATCAAAGCCGATCGATTCACCGACGACGGCTAAATTTTCGTCCTTGGCAAGATCAGCCGGACTCAACACATCCAACCACATTGGCTCAAAAAATAAGTATAAATGATGGCTATGTGCGCTTCCACGAATTTTAGAAGCTCATATGCAGTGCGAATTTCTTGCGCTATCTTGCATAGATAACTCCGCTGAAATTATGCTTTATTTTGGCGACTGCTGTATCAGGTTCTTTTGTGCTACAAGATTCTATCGACGCTAATTTGCAATGAGTGTCGGTGTAAATGCGATGAGCTACAAATACTTATTGGCCAAATTTGAATGTTACCTTATGAAGGCAAGTCCAAGCAGCAAGAGTTTCTGGCCTGTAATTTTGGACTTAGTCCGTCCTGAACAATGACCTTGTCAGGCGGCCAGCGGCATTTTGTTGACCGACGCGTGGGCGAACGCCGCCAGCCCGTCCAGCAGCGCAGCCACG
>JAJZAQ010000036.1 GCA_021799355.1 Pseudomonadota bacterium
CATCAATCACTTCGTCGCGACCTACAACACAAACTGCCAGCCCTTCAGGTGGACCGCCACCGCCGACTCCATCCTCGAGAAGCTGCATCGACTTTGTTCACGTATCAGCGGGACAGGACACTAGGCGCTGCCGCGCCGCGCTCACTCCTCGGTTTGCAGATCCGGGATGTGGTTGAAGGCGATGCGCATTGGTGCTTCGTCACGTCCGGAGTGGCCGCTGCCGCAATACACCGTGTGCCGGCCGAAGCGCACGTTGAGCGCGTCGACCGCGTTCCACAGCGCCGCCTGCTGCGCGTCGCTGCCGGGGGCATCGGCGGCAAACAGGCTGCCGCTGGTCTGCCCGGGTTGCCGCAGGTCGTGCAGCAGCATGGCGACTTTCAGCGGCACCCAGCCCGGCGGCACCATGTCCGGCCACAGCGCCAGCAGGGTGTGCAGCAGCGCGCGGGTGTCGGCGGTGGCGGCAAAGCGGGCGCTGCGCTGCGGGCGCAGGCGTTCGCCGCGGCCACGGGTCAGGCGCAGCGCCACGGTCATCGCGCCGGCGAGCAGGTGCTCACGGCGCAGCCGCATCGCCGCCTTTTGCGTCAGGCGGTCGAGCACGGCCAGCGCGCCTTCGGCGCTGCGCATCGGCGGCGGCAGGACGTGCGAATGGCCCAACGAGCGCCGTGGCCCGGCCGGCGGCAGGCCGAGTTCGACGGCGTGCAGCCGGTCGTAAAACGCCTCGCCGGCAATGCCTCCCCAGACCACGCGCAGCTGCTCACGTCGTGCCCGCCAGAGTTGCTCAACGCTGTGGATGCCGCTGGCCTGCAGCCGGGCGAGCATGCGCACGTTGATGCCGGTGAGGTCGGTGAGCTGCATGCGCAGCAGCGGGCCGGGCAGGTCGGTGGCGTCGAGCACCACCAGGCCGTCGGGCTTTTGCAGGTTCGACGCCTGCTTGGCCAGAAACACATTCGGCGCGATGCCGATGGACACGCGCAGGCACTCGCCCAGTGCCTCGCGCAGCGCGGCCTTCAGCCGCAGCGCCAGTTGCGTGGCGCGCTCGCGGCTGGTCCAGCCCATCGGCAGGCTGCAGGCCATTTCGTCGATCGACAGCACCTGCTCGACGGGGGCGATGGTGTCGATCACCGCCACCGCGCGGTGGTGGATTCGCACGTACTCGGCGTGCCGGGCGACGACGAACACGATGCCCGGACACAGCCTGCGCGCCTGCGCGACCTGCGTTCCGGTTTTCACCCCGAAGGCCTTGGCCTCGTAGCTGGCGGCGATGCAGCAGGTGGTGTCGGCCAGCATCGGCACCACGCCGACGGGCCGGCCGCGCAACTCCGGGCGGAGCTGCTGCTCCACCGAGGCGAAGTAGGAATTGAAGTCGATCAACAGGCTGCGCAGCGTCACGGGGCGGAAGGCGTGCCGGCTGGAACGGACACACGTTGAAACTGTATGCATGAACAGTATTTCATCCGGCCATGCGCAGGTCAAGAGGGGGACGGGGCGGAAGACGGTGCGCCCGCCCGCCATCGCCTGCCTGCCGTCCTTGACTTTGCGCCGCGTCGTGCAATAAGATATATCTAAACACGCCATATCGAAATTGAGGTGAACATGTCGATGTCCACATGCGACGGCAAACCGGGCTGCCAGGGCAGGGGGAGGCGGGCGCGGCTGCTGGAGCCGGGGTTGCTGCGCTACGTCGTGCTCGACGCGATTGCGCAGCAGCCGCGTCACGGCTACGAGCTCATCAAACTGCTGCAGGAGCAAAGCGGCGGCTGGTACACGCCCAGCGCCGGGATGATCTACCCCATGCTCACGCTGCTGGAGGACCTCGGCTATGTCGAGGTGCAGCTGCAGGGGCCGAAAAAGCTGTACGCCATCACGGCGGCGGGACGGGAGTTCTTGCAGCACAACCAGGCGCTGGTGGCTGCGGTGCGCGAACGTCTGGCCAGCGGCGGCGGTGCCGGGGTGGAGCCGGTGCGCGAGCGCCTGCACGCCTTGCGCGAGGCCGTGCGCAGCCGGGTGCGGCAACGGCCGGCCACGCCGCAGGAACTCGACCGCATCACCGCGGTTCTCGATCGGGCGATTGCCGAGATCCAGGCGATCTGACCATCGGCCTGGAGGCTTCATCGTTGACACAAGGAGTTCTGTCATGAATCAAACCACACAACGGGCGCCGTTTGGCGCGATGGGCCGGGGCCGCGGGCGCGGCAGAGGCGGAGGTGTTGGCGGAGGTATGGGCGGAGGCGGCGGCCGATGGGACGGCGCGTGGGCGACGGCGACCGATGCCGAGCGCGAGCTGTCGGACCGCAGCGCGCACCGCACGCAGCACATCGCGCAGCTGCGCAGCGTCATCGCCGCGTCGCCGCGCACGCCGCTCAGCCGCGCGGAGGAAGAGGATTTGCTGCTGATGCGCGAGGAGGAAAAAATCGCCCGCGACGTGTATCTGCGGTTGTACGAGCGCTGGGGCATCCGGCCGTTTGGCAACATCAGCGGCGCCGAGCAGGCGCACATGGACGCGATGCTTGCGCTGCTCGACCACTACGGTCTGCCCGATCCGGCGCGCAACCTGCCGGTGGGGCAGTTCCGCCGCACCGACTTGCAGGCGCTGTACGAGCGCCTGATCGAGCAGGGGCTGCGCAGCGAGGCCGACGCGGTGCGCGTCGGGCTGCTGGTCGAGGAGCTCGACATCGCCGATCTGCAGCAGGCCGCCGCGCGCACCGACAAAGCGGCGATCCGCGCGGTCTACGCCGAGCTCGAACGCGGTTCGCGCAACCATTTGCGGGCGTTTGCCCGCTGGAAGCAGCGTCTGGGCGCCGACTACACGCCGCAGCATCTGCCCGCAGCGGAGTTCGAGCGCATCGCCTCGTCGGCGCACGAAACCTGCGACTGAACCGCCGCTGTCGCCATCCCGCCGGGGCGGGCCGGCGCGGGCTGTGCGTCGTCTGCGCTGACGAATCACAACGCAGACCGGCGCCGCCAGGCTTATGCTGTACCGGCTGAATTGACCTGAAAGAGCCAAGCCCCATGACTTCGCATTTTGTCGTTCTCGGCGCCGGGTTCGCCGCGCTCACGGCGGCGCGAACCCTGCGCGACAAAGACCCGCAGGCGCGCATCACCCTGGTGGCGCCGAAAGCCGAATTCGTTTACCTGCCCAGTCTGATCTGGGTGCCTACCGGAGTACGCAAGAGCAGCGAGCTGACCATCGATCTGGCGCCGTTTTTGCGCAGAATGCGCATCGACTTCGTCGCCGGCGAAGTCACCGGGCTGCAGGACGGCGGCCGCACCGTGCTGACCACGGCCGGCCCGGTGGACAACGACGGCCTGATCATCGCCACGGGCGGGCGCTTCATCAAAAAGCTGCCGGGCATCGAGCACGCCATCGCGCTGTGCGAGGGCGTGGCCGCGGCGGAAAAAATCCGCGAGCGGCTGCTGGCGATGGACAGCGGGCGCATCGCCTGCGGCTTCGGCGGCAACCCGCAGGAGCCGGTGGCGGTGCGCGGCGGGCCGATGTTCGAGCTGCTGTTCGGCATCGACACCTGGCTGCGGCGCCAGCGCAAGCGCGACCGGGTGGAGCTGGTGTTTTTCAACGCCTCGGACAAGCCGGGGCAGCGTCTGGGCGAAAAAGCCGTCACCGGCCTGCTGTCGCACATGGCCAGGCGGCGCATCGACACCCATCTGGGGCACAAGCCGTTGCGCTTCACCGCGGAAGGAGTGGAGACCGAAGGCGGCTTCGTGCGTGCGGATCTGATTTTGTTCATGCCCGGGCTGACCGGGCCGGGCTGGCTGCACAACACCGAGCTGCCGCGTTCGGCAGGCGGCTTCATCCAGGCGGATGCGCACTGCGCCGTGCCCGGCTTCGATCGCGTGTTCGTCGCCGGCGATGCCGGCAGTTTCCCCGGCCCGGACTGGCTGCCCAAGCAGGCGCACATGGCCGATCTGCAGGCCAAGGCGGCAGCGGCCAACCTGCTGCTGGCAATGCAGGACAAGCCCGCGGCCCACGTGCCCAAGGCCGAGCTGGTATGCATCGTCGACACCGTCGATTCGGGGATCCTGGTGTTCCGCGACGAAAACAAGACCGTGGTGCTGCCGCCGTCGCGCGCGTTCACCTGGGCCAAGCGCTGGTTCGAGGGCAAGTACCTTAAAGAGTATCGCACGGCGTGACCGCCGCCGCCCGCCTTCTGCGGCTACGGGGCGGCGCCTGCCGGGCCTGCTGGCCGCAGCGGCATCTGTTCACGCTTTCTGGTCGATCAGCACCTTGCCCAGGTCGTCCCTGAGCTGCACTTCGTCGACGCGCAGGTGCAGCGTCTGCGTTTTTGCGTCGGCGCCGAGCACGGTGGCGAAAATGCGCATGTGAAAGTGCACGTAGTTGGCGATGGCGTCGTTGATGGTTTTCATCGTCGCCGCATCGGTGCACTGCAGGTGGCGGAATGTCTCCGGGTGGTCGTAGGTGTAGTGGTACGGCGAGTTGTCGAAGTAATACCCGGCGCCGTGGATGAACAGGCGGTTGTCGATCGGGTAGTACTTGCCGGCCGGCACGTAGCTGTCGAGCGCGATGTCGTCGACGTCGATCTGCAGCCGGGGATGCGCCTTGGCAAACGCGATCATGGCATCGATCTGCTGCTGTTCGCGCGCCGTGGCCTGGACCGGCTTGGGCGGGTCGATCATCTCGGTGTTGGCGGTGAGGATGCCGCTGTAGTTCAGCGCTTGTCTGGAATAGGCGTAAACGTAGGTTTTGAGCAGCACGGCCGAGTCGAGCACCACGCTGCCGTCGCGCACCTTGATGGCGTGCACGCCCAGGCTCTGGTCGATGCGCACGCGCGATGGCGCGCCGGGCAGGTCGGTGTTCGAGGCATTCTGCAGGTTCACTGCGGGAGCCGAGGCAGCGCGTTCGGCCGCCTGTGCGGCAACGCCGCACAGCGTCAGGCCGGCGAGTGCACAGGCCAGCGCGGCGCGCGCCCGGCACGGCTGAAGGGGATGGGGAAACGCAAGACGGTGGGCCATGATGGACGTTCCAAAAGGGGGGCGGCAATGAGGGGCTGCGGGCGGGGGCTCAATGCCGTTCGGTGGCGGTGGCCGGTGCCGCGGCGGGTTCGTGCTCGTCTTCCCAGCCGGTGATCATGGCTTTGATGTAGCCGGTGGGCGGGTGGGCCGTGGTGGCCAGGTAGACGTGCAGGATGAAAAACAGCAGCATCATGTACGCGGCGGCGGTGTGTGTCAGCGCCACCCAGTCGAGCTGCAGGCCGAGCGGCGACAGCCGGATCCAGTCGTAGCTGTAGAACAGCAGCAGCAGGCCGCTGCCCCAGATCAGCGGGTTGATCATCAGCTTGAGCCACAGATACGCCAGCCGCTGCAGCGGGTTGTGCTTGCGGTTGGGTACCTTGTGGTAGGGGTGGCTTTCGCCGACGAACATGCCCCAGGCGTAGTAGCGCGCCACCACCCACAGGCTGTGCGGGCGCAGGTCGGGGATGTAGTTTTTCCACGCGCCGGTGGTGAAGTGCCAGAAAATGGCAAAGGCCCATAGGGTCATCAGCAGCCAGGCGGCGTACTCGTGGATCAGCAGCGCCTGCTCGAACTTGAAGCCACCGAGGTAGCCGTGGATTTCAAAGCCGGTGAACAGCATGGTGATGATGAGCGCGGCCTGGCTCCAGTGCCAGAAGCGCTCGAAGCGGGTGAACATGTACACGCGTTGGGTTGACATGGCGGTGTCCTTTCAATGACGGCGGCGCAGCCACAGGCCGAAGCGGATCAGGCCGTGCAGGCTCACGCCGATGAGGGCGAGCGCGGCGACGAGCAGGCCGATGCGTTCGATCCACGGGTTGTGGTCTTTCGGCCGGCTGGGCATGTACACGCCGTCGATGTTTTGCAGCCGGCCGTCGCTGGTGTGGCACTGCATGCACGACAGCGCCTGCGTCTTGGGCGCGACCATGTGTTCGATCGGCCAATACATCTCGGTTTTGACAAAACCGTAGTGACCGGAATACGGCAGGTGCGCGGCTTTCATGCCGGCGGTGATCGCCGTTTGCCAGTCGTAGCTCATGGTGTAGGAATCTTTATCGAAACCGAAAGAGTGGAACACCGCGAGGATGCCGGTCTGCGTGTCATACGGCTGGTTGTTGCGCATGATCTTGAACGGGAAGATCTTGGACTTGCCGTCGGTCGGGCTGCCCTCGATGGCGTTGAGCTGCACCACGCCGTTTTTGTCCTGGAAGTGCTGCACCTTCTCGCCCACCGTCATCCAGCGCTCCACGCCGTTGAACCAGCGGTATTGCGGCACGACGTTTTCCTCCCACTTGAAGCTGCCCTTGACCCCCCAGTAGGTGTTCCAGCCATGGCTGTCGTTGATCACCAGCGGCGAGCCGTTGGGGGCCAGTTTGCCGGCGGTGGCGTAGTTCCACGCCATCTTCGTCGGCAGACCGCCGCGGGCGTATTCGGGGATGTGGCAGGTCTCGCACGCGATGTCGCGGGTGTGCATGTTCAGCGTGGCCGCCTGGATGCGCGCGTTCAGGTCGTTGCCCTTGTGCGGCGTGGCACCGTGGCACGACACGCAGCTGGCGGCCTGCCCGTTGTGCGGACTGCCGCGCATGAACTGCTTGTCATCGGTCATCACGTCGGTGATGTAGCGTGAGCCGCTGACATTGTGGTTTTCCGTCTTGTGGCACTCCTGGCAGGAAAAGTTCAGCCCTTTGGTGGCCATGTGCACGTCTTCGCTGCGTGCGGGGTTGACCAGCGAGCTGTCCAGATCGCCGTGCTTCACCCCATCGCCGCCGCCGCCGTAAAAGTGGCACTGGCCGCAGGTGTAGCGCGTGGGGCTGCCGACGTGTTGCGCGATCTTCGCCAGATCCTCCGGCTCGACGAAGGGCTTGTCCGTGCCGTACACCTCGCCGCAACCAGGGCGCACGGCGATTTTTTCCATCGCCGGGTTGCCGCCGATGAACGGGATTTTGTGGTACGTCTTGGTCTGGTCGTGGCATACCAGGCAATCGACGTGATCCTGCGTGCGATGGTCGAACGGAATGAATGTGTTGGGGTCGGTGCTGCCGTAACCGACGTGGCAGACGGTGCAGAACTGCTCGTTGCTGATCGGACTGACGCAGAAGTTGTTGTAGACGTGGTTCTTGCCGACCAGCGTCTTGGTCGCCGGGTCATACGCTTTCCACGTCCAGTGGATGGTGGACATCACCTGCTTGGCCGCGTCGGTGTGACAGCTCAGGCAGGCTTTGGTCACCTGCTCGGGCGAGGTGAACGGCCCCTTGAGCTGCGGAAACTGGCTGTGATCCTGCGGCATTTCCTTGCCGACGCTGCCCTGCTGCACCTGCGGTACGACGTGCCAGGTCGCCTGCGACGGATCGGCGGGTGCGGCCGTGACGCCGCTCTGGGCAACGAACGAGGCGGCGTCCTGCGCGTGCACGCAGGGCGCAAACGCCAGCAGGGCGACGGCCAGAGACGTCGTCTGCGCCAGGCGCTGCGCGAGGGAGGGCAGGCGCTGTGCGGTGTGCGGATTGGAATTCATGACCCACGCTCTGATGTGTTGAGAATGGGCGAGATGCTGCTCCTGCCAGCAGGGTCAAAGCTTGACAGCGCGCAATTCGGGTTTTTCCGCAGGTCGAGGAATCCCGCGGGTTTGATCTGACCGCAGAAAAGACACATGCGGTTACAGAACGACAAAACTCAGAACAATTCATGGCGGCTTTTCCGCACAGACCTTCCCTGCAACGCGGGGGAGGGCGGAAAAACGCTCCCTCAACGGTGTCCTGCTCGGCTATGCTGCGTCAGCCTCAAGGAGACCGCGCATGGAATGGCTCGAACGCGCCCACGCCCTGATCGACCGCGTGGCCGATCTGCCGCCGCTGGGCGCATTACGGCGTAAACGGGCCGAGGACGCTTTCGCGCGCAATACCGACGCCAACTTGTTTCGCGGCGTCTATTCCAGCTTTGACGCCGCGCTGGCCAGCGCGCCGCCCACGCGTCCGCTCGGCTACGACAACCCCGCCGCAGCGGGCATGTACCTGGAACGCATCAAACGCATCTACCCGAGCGATTACCCGGTGATTTTCTGGCTGCAGAAACTGTTTGCCCAGGGGAACCAGACCGTGTTCGACCTTGGCGGACACATCGGCATCGGGTATTACGCCTACCAGCGCTATCTCGACTACCCGCCTGCGCTGCGCTGGACGGTCAGCGACGTGCCTGCGGTCATGGCGCGTGGCCGTGACATCGCCCGCGAGCGCGATGCTTCGGGCCGTCTGCGTTTCGACGGTGATTTTCGCGCTGCCGGGCAGGCCGACGTGCTGCTGGCGCTGGGAGTGCTGCAGTACCTGCCCGATACCCTGGCGCAGCGCCTGGCCGCGCTGCAGGCCGATGATCGACCGCTACCGCGCCACCTCATTCTCAACCTCACGCCGCTGCACGTCCTGGACAACGGTGGACGCGACTACTTCACGCTGCAAAGCATCGGCACCGCGTTCTGCCCTTACCGCATCGCCGCCTATGCGCCGTTTCTGGAAAGTTTCACCCAGCTGGGCTACCACGTCGTCGACCGCTGGCAAAACCCGGAAAAACGCTGCCGCATCGCGTTTGAACCTGGGTATTCGGTGGAGGGATACCACGGGTTTTATTTGCGGCGGGGGTAGGGTTGGACGTCAGTACTGCCCCCAGGCGATCGGTTTGTTCATCACACTGCCGCTGATTGCGACCGGCCAGATACCGCCCGAACCTGCGCCACCCGAGCCGCCGCCAGGTCCGGCACTGGCGGTGGTGTAGGGATAGAAACTGACCCCACTGCTGGTGACGAACAGGCTTGGTGACAGCGGAATGCCGACGCCCAGACCGATCTGTCCGGTCGAGACGACGTTGCCTTTATAGGTCACGTTGATCTTCGGCTTGGCCCCAGTGGTCAGGGCGTAGAGATCGTAATAGCCCTGGCCGTAGCCGCAGTTGTCGCCACCGGGCGGGACATACACCGGTACGACGAGCAGGCCATTGGCGACCACCGGTGACGCCGAAATCACCCCGCCGTTTTGCAGCGGCTGCACCACGCTCGAATCGACCGCCTGCAACGCACCGTTTTGGTATTGGTAGCCACTGGTTGCATTTGCCGCCCAGGCAATCTGTGACGCGCCGCCCGAGAGCGAAAACAGGGTGATGGTGGAATTCGACGCTGCCCAGGCGTAAGGCAGACCTCCGACCTCGGTGTAGCCCACATAGTTGAGTGCAGCGGACTGGCCCGACGGGGTATAGGCCGTGCCGATCAGCAGGGCGCTGGTCACATCAGTTGGTGCCGAACCGGAAAGGTTCAGACTCCACACTCCGCCGTTGGCGTCACCCACCCACAGTGTGCCCGTACCCGGGTCGTATGCCATCGCGCTGTACGCCGTGAACGGCAGCGCGGCGGAAAGCGCAGTGCCATACGCCGGCACACCGGTGGCCACGTTGATTTCATACAGCGTGCTGCTGACCCCGCCCGAGCTGTTCTTGACGTTGACCACGAACACCGCATATTGCATGCCGCCGATTGTCACGATCAACGGCGCCTGCAATGCCACCGGCGCGGCATTTGACGCTGCGATGTTGGTCGGTGTGGAAATCCCCCAGGTCACGGCCTGCGGTGTCGGTGCGGCAGTCGTCGAGGCAGAGGAATTGCTGCTGAGTTGCAGCGCATAGTGATACCCTCCGCCCTGCGCCGTGCCGACGACATAGCTCGCCCAGTTGGACGCAGACGGATTGCTGTTGGTGTTGACGGCGTCGGTGAGGGTGAAACCTCCATCAAACAGGTTTCTCTGCGTGATCACCCCCGCACCGGATGGTGCGTTGGCACTCGGGTCGTTGGTTTTCAGCAAAGAAACAAAAGGCCTCGGCATCCAACCCCACACGAGATTGCCGGTTTGACTGTCCACGGCGTAGAGGAAACCGTCGTTGCTGGTAAACAGCACCAGGTTCTCGCGGCCCTGGTTGTTCGCTGCGAATTGCACATACCCCCCGAGTCCGGTGAATGCGGCAGTGCCCGGCGCAGCTAGATACGAAGCCTGATCGTTCGGGCTCATGTTTCCCAGCATCCAGTTGAGCTGTCTTCCCATCAGGTAGCTGCAACCGCTCACACCGGAGGGGAAGCCCAGCGAGCTGTATTGCGAGGCCGCGCTATCGCCCGCGGTGTTGAATGACGGGTCCAGGGTGTAGGCGACGATGGTAGCGATATTCGGCACACAGGTCGTCGGGCTGCTCAGTGCGAAGGCGTTCGGGTCGTAATACGGCGAAGTGCTCGTTCCCATCGCGTTGAAATTGCGCACCAGACCAGACCCCGGTGGCGCCGCCGATGAGGCAGGGGCCGTAGCGGAGTAGAGGCGCTTCTGTCGTTCGCTCACAGGCATCAGTGTCGGGCTGCCAGCATCCCAGAGTGCCGGCCCGCTGGCGGTGCCCACTGGCGCGGTGACAGTCGACTGCGCGGTGGTGACGGTTTGGTAGGCACGCAGATGTCCAGCTATCGCCCCGGACTGGTTGTTGCTGGTCGCCGTGTAAACCAGCGAGCCACCCTTGATGCTGGCCGGGGCGATCGGCGCCGACACCGCCATGTTCTGGAAAATCTGCGCAGCAATGCTGGCAATTGCATTGTTGAAGGTCTGGATGTCGTTGGCCGGATACTGCTGGCCGGTGCCTCCGGCAATCGCCATCGCGTTGAGGGCGTAATACGCGGCCGGGTTCTTGGTCGGATCGACCCCGGCGCCCAGGCCGATGACATAGGTCTTGATTCCCTTGGAGTTCAGGGTCTGGATGGCATGGATGGTGTCGATCAGCGCTTGGTCATTGGTCTTGCTCACATCCAGCGCTCCCTGCACCTGGCCGCTGGGAATGTTGCCGCTATCGTCGTTGATACCGTAGGCACTTTGCCCGGCCACACCGTAGAACGCTGCGTTGACCCCATAGCCTTGACCTGCCGCGCTGCCCAGAGGGGGCCAGTTGTTCTGGCTCAGATCCATCGTCGGCAGACCATCGGTCACAAGGATGACGTATTGACCGGCGCAGGAGGGATTGCTCAGGTTTTGCAGGATGTTGCCGGCACCCTGAATCAGCCCGGCAGTCGGCGATTGATAGGCCAGAGCCTTGATTTCCGGACTCGATGGATTATTTGTTTCCGGGTTCAGCGCCGTCTGGAATGTGGCCAGAGCCGAGTTGACGGCTGAGGATGAAGGGTTATTTCCCAAATTGGTGACAGCGACTTTGGTTTTGGCGGATGTGGCGCTCAACCCCTGGACGTAGTAGCCGAATCCGCGTTGCGCATACATGACCTGAGGTGAGTAGGGGACATAACCCGCATTGGTCGGACTGGTGCCAAAACTGCCGACGTTCGGCGAAGTATTTTTATATGACACATAAATCGAACCAGATTCGTAATTGTTGAGGGAAAAATTCGGTGGATAGGGAGATGCCGGATTCGGACCATTGAAAGAGACAAAAACTCCAGGCTGGCCGTTGGCGTAAAGCACGTCGTTGACGTCCGGATCATCGCTGGATTTGGCGATTTGCATGTACTGGTTGTTCGCCAGCGTGTTCGCGCCATAAAGGCTGGCGATGGACGAGCAATAGGTCGACACCGCGCTCGATGCGCTCGGATAGCCGTAGCAGGGGTTGTTCACCCAGCGCGTCGGCGCCGGGCTGGCACCTGGGTTGGCGGTAATGAAGGTCTGATATTGCGAGTAGCTGGTGAACCCGTTGGTCGGCAGGCTGTTGGCGAAGGTGAACCCGCCCGGCGGCGACATGTAATAAACCCAAGTCGTGTAGAGACTAGTTCCGCTGGTGCTGTAGGTCGCCAGTCCGAAGTCGATACTGGGTAAATATTGCTGCAATACCGCCTGGATCCCCGCTTTGGCGACGTTCAGGCGACTCGCGCTGTTGTCTGCCAGCGCGCCGGAGGAATTGGTAGCCGTATACGGCGCCGAACCGGATTGCGCACCTGTGACAGGTGAGGTGAATCCCGCCGGCACGGTGTAGTTCACCGGCGAGCTGGAGTTGTTTAGGCTGCTGAGCGAACTGCCCAGCGAGCCCGATCCGGTCATGATCGCGCCGCTGAGGTTGCCGTCCATCGATTGCGAGTTGCCGATGGCGATGACGACCTGCGGACGGGGCTGCGTCAGCCCGATGCTGGTGGCCAGCCCGGCGTGTGCCGGAAAGTCCGCCAGCGGCAGGAGCACCAGCGCAACGCTGGTCAGCGCCGCGACCACGCGGCGGGTGGATCGACCGATTGTGGGGGCGTTCATAGCGTGCACAGTTTGATGACGGACTGGGTATTGGTCGCCGTCGTGCCGTTGGGCTCGACGATGTGCAGGTAAATCGCGTAATAGCTCGCGGTGTACCCGGTGGTGCCACAGGCATACGCATTGGTCGGCTGATTGGCCGGCCATACGCTCACCAGAATCCGATAAGGCTGTTCGCCAGTTGCGGCAATCGCTGGCGGCGCGGGGTTGAGAACAGAAACAACGCTGCTCAGCGGGGCGCACTGGTTGTTGCCCTGGCAGTTCGTCCAGAAACCGGGGTAGGCATTGGGCGTGCCTGGCGGACTGGCATAGAACGGAGCCGATGCCGGCATCGAGCCTGCCGGCGGAGTGAAGAACCACGGTTGACCGTGTGCAGCGACATCGAGCACTTGATTGCCGCCGTTCTGGATGGTGGCGATCAATGCCTGCTGCACCTGACGCAAGGCGATGTCACCGACCTGAACGTCCTTTTGCCGCTGCGCGGTGTTGCCGGTCATGACGTTTTGCAGCAGGTCTCCGCGCAGGGTGAACAGCACACCGAAGAGCAGCACCACGAGAGTGATGAGGGTCAGCAGCAGGACGTAGCCCCTCTGAGCGCGATGCGGGATCGAAAGAATCAGTGCGGCCATATCTGGTTGCGAACGGCGAATTCGGATTCGATGACGGAAAAGTGGTCGTGGCTGTAGTCCGGCAGTCCGCCGGTGCCATTTGGCACCACATAGGGCGAGAACTGACCTGGCCCCTGGCTCGGACTGGGCGGGGAAATGCTGGCCGGGGCGGTGTAGTTCATGTCGTTTTGCAGCGATTTGGTCACCAGCGCGAACAGCACACTGCGGACGTCGGCGGTGTAATTGCCGCTGACAACGGCCGGCCAGGTGAGGTAATTGGTGACCTGGCCGGAGTTGGTTTCGTCCACGCCGAACAGCGCCTGCAGACTGACGACTCCGGCAGCCACGGGTACTGGCGGACTGAGCAGTGTGTCGGTCTGGGCGTTGAGAATGGCGCGCACCAGCATGGGATAAGAGCCGCCTGCGGCATTGGCGTATGCGCCGATGTAATAGACCACGGTCTGCACGTTGCTGCTGCTTTGCGGGCCCAGATCCGTCAGACGTGACTGAACGAAATTCGCGTTGGTCAGCGAGCCGCCGCTGGGCAGCACCCCGGCATTGACCAACTGGCCGTTGAAGGCTGCATAGCCAGTGCTGGGAAAGAGGGATGTGCTCTTGCTGTCGATATAGGTGGATGCGGGTGCGGTGCTTGGCCCGATGTGCGTGATCGGCACCCGGAAGCAGACGAGTTGGCCGCCTAGTGGCATGCGCAGGAGGGCGGCATCACCGACGGCGAGCCCAGCAGTGGAGCCCAGGGGGAGTTCACTGCTGTTGAGCGCACCCTGGCCATTGGCGGCCTGCGTGGTGGAGTTTTGCACGACGTATGCCGCGGGGTTGCCGTTTCCGGGAGGCTGCAGTGCGCTGGTTGCCGAGGTGAAAAACAGCATGTCGCTGAACTGCTGCTGCGTGCCGTATGCCGCCGGGTTCGGCGTGCCAGCGGGATAGTTGGCGCTGCCTGCTGTGGTGCTGGTTGGCAGAGGCAACGGCTGCGAGGCTGCGGAAACCGGGTATTGGGCAAACGGCTGCCCGCCAACGGCGCTGTCGTAGGCCAGCAAAATGCTGCACCGCGGCCCGACTCCGCCCAGCAAGAACCCAGCGTTCGACAGATCGCGGCTGATCAAGTCAAGCGCTGCGCGAGTCTGGGTGTCGCGCTGCATCACGTCGCTCATCCGCGCGTTTTGCTTGGTCAGGGAAGACTGCACGATGAGCATCGCGATGGCAAAAATCAGACTGATGACCAAAGCCACCATCAATTCGATGAGGCTCAGGCCGCGCTGATGGCGGGTGGTGAAATGGCTGGGGCGTGCGGTCAGCATGTCAGAATCCCACCTGGTACTGGAAGGTCTGCGTGCGGGTGCCTCCTCCGCCTTTGCCTGCGGCCCAGGTGAGGGTGAGCGTCACACCGCACAGCGGGGTGTTCGGGTTGCTCACATTGCACGGGTTGCCATCTGCCCCCGGACCGGTGGTGATCGTGACTTGGGCACCAGGCAACATCATCGACGGAGTGTTGAAGACGTTGGCCAGCCAGGGCTGTAGCGCTGCTGGAGCGCTGCCCGTTGCACTGGTGTAAGTTTGTGATGCGCCTGCGCCGATCTGTGACACCACTTGCGGGCTGGCCTGCAGGATGGCCCAGAACTGGTTGCCCAATGCAGCCGTGTCCAGCGTTTCCTCGTTGGCGGTTTCTGCAGGGACTGCCAGCCCGTAGAGTGAAGCGATCGACAGCATGCCCAGCCCAAAAATGACAATGGCCACGAGGACGCTGATCAGGGACATTCCAAGCTGCCGGAGAGCAGCAGGTTGCGGCACGCATGTTGAAACCGGAGACTTCGGGGTCATGATGCGGTGTTGGCATTGAGAATGACGGTGCCCGAAGCCAAGACCTGCAACGTCCACGTCTGTCCCTGCTTGGCTGTCACCGTGATGGTCGGCGCGGCATTGATGAAGCCCTGGCTGTCGAACGTCAGGGTTTGCGAGTTGCCGCCGGTCACGCTGCACGTCACGTTGGGGTAGTTGGCATTGAGTTGCGTTGCCGTCATCGAGTGCTCTGCACTCACCGTGCCGCCCACGCTGGTGCTCCAGGTGCAGGCGGCGGGGCCCAGGGTGATGACCACCGGCTGCTGCGTCGTCACCGCCTGATTCCGCGCCCAGGCGACGTCCTGGGGAAATCGATTGACCAGCACCGAGGTTTTGCCGGAATCGACCATATCGAGCAAATTGGGCACGACCATGATGCCCAGAATGGCCGCGATGGCGATGGTCACCATCATCTCCACGAGGGTGAAGCCGCGAAACCGGCGGGTTGTCAGTCGCATCTCAGCAGTCTCCAGACTGATCACGCGCCCAGCAGGTGTTGGGATTGGGCATCGTCCACCCGGGAGGGGGGTTTGAGGTTGTTTTTTCGCCGTTTTGATCGATGGTGTAAGTCGGGCCGACAAAGCCGTTGGCGGGAGTGGCGGTAAACAGGAAAGTGGTTGCGCTGACGTTGGAGCAGGTGAAGCCATAGTCTTTCGCGTTCGGCGTGGCGACCGGACAGGTGGTGGCGCTTCCTCCAGAGGCCAGATAGGTGCGGTTGTCCTGGTAATACTGTTGGGCTGCCACGCTCATGGCCGATAGACCGGAAAATGCCTCGGTCAGCTTGCTGCGTGCCACATACTGGTTGTAAGCGGGGATGGCGACAGCCGCCAGAATGGCAACGACGGCCACGACGATCATCAGTTCAATCAAGGTGAAGCCACGGTTGCGTTGCATGTTCGACTCTCCTTGCGCCGATTATGGAAATCCGCTGGCGCGGCAAGACTGGCGAGCCGACGAACGGCACTTTGCAGCAGACGAGCGGCAAAGTTTTTCAACTGCTTACATTCGGTGCGCCCTGTTGCAATCCGGACGGATGGATTGGCCCTTTCTTTTTTCTTGATTCGGGAGCGCAACCGTCACTCTTGAAAGCCTGTGGCGCGTCCCTATAATCAGCACTCGTTGAGGGCGAGTGCTAACACATCGCGTCCGTTGGATGTGTCGGCTCGTTTCTCAAGCGCAGTTCTGCGAGCGCGGGCGGTTGCTCCCGCGATCGTGTCCACTGGCGCCCCTGGCGCCCGGTAGTCCACAAACTTCAGGAGATTTGCATGAAATTGCGTCCTCTGCATGACCGTGTCGTGGTCAAGCGTGTCGAACAGGAAACCACCACCGCTTCGGGCATCGTCATTCCGGGCAGCGCGGCGGAAAAGCCCGATCAGGGCGAGGTGCTGGCCGTCGGACCGGGCAAGTATGACGAGCAGGGCAAGCTGGTGCCCATGTCGGTCAAGGTGGGCGATCGCGTGCTGTTTGGCAAGTACGCCGGCCAGACCGTCAAGGTCGACGGCGACGAGCTGATGGTGATGCGCGAAGACGACCTGATGGCCGTCATCGAGAAGTAATTTCGCCGGTTCGGCCAGCCGGTGCAGCCCTAGCGGCGAGAAGCACCGAACCGCTGTGCCGTGCCCTATAACGAGTCATTTACGGAGAATTTCAATGGCTGCAAAAGATGTGATTTTCGGCGCGGATGCCCGCGCCCGTATGGTCGAAGGCGTGAACATCCTGGCCAACGCCGTCAAAACCACGCTGGGCCCGAAAGGCCGCAACGTGGTGCTCGAGCGCTCGTTTGGCGCCCCCACCGTGACCAAGGACGGTGTGTCGGTGGCCAAGGAAATCGAGCTCAAGGACAAGCTGCAGAACATGGGCGCGCAAATGGTCAAGGAAGTCGCGTCCAAGACCTCTGACAACGCCGGTGACGGCACCACCACCGCCACGGTGCTGGCGCAGTCTATCGTGCGCGAGGGCATGAAGTACGTCACCGCCGGGATGAACCCGATGGATCTCAAGCGCGGCATCGACAAGGCCGTGGCCGCGCTGGTCGAAGAGCTGAAAAAAGCCTCCAAGCCCTGCTCCAGCTCGAAGGAAATCGCGCAGGTCGGTGCCATTTCGGCCAATAGCGATGCGTCGATCGGCAAGATCATCGCCGACGCCATGGACAAGGTGGGTAAGGAAGGCGTGATCACCGTCGAAGACGGCAAGAGCCTGGAAAACGAGCTGGATGTCGTCGAGGGCATGCAGTTCGACCGCGGCTATCTGTCGCCGTACTTCATCAACAACCAGGACAAGCAAGTCGCCGTGCTGGAGAACCCGTACGTGCTGCTGCACGACAAAAAAATCTCCAACATCCGCGACCTGCTGCCGGCGCTGGAGCAGGTGGCCAAGGCCAGCCGTCCGCTGCTGATCATCGCTGAAGACGTCGAAGGCGAGGCGCTGGCCACCCTGGTGGTCAACAGCATCCGCGGCATCCTCAAGACCGTCGCGGTCAAGGCCCCGGGCTTCGGCGACCGGCGCAAGGCCATGCTCGAAGACATCGCCATCCTCACCGGCGGCAAGGTGATCGCCGAAGAAGTCGGGCTGACGCTGGAGAAGGTCACGCTGGCCGATCTGGGTCAGGCCAAGCGCATCGAAGTGGCCAAGGAAAACACCATCATCATCGATGGGGCCGGCAATGCCGCCGACATCGAGGCGCGCGTCAAGCAGATCCGCGTGCAGATCGAGGAAGCCACCTCCGACTACGATCGTGAGAAGCTGCAGGAACGCGTGGCCAAGCTGGCCGGCGGCGTGGCGGTGATCAAGGTCGGTGCCGCCACCGAAGTGGAGATGAAAGAGAAGAAAGCCCGCGTCGAAGACGCGCTGCACGCCACCCGTGCCGCGGTGGAAGAGGGCATCGTCGCCGGGGGGGGCGTGGCGCTGCTGCGCGCACGTCAGGCCGTGGGCGAGATCAAGGGCGAGAACCACGACCAGGACGCCGGCATCAAGATCGTGCTGCGCGCCATCGAGCAGCCACTGCGTGAAATCGTCGCCAACGCCGGCGGCGAGCCCAGCGTGGTGATCAACAAGGTGCTCGAAGGCAAGGGCAACTTCGGCTTCAACGCCGCCAACGACACCTACGGCGACATGCTCGAAATGGGCATTCTCGACCCGACCAAGGTCACCCGCACCGCGCTGCAAAACGCCGCCTCGGTTGCCGGGCTGATGCTCACCACCGAGTGCATGGTCGCCGAAGCGCCGAAGGAGGAAACCCCGGCGCCAGCCGCCGGCGGCGGCATGGGCGGCATGGGCATGGACATGTAAGTCCATCAGTCCGTCGCCGCTGCCTGGACTCCCATCCCGCCGCGCGCTGCGGCGGGGGGCATCGCTGGCCGAACCCGCCATCCGCTTCCGGATGGCGGGTTTTTTTATTTCAGCGCAACACGGCGGCTCATCGAATTTCAAAAAATCCCCGGTAGGATGCAGACAAACAGCCGAAAGGGTGGAAGATGTCCCGTTATTGCACGCGATGCGGCGCACAAAACAGCGATACCGCGCGGTTTTGCACGGCCTGCGGTGTGCCCATGCCGCCAAGCCCCGCTGCCGACCCGCCGGCTGCACAGCCCGGAACGTCGCAGCCGCAGGGCCGCCCCGCTGTTGCCGATGTCCCGATGGCAAGCGCCGTGCAGCAGGTCCAGACTGCGGCGCACGACGACGAACCTCCGCTTTGGCCGCCTGCGCAGCAGGACGGCGCCGTTGCGGCCGCCGGGCCGGTGGAACAGGCCGAGCAGCAGCGCGGAGTGCCAGTGGATCGACCCGACGGCGGCGCTGCGGCGGCCGTCTCGCGCGATGCACCCAGCCGCGCTGGCGGCATGCCGTCGCCGGGGGCTGCCGCGCCGGTCGCGGTCAAAGGCAGCCAGGCCTTTCTGCTCGGCGGCATCGCCACCGGGGTGATTGCGCTGCTGCTCATCGGCGGCGGCGGGTTGTGGTGGTCGATGCGCCACCCCCCGGCGGGTCGGTCTGCGGCGGTGGCTTCCGCCCCGACGCCGTCGGCGTCCCAGCCGGTTGCGCCGGCCTCTGCCCCTGCCGGCAAGCCCGCCGCCGCGGCGTCTGCTGGCGTTGCCGCCAGGACGGCTGGCGGGCCGTCGGCGCCTGCCGCAGAGACGCCGGTGCGCCCGCCGGTGGCGCAGACTGCGGCGGTGCCAGCCCGGCCAGAGCCGCCGCAGGAGGCAACGCGGCATGCGCCATCGCCTGCAGCCAAGCCGCGGGGAACGTCCCACCCGGCTGCGCCGGCGCAACGCCAAGAGCAGGCTTTGCCCACGGCGCCGCAGCCGTCACCCGCGCCGGCCCCGGTCGAGCCGGCGGCACAGGATGCGCCGCCAGTCGAGCCCAGGCCGCCGGGCCGGGTGGAGGCCTTGCGCCAGGCGCTGGCGGCATGCAGGCACAAAGGCAATTTTTTCACCCAGCAGCTTTGTATCCAGGAAGCGCGCTGGACCTATTGCGGCGCGCCGCTGTCGCCTGACCCGCTGTGGGGCAAGGTGGCCGAATGCCCGAGCGCGGCGCAGCAAAACAGTCCTTGAGCCTGCGCGGCAGAGCGCTGGCTGCCGCGGCGACCCAAAACGCTTGCTTCAACCATCCAGGGAGGAACGATGACGGTCAAAACCATGAACAACCTCGGCGTGCTGCTGCGTAGCTACGAGGCATTGCATAACTGGCGCGCGCTGGTGATGCTGGCGGGCAGCTTTGTGCTCGGTGGTCTGGTGATGAGCGGCGGCATGGTCGCCGGGGCGGGCGCGGGTAGCACGGCGGTGGCCATGCTCGTCGGGCTGATCGGCGCGCTCATCATCATCGTCGGTGCCAACGCCAGCGGGCTGATGCTGGTCGATCAGGCCTACGACCAGCCGGTGCGCGGTTTCGCCACGGCGTTTCTGGGTGGGGTGCAGGCGGCGCTGTTCGTCATCGGCCTCATGCTCCTGCTCGCGCTGGGCTTCGGCGTCGTGATGGCCGTGGTGTTCGTGCTGTCGCTGCTTGGCCGCATCCCGGGAGTGGGCAGCATTTTCGGCTTTTTGCTCGGCGGGCCGCTAGTGGTCGTGGTGGCGCTGGCGCTGGCGGTGCTGCTGCTCTCCGGCCCGCTGATGGTGGCTGCGGTGTGGCACGGAGAGGGGTTCATCGCCAGTTTGTCGCGGGCCATCGGCATCGTGCTGCGGCGGCCGCTGGAAGTGTTCATGCATTTTCTGGTGCTGGGCCTGCTGGTGTTCCCGGCGGTGGGTTTCATTTTCGGCCTGGTCGCCGCCGGCAGCATGGCGGTCGGAAGCTATTTCGCCAGCGGCAGCTTCGAGCGTTTTGGCGGCATGGGCGGAATGTGGGGCATGGGCGGCATGATGTCCGGCGGGTTTGGCGGCGCCGGGGTGTCGATCAGCCTGGTGTGGTTTCTCGCCTGGGCGGTGGTCAGCCTGATTTACGTGCTGGGCTGCATTTTTGTTTACCGTGCCGTCGGTGAAGGCGTGGGCTCGGAGGCGGCCGACCTGATCGGGCAGAAGCTGGCGCAGTTCAAGCAAAAACTCGACGACAACAGGCCGCGCCCGGTCGCGCCGCCGGCGGCGCCCGCGCCGGCTGCGCCGGCGCCGGCCGACTCCGCTGCCGTTGCGCCTGCGCCCGCGCCCACGGCAACGTCCGCCGGGCATTGCCCGGCGTGCGGCGCTGCCGTAGGCGCCGACGATGTGTTTTGCGGCCATTGCGGGCACAAACTCAAATGAATGGCCCCCGACCCGTTGGGGAGACGGTATGACACGGTTTTGCACCCGATGCGGCGCCGCCAACACCGACGACGCCAGGTTTTGCGCGCGCTGCGGCGCGCCGATGCGGCCCGTGCCGCCTGCCTCTGCGCTAGCGGCGCCGGCGCGGCCAGCGGTTGCCGCCACGCCGCGGCGGGGGTGGGGCGTCTGGCTGTTGGCCGCGGTGATGGCGCTGTTGCTGGTGCTCGCCGGCGGGCTGGCCTGGTGGGTGTTCGGCTACCATCCGGGGCCGACGCAAGCGCAGGCCGACGCCGCAGCCGCCGCTTGGCTGCAGCAGCACCAAAACCGCCTGCAGCAGACGGCGTGTGTGCGCAATTTCAACTACGCGCTTGACCCCGTGGTGGTCAACGGCTACGACCAGAACACCCGGCAATGGCTCGACGCCCTGGTGCGCGTGGGCGTCTACACCGGGCCGCAGGTGATCCACCGCGGTTTTTTCCAGCAACTGCAGTACCGTCACGGCCCTGAGGCGGCGCGCTACATCCGCGACGGTGCGTTGTGCGTGGCGCAGGGCCTGACCGTGGGGCGGGTGCAGCTGCTCGGCGCCGACAGTGCGGCGCTGCGCGAGCGCCTACCCGGTGCTGCCAAACTGCCTGCGGGCTGGGCCGTGGCCGCGGTGCAGCTGCAATGGCGGGGTTTGGCTCCGTGGGCGGCGCAACCGCCGTTTGACGCGCAGTTCACGCAGCTGCAGTCTGCTCTGCGCCAGACCATCGTGCTGCACCAGGACGGGCAGGGCTGGCGCCTGGCCACGCCGGCGGAGGAACTGGGGCTGAACATGCAGCTTGGCGCCGAGGCCGCCGGCGCCGGTGTCGATCAGGCGGCGCGGCAGCTCGGCCAGATGCTCAACCGCGCGGCGCAGGCGTTCGGCGGCGCGTCGGCAGCGATGCCGCAGCCAGCGCCGCAGCAGCCGGGGGTGCTCGATTGGCTGCGCAATCTGTTTTCCTTCGGCGACCCGGCGGCGAAACTGCCCAGGGAGTTTTTCACCGCGGTGGCGCAGGGGCAGATGCAGCAGGCGCTCGCCCTGCTCGGGCCGGACCTGCAGATTTTCGGTGCGGACAAGCTGCGTCTGGCCCTGCAAAACATGCAGCAGCAGATGCAGGCCAGGGGAGGGCTCAAAGACGTCGAGGTGCGCAGCGTCAGCGACCTGTCCGGCAACAGGCAGGTCGTTTATGTGCTGGATTTCGGCAACGGCAGCCAGGAGCGCGGCACCCTGGTGGCCGGCCAGGTCGGCGGCCAGTGGCGCATTCTGGAGTTCAAGGGTGGCGGGATGACGCCGTGAGCGTGGCCCCGCGTCAAACGGGCGGCAGGCGCCAGGCACTGGCCCTGCTCGGCTTTGCCGCTGCCGGACTGGGCGGCTGGGGCACGGCGGTGCAGGCGCTGCGGGCAGCAACGGCGCATCCGCGGTTCGTGCCTGACGACGCCGCGCTGCAAACCGGCGACTGGCTGTTTCGCCGCACCGTCAGCCTGCAGGGCATCGGCGTCGGGGTCGCCGACCCCGCGGCGCGGTTCAGCCATGTCGGGCTGATCGTCGGCCACGACCTGCGGGGGCGGACCGAGGTGGTGCACGCCTGCCCGCCCGAGCACCCGCAGCAGCCCGGGGTGCGGCTGTGCAGCGCCGCGGAGTTCGTCGGCGACGGTGAGGTGCGCGACGCAGCGGCGTACCGCCTGCTGACCCTGTCGACGGCGCAGCGCGCGGGCATGGCGCGCTGGGCGCGCCGCCACATCGGCTGGGACTTCGATGCGCAGTTTTCGCTCGATGCGCCGCACGCGCTGTACTGCACGGCGCTGGTGCGCGCGGCGATGCAGGCGGTGCACGCCCAGCCCCTGCCGCAGTTGACGTGCTACGCCACACCGTGGGGCGCGCGCGACGTGGTGCTGCCGTCGGCGTTGCTCGCGCTGCCGGAGGTGCGCCGCCTGCCGCACGCGGTGCGGTGTGGGGACGGTTGAGTGAGCAGGCGCGGTGGTGCATCCGGGGTTGCGGCCTGCGGGTGAAGCGCTGGCGGGTTCGCGCTTTCTCGGGCCACGACGCGGCGCGGGCTCATGCGTGCGGCGGGCTGGGCGCGGCGGCCGTATGGGCGTCTGGCAGCGGCGCCTGCTGCGCCTGGGCGAGGTGGCTTTCGATCCATTGCGACGCGGCCTCGACGCCGGTGAAGCGGGTGGCGGAGAACAGTTGCAGCGAAATCGGCGCCGTCATGCCCGCCCGTTGCGCGTGTTGCGCGAGCTGGTCGCGCGCGCTTTGCGCCGCGCGCTGGCCTTGCTGCCGGTTGAGCTTGTCGGCCTTGGTCAGCAGCACGTGCAGTGGCACGCTGGCCGGTGCCATGAAGTCGAGCAGCGACAGGTCGATGTCGGTCAGACCCAGCCGCGCGTCGGCCAGCAGGATCAGCCCGACCAGCGGTGCGCGCTCGGCCAGGTATTGCGCCAAAAAACGCTGCCAGCGCTGCTTGTCGGCCTTGGCCACGGCGGCATAGCCGTAGCCCGGCAGATCGACCAGCAGGCCGCTGGGCCGCTGTCTTGGGCCGACGGCGAAAAAATTGATGTGCTGCGTACGCCCGGGCGTTTTCGACGCGAACGCCAATTGCCGCTGCTGGCACAGCGTGTTGATCGCCGTCGATTTGCCGGCGTTGGAGCGGCCGACGAAGGCGATTTCCGGCACGCCGGTATCGGGCAGATTGTCCATGGCCGAGCTGGTGACGAAAAACCGTGCGCTGTGCAGCAGCGGGCTGAAGCGCACCGCAGGCGCCGATCTGCTGGAATTCCCTATATTCGCCATGACTTATGTATCGGTAGGATGCGCGTTCGAATGTTCGGAGCTGGCGCAGCGTGGCCTTGGGGCCGCGGCTGGGCCAGAGTCTATGCCGCGCGCGACGACGCATTGTCGCTGGTTGTGCCGTCGCGGCATTTTTTGATGGATGAGTCTTCATGCCCACGAAGCCGCTTGCTGCGCGCCTGATCCTGTCTGTGTCGCTGCTGCTGCCCGCCGCCTGCTGGGCGGCGGCGACTCCGCCGGCAACGGCGTCCAGCGCGGTGCAGACCTCGTTTGCCGTGCCCACCGCGGCGCAGCTTCAGGCAGGAGCGCAGGTGGCGCAAACCTGCGCCGCCTGCCACGGCATCGACGGCAATGCCTCGTCGACGCAATTTCCCAAACTCGCCGCGCAGCATGCCGATTACATCGTCAAGCAGCTGCACGATTACCGCGTCGCCAAGGGAGCAGCCAAGCCGGCGCGGCTCAACCCGATCATGAACGGCATTGCCGCCACGTTGACCGACGCGCAGATCCGCGACGTCGCGCTGTATTACAGCCGCCAGGTGTTCAAGCCGGGGGTGGCTTTCGCCGACAAAAAGGAGATCAAGCTCGGCCAATCGATCTGGATGGCCGGAATCCCCGACCGTGCCGTGCCGGCCTGCATGTCGTGCCACGGCCCCGGCGGTGCGGGCATGCCGTCGCGCTATCCGCGTATCGGCGGGCAGTGGCAGGGATATCTGGAAAACGAGCTGCAGCTGTTCCGCAACGACCGCCGCACCAACAGCCCGGAAATGCACGACATCGCCTCGCGCATGACCGACAAGCAGATCGCCGCGGTGGCGGCCTACGCCGCGGGGCTGCGCGCGCCCTCCGAATCGCTGCGCTGACGGCGGCGGATACGGATTGTTACTGGAACTTTCCCCGCGCGCGCAGGCTCTGTGTGACGACAGCCTGCGGCCACTTTCCGCGGATGCGCTTGCCTGGCCAGGGTGAAAATCGGTGCCACTGGACCGCCGGCAGACGCTTTGTCCACGCTGTGGAATATCAAAATTGAGGTTTTTTGCTTTTGTTATAGTGATTTTTTGACTGCGGATGCCCGGCGCGGGCGCCGGTGCCGAGCAGGCGCCGGTGATGCCGTCGTCCCAGGCGACCGGCAGGCTGGCCTCTGATGCCCTGATACAGACCCCTTTAGACTCCCTTCGCCCCGCAGCCCGCTGCCCCGACCGTCTCCGCGTTTTGCGCTGCTCCAAAGCCCGCCCCGTATGTCCGCCACGCCGTCTCCAGTTCCCAACACCACCCTGAGCACTTCCGGCTGGGAATTGCAGCACGGCTCGCGCGCATGGCGTGCCTTCGTCGAGCTGCTGTCGTCGATGCGCTTTGCCATCGCCCTGCTCGTCGTCGTCGCCATTGCCAGCATCATCGGCACGGTGCTCACGCAGGGTCAGCCGTACAACAACTACATCAACCAGTTCGGCCCGTTCTGGGCCGAGGTGTTCCGCAAGTTCGAGCTGTACAACGTCTATTCGTCGTGGTGGTTCCTGCTCATTCTGACCTTCCTGGTCGTGTCCACCAGCCTGTGCCTGATCCGCAATACCCCCAAGATCGTCACCGACCTGAAAACCTACAAGGAAGGCGTGCGTGAACAGAGTTTGCGCCACTTCCACGAGCGTGCGGAGGCGGCGTTCGGCGTGGGGCGCGCCGCCATCGTCGAGCGCCTGAGCGGGATCATGCGCAGTCGCGGCTACACCTTCCGCGTGCAGGAGCGTCCGGCGGTGCAGGACGACGGCGCCGGCGCCACCATGATCGCCGCCAAAACCGGCGGGCTCAACCGCATCGGCTATGTGCTGACGCACGCCGCCTTCGTCATGATCTGCGTCGGCGCGCTGTTCGACGGCGACATGATGATCAAGGCGCAGATGTGGCTGTTCGGCAAGGAGCCGCTGAAAACCAATATGCTGATTTCGCAGGTGCCGGAGGTCAACAAGCTCTCGGTGCACAACCCGACGTTTCGCGGCAACCTGCAGATCCCCGATGGCGGTGAGTCGAATATGGCCGTGCTCACCCTGGGAGACGGCGTGCTGCTGCAGCCGCTGCCGTTCGAAATCCATCTGAAAAAATTCAATATCGATTTCTACTCCACCGGCATGCCGCGGCTGTATTCCAGCGACGTGGTCATCACCGACCCGCGCACCGGCAAGAGCTTTCCGGCAAAAATCGAGGTCAACCATCCGCTGACCTACGACGGCGTGACCATTTTCCAGTCGGGTTTCGCCGACGGTGGCTCCGAGCTGTTCCTCAAGGCCTGGCCGATGCACGGCCCGAGCGACAAGACCTTCGACCTCACCGGCACCGTTGGTTCCGACCGCCAGCTCAGCAACGGCCAGCAGACCCTGCAGGTCGAGTTCAGCGAGTTGCGGGTGTTCAACGTGCAGGACATGAGCCCGGCGCAGACCACCGGGGTCAAGCCCAAGCAGCAGGGCTTGATGTCCAGTTTCGACCAGCATCTGGGCGCGCCGGTGGCCGCGCCCGGGCAGCGGCATCTGCAGAACATCGGCCCGGCGGTGATCTACAAAATCCGCGATGCCTCAGGTCAGGCGCATGAATACTTCAATTACATGCTGCCGGTCGAACTCGACGGCCAGAAAGTGTTTCTCGCCGGCGAGCGTGGCTCGCTCGATAGCGGGTACAAATACATGCGCATTCCGGCCGACGGCCACGACTCGATCGACGGCTGGATGCGGCTGCGCGCGGCGTTGTTCAACCCGAAAGAGCGCGAACAGGCCGCGGCGCAGTATGTGGCCACCGCGCTGCCGCCCAATGCCGCCCCCGAGCTGAAAAAACAGCTTCAGGTCACGGCCATGCGCACGCTGGACATTTTCGCCGGCGAAATCCCCACCGACCCGAAGACCGGCAAGCCCGTGGTTCCGGCGCCCGGCGGGCTGCCGGCGCTGGCGCAATACCTCGAAGCCGCCGTGCCGCCGGACAAGCAGCAGCAGGCGTCGGACGTGTTCGTGCGCATCCTCAACGGCACGCTGTGGCAGCTCTGGCAGATCAGCCGCGAGCAGCACGGCGAGCAGCCGGTGGCGCAGGATGCGGCGCACGAAAAGTTTTTCGACTCTGCCGTGCTCGCGCTGTCCGACTCGTTCTTCTACCCGTCGCCGCTGTACCTGCAACTGACCGATTACAAACAGGTGCAGGCCAGTATCTTCCAGGTGGCACGCGCCCCTGGCAAGGTCGTGGTCTATACCGGCGCCGTGCTGCTCATCCTCGGGGTTTTTGCCATGCTCTACATCCGTGAACGCCGGGTGTGGTTCCTCGTCAAAGACCGCGCCGGCGGCGGCAGCGAGGTGCTCATGGCCATGAGCACCAACCGCCGCACCCTCGAATACAGGAAAGAATTTGAAACACTGCGCGCAGCCAGTCTGGGCGTAGCATCAACCGCCCCGGCTGCCGCCGCACACTCGCCGGACGATACTGCTTCGACTTGAATAGGGACCCGCCATGGAACTTGCCAGCAAATCCCATAGCCTGCCGCTGAACTCCCAGAGTTCGGAACCTCTGCGCCAGAACGGCATCGGCGCCTACCTACGCCGGCGCTCGGTGTATGACTGGGTGTTTCTGCTGCTCATCGTTGCCGGTGATGCCTATGTGCTCAGCCAGTACGGCCAGAACATGAATTACTACGTCAAGCTCATTTTCCTGGGCGCGACGACGACCTTGCTCTTTCTCGGCTGGGGCTGGACGGCGATCAAAAACCTGGCGATCGTCGTGGCCGGGTTGTCGCTGTTTGGCATCTGGCTGTACTACGGGCCTGGCGGCCACCCCGTGCTGGCGCGCAGCGAGCAGGTGTTCTTTCTCAAATACTTCCTCGCCAGCCAGTCGGCCATTCTGTGGATGGCTTTTTTGCTGTTCCTGAGCACGGCGGCATACTGGGTGGGCATGTTCACCGGCCCGGCGCAAAACACCGCGCTGGCCGCAGCCGGCGGCGCTGCCGCGCGGGGTGACGGCGTGGTGCGCGATGCACGCGGCTGGCAGTCCAACTTTGCGCAGTATTTCGGCTCGCGGCTGGCCTGGGTCGGCGTGACCATGGCGCTGGTGGGCACGATGATGCGCTGGTTCGAGAGCTACCAGATCGGCCCGGACATCGGCCACATCCCGCTGTCCAATCTGTATGAAGTGTTCGTGCTGTTCTCCTGGCTGACCACCATCCTGTATCTGTACTTCGAGCAGAAGTACAAGACCCGTAGCATGGGCGCGTTTGCCATGCTGGTGGTCAGCGCCGCGGTGGGCTTCCTGCTGTGGTACAGCATGGTGCAGAACGCCTACGAAATCCAGCCGCTGGTGCCGGCGCTGCAAAGCTGGTGGATGAAGCTGCACGTGCCGGCGAACTTCATCGGCTACGGCACCTTCGCCATCGCGGCGATGGTCGGTTTCGCCTATCTCATCAAAACCCACGCGAATGAAACCTCGTGGTGGAAGCTCACCCCGCTGTGGATTCTCGGCTTTGTCATGTTTTTCGAGCCGCTGGTGTTCCGTCAGGGCGGGATTTCCGAATACTGGGGCGTGTTCGCCGGGGTGTCGGCGCTGATCGTGGCCGGCATTCTGTATGGCCGCAAACGCATCGCCGCGCACCTGCCGTCACTCGAAGTCATGGACGACGTGATGTACAAGTCCATCGCCATCGGCTTCACCTTCTTCACCATCGCCACCATCCTCGGCGCGCTGTGGGCCGCCGAAGCCTGGGGTGGCTACTGGAGCTGGGACCCGAAAGAAACCTGGGCGCTGATCGTCTGGCTGAACTATGCCGCGTGGCTGCACATGCGCCTGATCAAGGGCCTGCGCGGCCAGGTCGCCGCCTGGTGGGCGCTGACCGGTCTGCTGGTGACGACCTTCGCCTTCCTCGGCGTCAATATGTTCCTTTCCGGGCTGCACTCCTACGGCAAGCTGTAAGCAAGCCGCCAACTGCATGACGCCAAGGCCCTTCGGGGCCTTGGTTTTTTTCTGCCACCGCCGCAATCCCCCATCGCGCCGCAGGAATGGCAGCGCGCAGTATGGTGCGTGTGGTGCGCGGCGGCAAGGCGCGTGGGGATGGATCCATCTGCCACGACGTCCGTCCAGTGTGTGCACGGGTCTGAAAACGCAACGTCAGGAGGCGGCCATGAGCAAACGCCGGGATCAAGGCTTCGAGCATCCGGTGGCGTCGGACATCACGCCCAGAGAGATGTACCGGGACCGCCGGCACTGGCTGGCGGCAGCCGCCGTCGGCGCGGCTGCCGGTGTGGCGGCGTTGACGTCGCGCCACGCCCGGGCGCTGTCCCAGGCAGCCACGCAAGGCGCCCCCGGCAAGCTGCCCGCGCTGGCGGCGCGGAACAACTCGGCGTTTTCCACCACGCAGACGCCCACGCCGTACAAGGACATCGTCACCTACAACAATTTTTACGAGTTCGGCACGAGCAAAAGCGATCCGTCGCAGCGTGCGGGCAGTCTGAGAACCCGGCCGTGGACCGTGGTGGTCGACGGGGAGGTGCACAAGCCGCGTACCTTCGGCATCGACGACCTGCTCAAACTCGCGCCGATGGAAGAGCGCATTTACCGTCACCGCTGCGTCGAGGGCTGGGCGATGGTCGTGCCGTGGCTGGGCTACCCGCTGTCGCATGTGCTCAAGGCGGTCGAGCCGACGGCCAACGCCAAGTATGTGCAATACATCACCTTGCTCGATCCGGCGGAAATGCCGGGGCAGAACGATCCCATCCTGCAGTGGCCCTACCTTGAAGGGCTGCGCCTGGATGAGGCCATGCACCCGCTGACCCTGCTGACCTTCGGGCTGTATGGCGAGGTGCTGCCGAATCAGGACGGCGCGCCGCTGCGCATGGTCATTCCGTGGAAATACGGGTTCAAGGGCGGCAAATCGATCGTCAGGATCCAGTTGGTCGAGAAGCAGCCGGTGACGTCGTGGATGCGCGCGGTGCCGCAGTGGTACGGCTTCTATTCCAACGTCAACCCGGACGTCAGCCCGCAGAACTGGAGCCAGGCGACCGAGCGCCTCATCGGCCAGGGTGGGGCCTTCGGCGGGTTGTTCGCGCCGCGGGTGCCGACGCAGTTGTTCAACGGTTACGGCGCGCAGGTGGCCCATCTGTACCAGGGCATGGACCTGCGCAGGTTTTTCTGAAGCATGACGCCTTCAGCCCCGTCGCTTGCGCGCCGCCTGCTGCGGCACAAGGTGGTCAAACCGGCGGTGTTCGTGCTGTGCCTGCTGCCGCTGCTGCACCTGGTCTGGCGCGGCTTGAGCGACGATCTCGGCCCGAATCCGGAGCAGACCGTCATCTGGACCACCGGGCTGTGGGCGCTGCGGCTGCTGCTGCTCACCCTGGCCATCACGCCATTGCGCAAGCTCAGCGGCTGGGCCGAACTGGCCCGGTTGCGGCGCCTGCTCGGGCTGTTCGCGTTCGCCTACGCAATGCTGCACTTCACCGCATGGTTCGGGCTGGTCAACGGCTTTCATGCCGACATGGCGCTGCACGACATCGTCCGCCATCCGTTCGTCCTCGCCGGGATGACCGCGCTGCTGCTCCTGCTGCCGCTGGCGCTGACGTCGACCAACGGCATGATCAAGCGTCTGGGGGCGGCTCGCTGGCAACGGCTGCACCGGCTGATTTACGTCGCCGGCGCGGTCGCGGTGTTCCATTTCTGGTGGGGCAAACTGGCGAAAAACAACACCGCGACGCCGACGGCCTACGCCGCGATCCTGGTGCTGCTGCTCGGCCTGCGGCTGTGGTGGGCCTGGCGCGCGGCGCGCAACCGCCGGGGTGCGGGTGCTCAGGGCAGCAGCCGCTCGCTGGCGTAAAGCTGCTCGGCAGTTTCCCGCGGCCGCAGCAGCGTCATCTCGTTGCCGTCGATCAACACTTCGGCCGGGCGGCCACGGCTGTTGTAGTTCGACGCCATGACCATGCCGTAAGCGCCGCTGGAGAGCACGGCCAGCAGATCGCCTTCGTCGAGCACCAGCGCGCGGTCGCGCGCCAGCCAGTCGGCCGACTCGCACACCGGGCCGACGATGTCGTAGCGCCGCGGCGCGCCGTCGCGCCGCTGCACGGTGACCACGGCCTGCTCGGCGTGGTACAGCGCGGGGCGGATGAGATCGTTCATCCCGGCATCGACCACGGCAAAGTGTTTCGCCGGTGTTGATTTGACGAACAGCGTGCGGGTCAGCAGCACCCCGGCGTTGCCGACCACCGAGCGTCCCGGCTCGACCATGACGGTGCGGTGGCCGAAGCCGCGGGCGGCAATGCGCGCCAGAAGCGGCTGCAGCCATTGCTGCGCCGTCGGCGGCGTTTCGTCGCTGTAGCGGATGCCCAGGCCGCCGCCGAGGTCGATGTGTTCGATGCGTGCGCCTTTGCGTTCCATCGCCTCCACCAGATCGAGAACCTTGTCCAGCGCGTCCAGATAAGGTTCGACGGTGGTGATCTGCGAGCCGATGTGGCAGGCGATGCCCACGAGCTGCACGTGAGGCAGCAACGCGATGCGCACGGCCAGATCGACGGCCTGCTCCTGCGCAATGCCGAACTTGTTGGTCTTCAGCCCGGTGGAGATATACGGGTGCGTGCCGGCATCGACGTCCGGATTGACGCGCAGCGCCACACGCGCGGTCTTGCCGCGCTCTGCGGCGACGCGGTCGAGCAAAGCCAGCTCGTTGGGCGACTCGACGTTGAAACAGTCCACCCCGGCGTCGAGCGCCAGGCGCATTTCGGCGGCGGTCTTGCCCACACCGGAGAACACCACCTTGCCGGCCTGCCCGCCAGCGGCGAGTACGCGCTGCAGTTCACCGCCGGAGACGATGTCGAACCCCCAGCCCAGGCGGGCGAGCAGTTGCAGCACCGCCAGATTGGAGTTGGCCTTGACGGCGTAGCGCAACGCCACGCGCACCGTGTCGTGTGCCGCCGCTTCGGCATACTGCCGTGCCGCAGCCTCGATGGCACCGCGCGAATACACATAGGTCGGCGTGCCGAAGGCCTCGGCGACGGCGCTGGCGCCGACCTGTTCGATGAACAGCGTGTTTTGACGGTAGGCGATGTGGGGATCGCCAGGCAGAGTCGACAGATGGAGGAATTTCATGCGGACGGGGAAGGGATCGATGGCAGAGATCAGGACCGCGGCGCCGAGGCTGCGTGGGCCGGGGCGGGAAGGTACAACGGGCCGGTCTGGCCGCAGCCGGCGAGCAAACCGGCGAGCAGGACGAGCACGGCTGCGGCAGACAGCAGCCGCAGCCCAACAGGGCGATTGCGCGGTACATTAAGCTGTGCGTTCATCGCAAATCAGTGTATCAGCCGCCTTATGTCCGACACCCTCGACGACACCCGCTATCTGCAACTCGCCGAGCAGGCGATGGCCGCGATCGAGTAGATCGG
>JAJZAQ010000081.1 GCA_021799355.1 Pseudomonadota bacterium
GTCAATTTTGCCCGCATAGGCACGCGCCTGCGGCAGCAGCGGCAGACCGAGCGCGGCGAGCTGTTCGGCGGTGAACGTGGGGGTGATGTCCGGCTCCAGCAGAGCGTCGAGTGTGGCGGGCGGCAAACCGGCGGGCAGCTGCAGCGGGAAATGCGTCGGCTGACCCGGCGTCCAGCCTTTGGCCGCCAGAAAATTCGCCACCGAGCCGATGGCGTCCGCCGGGTCGTTGCTCAGGTCGATGCGTCCGCCCTGGTCGAAATCCACCGCGTAGCGCAGGATGTTTTCCGGCATGAACTGTGGCATGCCGATGGCGCCGGCATACGAGCCGCGCACCTGCAGCGGATCGCGGCCGTCCTGCGCGCACCACTGGAAAAAATCGCCGAGCTGCGCGCCGAAATACGCGCTGCGGTCGCGCGGCGCCTGCGGCGGAAAACGCAGCGCCAGCGTGGACAGCGCATCGAGCACGCGGAAATTGCCCATATTGCGGCCGTAGATCGTCTCCACCCCGAGGATGCCGGCGACGATGTGCGGCGGCACGCCCCAGCGCTGCTGCGCGCGGGCGAACCACACGCCGAATTCCTGCACAAAATCGCTGCCTGCGCCGATGCGCAGCGCGTCGACGAAACGGCTGCGGTACACGCGCCAGTTCTTTTTTGCCGGCGGCCCGGGCAGGATGAGCCGTGCCACCGTGGGCAGGTATTGCGCCTGACCCAGCAGGCGCTCGACCAGGCTGGGCGACAGGCCGTTGCGCTGCACGATGCGCGCCACCAGCGCCTGCACGCCGGGCGCCGGCCAGTCGCCGCTCCACGGCGCAGGCGGCGTCTGATTGGCAGCCGAAGGCGCGGCCGCGGGGGTGGATGCCGCGGGCTGCTGGGCGCGGGCGGTCGGCAGCAGCAGGTTCAGCGCCAGCGCCGCGCCCGATTGCAGGCAGCGGCGCCGTGAGGCCGACGCGCACGGCGTCGGGTCGGTGGGCAGGGGAGTGGGCGGAACAGACGGCATGGCGGGCAACGGATGGGCCTCTATGTTCGCACGCCGCGGGCTGCGGCCCCACGGCGCCGACCTTCTGCGCCGTCTGTTTCAAACGCCTGTCACAGTCGGTTTGTAACGTTTCGTGTGTTTCGTAACCGTGCCTGTGCACATCGACCCAACGGAGTCTCGCATGTCCCAAACCCCTGTCAATCCCTCCCGCCGCCAGGCGCTGAAGCTGTTTACCGGTGTGCCGCTGTTTCCGCTGGGCGCCGGCTTCGGCGCCTCGGCGCTGCTGACCGCCTGTGGCGGCGGCGGTACGGCGGCCACCGCGGCGACTGCGGCCACCCCCACGGCCGCCGTGTTCACCGGCATGGCCGCCCCGTCGCTGGCCGACGCTGCGGCGATGGCCACCACGTCCGTCGCCTCGTCGCTGCAGGTCAGCTACAGCGACGGCAGCAAGCAGGCGTACAAACTCGGCTACCAGCAGTTGTTCATGACCGGTGACACGGTGCCCAACCAGCAGGGCGGCAGTATCGTTGCCGCAGGCTACTTCGACATCAACGGCAACCCGATCATGGACAAGTCCGTGCCCGGGCAGGAGCGCCAGTTTTTTTCCGACTGCCCCGACGGCATGAGCCTGTTGCAGCCCATCGCCGGCGCTGACAAGGCCAAGCTGGGCGTCAAGGGCAATCCGGTGTTCGCTGCAGTTCGAATACACCACCCGCGACCTGTCGCAAGCCAGCCAGTACGGCCGCCTGCCGTCACCGATCGCCGTGCTCACCCTCGACCAGGACCCGGCCACCGGCAAACTCAGCCTGGTGAAGTATTTCAACGTACCGACCAAACCGGCCTACGGGCTGTGGATTACCTGCGGGGCGAGCCTGTCGCCGTGGAACACCCATCTGAGCAGCGAGGAGTACGAGCCCGATGCCTTCGCCGCAGTGGCGGGCAAAGACGCGCGCTTCAACGCCTTCATCAACAATCTGTACAGCGATCCCAACGCCGACAAGGACCCGGTGCGCGCCAATCCCTACCTCTACGGCCATACGCCGGAAGTCCGCGTCAATGCCGACGGCAGCGGCACGCTGGTCAAGCACTTCTGCATGGGCCGCATTTCGCACGAACTGGTGCAGGTCTGCCCCGACCAGCGCACCGTGCTGATGGGTGACGACGCCACCAACGGCGGCGCGTTCATGTTCATCGCCGACAGGGCGGGCGATCTGTCCAGCGGCACGCTCTATGTTGCCAAGTGGAACCAGACCTCGGGCGTCGGCCCCGGGGCAGCCACGCTCAGCTGGATCAAGCTTGGTAGCGCCACCAGCGCCGAAATCGAAAACCTGGCCAAGACGCTCACGCCGAGCGACATCATGGACCTGGCCACCACCAACCCCAACGATCCGAGCTACACCAAGATCCGCTACTCGGGCAAGGACAACTGGGTGCGTCTGAAACCCGGCATGGAAAAAGCCGCGGCCTTCCTCGAAACCCACCGCTACGCCGCGCTGGTCGGCGGCAGCCTGGGCTTCACCAAGTGGGAGGGCACCACGCTCAACGCCAAGGACAAAATCGCTTACGTGGCGATGAGCTACATCCAGACCTCGATGATCGACGGCACCACCGACATCAAGGTGCAAGGCCCCAAAGCCGGCGCCACCTACGCGCTCAACCTCAAGGGCGGGCAGAAAGACACGTCCGGCGCGCCGATCAACAGCGACTGGGTGCCGGTGGACATGGCCGCGCCTGCCGCGCTGGTCGGCGAAGACCTCGCCACCCCCGATGCGCTGGGCAATCTGGCCAACGCCGACAAAATCGCCAACCCGGACAACCTCAAGTTCTCCGAAAAGCTGCGCACCCTGTTCATCGGCGAGGACAGCGGCATGCACGTCAACAACTTCCTGTGGGCGTACAACGTCGACACCAAGCAGCTCGCGCGCATCCTATCCACCCCGGCCGGGGCCGAGAGCACCGGCTTGCAGGGCGTGGACGACGTCAACGGCTGGACTTACGTGCTCAGCAACTTCCAGCATCCGGCCGACTGGGAAAGTCCGCTGCACGACAAGGTCAAAGCCACGCTCGATCCCCTGATCAAGAAAAACTACAAAGACCGCTTCGGCGCCTCGGTCGGCTATATCACCGGCCTGCCGCAGACCGCCAAAGTCTGACCCTGCCTGACTGCTCCCCGAGCTTGCGGCCCGCCTGGTGCGGGCTGTTTTTTTCTGCGGGTTGATCCCGGTGTCAGCCGGGCGCAAAGCCGGCATACTCCTCCCACTACGGCGCGACGAGCGCATCGACTGTGAGGAGGCCGGCGCGGCTCGTGACACCGCGCCCGGAGGCGATGTCTGTAGAACTGCCCCTGGACTGGATACTGGAAAAAACCCCAAAAGGCCGCGACGAGCTCGCCACCCGTGCGCATCATCTTTTGCCCGGGCAGCGCAACCTGCTCATCATGGCCGACGGCCGCCGGGCGGTGAGCGAACTGCTCAAAGCCGGCACCGATCCGCAGCGCTGCATGCAGGTGTTGCGTGGGCTGTTCGACGACGGCTTTCTCATGCGCAGCGACAGCGCCAGCGCCGCGCCGGCGATGGCTGCGGCCGCAGCCGTGTCGCCGCCGACCACGGCAGCATCGGCAGCGACCACTCCGCACGCCCTGCTCATTGCCCTGATCCAGGAGCAATTCGGCGCGCAGGCGCCGCGGCTGGTGCAAAAAATCGAGCAGCATCCGGACACTCCCGAAGGCCGGGCGGCGGCGGTGCAAGCCTGCGCCAAATTCATCCGCCTGTTCATCGACGAAAAGCAGGCCGACCTGTTCGTCCAGCGTGCGCAGGAATTACCGCAGGAATAAGTCGTTGTGATGCTCCTGGCCACTTCCATCAATCCGCGCCTGCCGTGCCGCCGCGCCACGGCAGGGCCGCCTGTCCCCTGCGCGCATTCTCGACATTGACTTGGAGACAACACCACATGAAAACCGTGTTCACCCCCCGCCGCCCGCTGCAAGCTCTGGGCCTGGCCCTCGGGCTGGCGCTGTCCGGCGTGACGGCGCAAGCCTGGGCCGAGGCCCCCGTGCTCATGTCGCCGCAATGGGCCGCCGAAGCCTGCACCGCGTGGAACAACACCCCGGAGCTGACCAACGGCCTGAAAGGCGAGTTCATGCATGACGACAAGGGGCGCGGTTACAAACTGGTGGAGATGTATCGCACCGACTGCGGCAAGGACACCGCTGTCGAGCTCAAACTGCAGCTGCAGAACGACAAGGCGATGTGCGTCTATGGCGGCGCGCCCACGCTCAAACCCAATTTCGACGTCGATTTCCTCATGCACGCCGACACCAAGCGCTGGGAGGAAATGGGCAAGGGCGAATACGGCCCGATGAAAGCCATGATGTTCGGTCGCCTCGAATTCCAGGGGCCGAAAATGGTGGCGATGCGCGCCATGGACCCGTTCAGCGCGTTCCTGCTCATGGTCGGCAAGGTGCCCAGCACGACGGTGACCTGCCCGAAATAAGCTGGGCGGGGATTTGCCCATCAGCTAGCACCAGGCCGGGCGGAGTTGCCGTCCCGGCCTTTTCCATATGCCCGATCATAAGCCCGGGTTGGGTGTCGAGGGATGGATGTAGGCCCAGCCCTCCGCCTCGCGAATGGTGATCTCGCCCATGCCTGAGGGCACCACGGTGATGAACGGATAGAGATCGTTGCGATCGACATGCAATTCGCGCAGGGTATTAGCGCATTGTGCCAGTAACACGCCTTGCTGCTGCAGCGCCTGCAACTTCTTCTCGAAACCGTTGTTCTTCACATAGACGGCGAAACCCTGGGCGTTGGCGATCAGCTCAACCTGCACCTTACCCTTGAGCCTGGGGTCATGCAGCAGGTTTTCGATGTTGTTGAGAGTTTTTTTGATCACTCCCGGACTACCGGAATCGATTTGGAAGATCGCGCCGTAATGCGCCTTGGTGGCGACAGCTGGGGCCGTGTCTTCGGCGCGTGCTGCACCGCAGGCCATCAGGGCTAGGGTGGTAAGGGCTGCACCAACGAAGGCGCGGCGTGTGGTCATGGTCATGGTGTTCTCCAGGGTGAAGGTGGGCGATGGCGAGGCGCCGTCAGAAGAAATGGCGTAGGCCGACGGTCAAGCCGGTGGCGCTGGCGCCACCAAGCGTTCCCTGCGCGGTGAAGCCGTTGTCGCCGACATAAAGATCAGTCGCCGAGCCATTATCAATGTGTGAATACGAGGCATAAACATTGGTTTGCCTCGACAGCGGGTAAACATAACCGATGGCCATTTGCGTGGCGGTGGTGCCGGATTTATTCACGTCCTTGCGCCGGGTGATTGATGCCAACAGTTTGCCGCGCGGCAGCGGAACTGTGGCCCCCAGCATCCAGATTTTCAGATGTGGAGCGAACTGGCCGGCTGCATAAGGCAGCCCTTCGCCATATTTTTCATCTGTATAGAGTGCGGTGATTCTGGCGACAGAAAAGTCGTATCCGCCATACAGCTGCATCACCTTATTGTCGAAGCTGCCCTGTTGTGTCAGCGTGGTAGCGGGTCCGAATTCCCAGGCCAGTGCCACATATGGACTGTATTTGGTGCCGGCGTTGTACACCTGGTTGCTTTTCAGATAATCGAATCCAGCGATCCATGTAGGGGATGTGTAATCCAGATTCAGTTCGTACGACTGGCCCTCGGAGAAACTCCCGGGAATGCCACCGAAGGCATAGAGCAGGGCACCAGTCAGGCCGCCGAAATCCGGCGTGCGGTAGCCCATTGCCTGGGAAAAACGGACATAGTTATACCCTGCGGGATCGATGTTTTTCACCGCGCCGGTCATCCCCGTCATGAACGGATCGATCTTGACTAGATTGTCGTAATTCAAACTGTAAAATCGACCGGCCTTCAGGGTACCGTATCGGCTTTTCAAGCCGAGCACGCTAAGACGACCCATGAAGCCGCCACCTGAGCAGAAGCTGGGTCCCACTGCGCTGCCTTCGCCTTTGTAAACCAGACTGCCAGGCGCTGAATTGGAGCCATTTCCGCAAAACCCGGTTTCCACGTCAAAAAAAGTGTGCAAGCCTCCACCCAGATCCTCAGTGCCACGGACGCCGATCCGGTCTGTGGATTGCACGCCGGAGCCTAGGCGATTCAGAGTGGTGTTGTCGTAGGTCAGCCGTTCGATGCCCATATCGATGACTCCGTACAGCTGGACACCCTCTTTGTTGGCATGGGCGATTTGGCAAAACGCCCCGATGAAAACCGCCGCCATGATGCACTGTTTCATGCAATCTCCTCGTTTCTTTGTGTTTTGAATGCCGACACGGTGTGGTGTGGCTCGTGACTGATCGAGTTCAGCGAGGCGATTCCAATCGAGATTGCAAGTCTCAACAAATGGATTTTTCTTGTTACGTCTATAAATTAAATTTGTGTGAAATGTACGGATTTATATTTCATCGCATAGGTATACAATGAAATAATTAAATTAGATTTATCTAATAATTAGTCCGTCCTGAACAATGACCTTGTCAGGCGG
>JAJZAQ010000082.1 GCA_021799355.1 Pseudomonadota bacterium
TTCGAAGACCCGACGCCCACCGCCCACGTTGCCCCCACTACCGAGGCCCAGCGCGAAATCTGGCTGGCGTGCCAGCTCGGCTTGGATGCCACGCTGGCGTACAACGAGTCGGTCACGCTGCACCTGCGCGGCGCAGTCGATCTGCAGGCGCTCACCGCCGCCGTGCAGGCACTCCCCGGCCGCCATGACGCCCTGCGCGCGACCCTCAGCGCCGACGGCCAGCAATTGCTCATCGCCGAAAGCCTGGCGCTGGATGTCGCCGTCGACGATCTGCGCGCGCTGCCGCCGGGACAGGCAGACGACGCACTGCGCCGCGCCGCGACGCAGGCGGTCGCCACGCCCTTCGATCTGCAGCAGGGGCCGCTGCTGCGGGCGCGCCTGCTGTGGCTGGCCGACGACCACGTCGCCGTGCTGCTCAGCGTCCACCACATCGTCTGCGACGGCTGGTCGTTTGGCGTGCTGCTCACCGACCTGGCCACGCTCTACGCCGCGAACAGGGGCGAGGCTGCGCCACCGGCCCCAGCCGTCAGCTTTGCCGCCTTCGCCCAGGCGCTTGCCGCGCGGCAGGACACCGCCGCGCACCATGCCGACGAAACCTACTGGCTGCAGCGTTACGCCAGTGTTCCTGCCGCACTCGATCTGCCCTGCGATCACCCGCGGCCAGCGCATCGCCGCTTCGCCTCCCGGCGGATCGACCATGTCCTGCCGCCCGATGTCGTCGCCGCCGTGCGGCAACTGGCCAGTAAATCGAGCGCCAGCCTGTTTTCCACCCTGCTCTGCGCCTTCGGCATCCTGCTGCAGCGCATCTGCGGGCAGGACGAAGTGGTCGTCGGTGTGCCCGCCGCCGGGCAGACGCTGCCGGGTTATGCGTCGGTCGTCGGCCACGGCGTCAACCTGCTGCCGCTGCGCCTGACCGCCGACACCGCCGCCCCGCTGGCGCAGAGTCTGGCCACCGTGCAGTCCGACGTGCTCGACGCCTTCGAGCACCAGCACTACACCTTCGGCACCCTGCTGCAAAAGCTGCTGATCGAACGCGACCCGTCGCGCGTGCCGCTGGCGGCGGTGATGTTCAACCTCGATCAGGCCATCGACCTGCACCGCTTCGCCCCGCTTCGGGCCGAGGTCGTGTCCAACCCGCGGTGCGCAGAAAATTTCGAGCTGTTCGTCAACGCCTCCCCACAGGCCGACGGCAGCCTGCAGCTGCAGTGCCAGTACGCTGCGGCGCTGTTCGACGACGCCACCGTGCAGCGCTGGCTGGCGAGCTATGAGACATTGCTGGTCAACCTGTGCGCAGCGCCCGATGCAGCGCTCGGCGCCATCGACATCGTGACCGCGGCCGACCGCCAGCAGCTCCAGCGCCTGAACGCCACGGCGATGCCGCTGCCGCCGGGCCTGCTGCTGCACCAGCTGCTGCACGCCCAGGCGGTGCGCACGCCCGATGCCTGCGCGCAACTCTGTGGCGGCAGCACGATGTCTTACGCCCAGCTCTGGGCGCAGGCCCACCGCATCGCCCATGCGTTGCGTGCCCGCGGCGTGCGACGCGGCGCCCGCGTCGGCCTGTGTCTGCCGCGCGACGCCGACATGCTGCCCGCCCTGCTCGGCGTGCTGGTTGCCGGCGCAGGCTATGTGCCGCTGGACCCGAGCTTTCCTGCCGCACGGCTGACCGACATGGCCGCAGACGCCGACCTGGCGCTGCTCATCGCCAAGAGCACGTCAGCCGACGCTCTGCCCTGGCCCCGTGCCCAAAGCCTTTGGCTCGACGCCGACGCCGCCGAAATCGCCGCGCAGCCCGGCACGGCGCCGGCCGCCGACGCCGAACGCGACGCCACGCCCGAGTCGCTGGCCTACATGATCTACACCTCCGGCTCGACCGGAAAGCCCAAGGGCGTCATGCTGCCGCACCGCGCGGTGGTCAACTTCCTGCTCGCCGTCGCCCAACGCCCCGGCCTGCAGGCTGGCGACATGCTCCTGGCCGTGACCACACTGTCGTTCGACATCGCCGTGCTCGAACTGCTGCTGCCGCTGGCCGTGGGCGGCAGCGTGCTGCTGGCCAGCCGCGAGCAGGCAGCCGACGGCTTTGCCCTGCGTGACCTGCTCGCCACCCAGCCGGTGACTGCAATGCAGGCCACCCCCAGTACCTGGCGCCTGCTGCTCAGCGCCGGATGGGGCGGCAATCCGCAGCTCAAGGCGCTGGTCGGCGGCGAACCGCTGCCCGCCGACCTCGCCGCGCAGTTGCTGCGTCACTGTGGGCAGGTATGGAATCTGTATGGCCCGACCGAAACCACGGTGTGGTCGAGCTGCTGGCCGGTGCAAAACGACGCCGCCATCGCCATCGGCACGCCCCTGGCCAACACCCAGATCTGGGTGCTCGACCCGCGCGGCAAGCTCTGCCCCATCGGCGTGCCCGGTGAGATTCACATCGGCGGCGCCGGCGTGGCGCTGGGCTACTGGCAGCGCGAGACGCTGACCGCCGAACGTTTCGTCGCCGATGTCTTTTCCGACCAGCCCGGCGCCCGACTCTACCGCACCGGAGACCGCGGCCGCTGGCGCAACGACGGCCAGCTCGAACACCTCGGACGGCTCGATTTTCAGGTCAAGCTGCGCGGCTTTCGCATCGAACTCGGCGACGTCGAATCGCACCTCACCCGGCATCCGGCGGTGGCGCAGGCCGTGGCCCTGGTGCGCGAAGACACCGCGGGAGACGCCCGGCTCGTCGCCTACGTCGTGCCGCCCGGCGGTCACGCCACGCCCACCGCTGCCGAGCTGCGCGCGCATCTGGCGGCCAGCCTGCCCGGCTACATGGTGCCGCAGCACATCATCGCGTTGACGGCGCTGCCGCTGCTGCCCAACGGCAAAATCGACCGCAAACGCCTGCCTTCTCCGCTGGCCGCCAGCGCACCGGCAACCGTCGAGCGCCGGCAGCCGCACACCGCCACGCAACGCCTGGTGGCCGACGTCATGCAGCAGGTGTTGCACCTGCCCGGCCTGGCGCTCGACGACGATTTTTTCGCCCTCGGCGGCCATTCGCTGCTGGCCGCGCAGCTCGCCGCGCGGCTGCGCCAGCAGACCGGACTGGACGTGCAGATGCGCACCGTCTTCGATACTCCGACCATCGAAGGCCTGTCGCGCTGGATCGACGCCCACGCGCAGGACCAGGCCTGCAGGGCCGCGGACATTGCGCATCGCCCAGATCAGAGCGCCGCCGCCGCATCGTTGCAGCAGGGACGCATCTGGTTTCTCGAACAGCTCGACCCCGGGCTGCCCACCTACAACACGCCGTCGGCGCATCGCCTGCGCGGGCCGCTCGATGTCGCTGCGCTGGAACGCGCGATCAACGCCATGGTGGCGCGCCAGGCATCACTGCGCACCGTGATCGTCGAACAGGATGGCGTGCCCGTGCAACGGGTGGCCGCCGAACTGACGGTGCGGCTGGGGGACATCGAAGACTTGTCCGCGCTACCCGCGAGCACCCGCGAAGCCGAGCTGATGGCCCGCCTGCAGGCCCGCAGCGCGGAGGTGTTCGATCTGGGCACATTGCCGCTGTTCAAACTCGGGCTGTACCGCCTCGCAGCGGACGACCACGTGCTGTTTTTCATGCCGCACCACATCATCTGGGACGGCTGGTCGTTCGATCTCGTCTACGAGGAAATGGCGGCGCTCTACTCCGCATATGCCGCCGGCCGCGCCCCGCAACTTCCTCCCTTGACCGTCACCTACGGCGACTACGCGGCCTGGCAGCGGCAGTGGCTGCAAACCCCCGACCTGCAGCGTCAGCTGCGATACTGGCGCGACCAGCTCACCCCGCTGCCTGCGCCACTGAATCTGCCTGCGGATCGCCCGCGCCCGCTGCGCATGACCGGCAGGGGACAGACCCACTGGTTCGACATGCCGGCAGACTGGTTCACCCGCCTGCACCAGTTTGCGCAGCACAACGAGGCCACGCCCTACATGGTGCTGCTCGCCGCCTTCGCCGCGCTGCTGTGGCGGCAGTCGGGCCAGACCGATCTGGTCATCGGCACGCCGGTACGGGGCCGGCCATCGGTCGAGCTGGAACAGGTCATGGGATTTTTTGTCAATGCCCTGCCACTGCGCATCCGTCCCGATCCGGCGCAGTCGTTCGCCGCCCTCGTCCGGCAGGTGCGCAGCGTCGTGCTCAACGCCTTTGCGGCCCCCGATGCGCCTTTGGAACAGATGTTGCAGTTCTCGTCCGTGCAAAGAGACGACAGCCGCAATCCGATCTATCAGGCCTTCTTTTCCTATCAGGACGTGCGCCAGCGCAACACTCACTGGGGCGCCGTGGAACAGGAGAACCTGAAGGTCTATCAACCCGCTGCGGCGGAAGACGTGCGGCTGTGGTTTTTGAACACCCCCAGGGGCGTCACCGGTGGGTTGACCTACAACACCGACGTGTTCGACGCTCCTCGCGTGGCCGGCTGGGTGGCACAGTACGACCGCTTGCTGGCTGAGGCCATGGCAGATCCGGCTGCCGCGTTGCACGACCTGCCCGCGCTGCACGGTGACGTGCAAGCCGCAGCGCCGGCATCTGCCGCCGCGTCCGCGCCGCCTGCAGCGGCGCTGCGTGCCCCCGCCGCTGCCGCAACGTCTGCCGACGCCGCACCAACCGAAACCGAGCGGCAGCTCGCCGCGCTCTGGAGCGAACTCCTTGCCGTCCCGGGCATCCAGCCCGACGACAACTTCTTCGACCTGGGAGGGCACTCGCTGCTGGTCATGCAGGCGCTGTCGCGCATGGAAAAACTCACCGGCAAACGCCTCGGCCCCCGGCACTACGTGTTCGACTCGCTGCGGCAGATCGCCCGCGAATACGACAGGCTGCCGCAGGCGGCGCCCAGCGGCAGAAAAAGCCTGTTGCGACGCCTGTTCGGCAAAGAGGCCGAAGGTGCCCCCCCATCAACGCCCCCTTCGGTGCCCTGACCTTGCACGCAACGCAAGGCATCAGGTACGCAGCACACCGGCGCCCTGCCCCCGCGTGGCCGCTTCCACCCCCTGGTTCGCCAGCGCGTCGGCGCGTTCGTTGCCCGGGTCGCCGGTGTGGCCGCGTACCCAGACCCAGCGCAGCGAATGCGGCGCCGCGGCCTTTTCCAGCCGTTGCCAGAGCTCTACGTTTTTGACCGGTTTTTTGTCCGCCGTCGTCCAGCCGCGGCGCTTCCAGCCGTCGATCCACTCGGTCATGCCTTTGAGCACGTATTGCGAGTCGGTATGCAGCAGCACGCGGCTGGGGCGTTTAAGCGCCTCCAGCGCCATGATCACGGCCATCAGCTCCATGCGGTTGTTGGTGGTTTGCGCCTCGCCACCATGCAGGGTTTTTTCGTGCGCGCCGCTGCGCAGCACCACGCCCCAGCCGCCCGGGCCGGGGTTGCCTTTGCACGCGCCGTCGGTGTAGATGACGACGTCGGGAACAGACTGTTCGCTCATGAAAGCCTTTAAGTTGATGCCGCGCCGCGCTGAGCCACCGGACGCAGCGCCACGGCGCGACGCTGCGCGCGCAGCTGCACTTTGCCCACCAGCCGCATGGCCGGCACACGCTTGACCGCGGCGAGAACGTACACCGCGCCAAACACCGGCCACCAGCGGTCGCCCGCCGCGTCCATGAAGCGCCAGCGTTCGAGCCATTGCGGCGAGCACAGCGCCGGCCGGTAGCAGCCGAAACGTCCGAGCGTGACCTCGAAACTCAGCAGCCGCAGCCAGTCGCGCACGCGGCGCGGAGCAAGAAATTCGCCGTGCTGCGGCAGATACCAGCCACCGCCCACGCGACCGACGAGCTGGCGCAGGCCCCACAGGCTCCAGGTATTGAAGCCGCTGATGACCACCTGCCCTCCCGGAACGAGCACGCGATCGACTTCGCGCAGGCAGGCGTGCGGATCGTCGACCCATTCCAGCGTGTGCGGCAGCACGATCAGGTCCAGCGACTGTGCCGGAAACGGCAGCGCGGTGAAATCGCACTGCAAATGCTCGGAATGCACCGCGCCGGACGGTGCGCCGGGTGGCGTTGGCCCGGCGGAGCCGGCTTGCGCATCTGCACCTGCATCCACGGCGCCCACCCGTGCGGGCTCGGCGTAGACCGGTTCGCCACCGTAGTGCTCCGGCAGCAGGCAGGCCGGGCGCACGTCTCCGGTTGGGACGGCGTCGTGCTCGGCGCCGTCCAGCGCCAGCCAGCGGTGCGGCATGCGGTTTTGCTCCAGTCCGTGCAACGCCGGATTGCCCAGCTGCAGCGCGTGATAGCCGAAAATATCGCTGACCGCGCGGTCGATCTGCGCCTGCTCCCACGCCAGCGCATAGCGACCTGCCGGAGTGTGCAACCAGTGTTGCAAACCCATCGCCGGCCACAGATCGGAGTCGCCATGCATATCGAAGCGCTTGCAGCCTTTCGGGACAATTACATCTGGTTGATTCGGCCCGCCGCAGGGGACGCGCGTACCCTGGTGGTCGATCCGGGCGATGCCGCGCCGGTACACGA
>JAJZAQ010000083.1 GCA_021799355.1 Pseudomonadota bacterium
CGGCAGCTCCAGCACCAGATCGAAACGCCGGATCAGCGCGGCGTCCATCTCCCCCACGGCGTTCGTCACCCAGAAGGTGGGCACCGGGTTGGTCTCCAGCGCCCGGTGCAGCCAGCCCTTGCGGTGCTTGCCCGGGTTGGGACTGTGCAGGGCGAACAGGCCCGTGACGTCGCCCTCGGTCTGGCTGGTGAACACATCCTCGATCTCGTCGAACAGGATCAGCGCCCGGCGCCGCGCCAGGAAGCGCTGCGCCGCCCGCCAGGCCCGCAGCCGCGGCTCCCCGCCGATCGGATCGCCGTCCTCGTCCGCCGCGCTCACCTCCAGCAACTCACAATCCAGGACCGCGGCCAGCGTGCGGCACAGTTCGGTCTTGCCCGTGCCCGGCGGGCCGTAGAGCAGGACATTGGTGCCACGCTTGTTGCCTCCCGCCGAGTGGTGACCCAGGGCCGACGCCAGATAGGTGCACAGCAGCGTCCGGCTCAGACCCAGATGCGGGTAATCGTCCAGGGTGAGGCGGGCCGGGGCACTGCAGGCCACCGCCCCACGCAGCAGCGCCAGCGGCTCGGTGTCCGGCGCCAGCATGGCCTCGGCAAAGGACGCCGAGAACAGTTCCAGCCGGGTGGACAACGTGCCCTGGCCCGCCCGCCGCAGACTCAGCAGTCCACTGTGGGCCAGCACCCCTCTAGGGGCCAGCGCCCGCTTCACCGCGACCTCGGGCAGGTCCAGCAACGTCGCCAACACCCCGATGGCCTTCGCCGGGGTCAACGGTCCCAGGGTGTCGGCAGCGTCCTCGAACACCCGCAGCGCCTGCAACAGACAGGCACAGCCCAGCAGCCGGCAGTCCACGGCCGAGAGCTGCACCAGGGCCGCCAGGCGTGCCAGGTTCTCCTCCAGCGCGACCGGCAGCACGAGCGCGTCGGCCTGCGCCTCCAGCGCCTGCCAGTCGGATTCGAGCACGCGGCGGATCGCGGCCAGGGTGGCGGCGTCCGTGTCGCCCTCTCGCAGATCGTGGGGCACGCCCAGCGTGGCGAGCAGAGCGGACACGCCCTGGCCGTCATGCGGGAGCTGGCGCAGTCCTCCCAGCGGCAGCAGGATGCGCAGCAGCCACAGGCGCACCAGGGGGATAGGCGGCTCGGGCACATGCGAGCGCGTGGACTTGTCGTTCAGGGCGTCGAGCAGGCGTTGATGGCGGGGCATAGGTCAGCGTGGCATTGGAGGATGGGGATGGAGAGGGCGGATGGTCGCCTCGAGTCAGCGCGCGGCGTCCTCGGGTGCATGGACGGCCTCGGCTGTTTGGGCTGTCACGGCGGCTTCGGGCGCATCCAGGCTCAGGCCCAAGGCCAGGCCCACATGGTGGTCGTCGCGGGTGGGCAGCCATAGCGCCAGCCCCAGCGCCGTGCCCAGCACCCAGGGCAGGGCGAGACAGCCGTGCGCAGGCCGGTGGGCCAGGATCCAGCCCACGCCCCGAGCCAGACCCCAGGCCAGACCCGCCAACAGCGCCACCGTCGTCCAGGCCCAGCGCCGGGCGCACCGCCAGTGGCGCAGGACCTCGCCTCCCAGGGCCTGGGGCTGCAGCCGCTTCAGGGGGGATTCCAGGGGCAGGGCCTGCAGATCATGGCCGCTGGCGCGGAAGACCGACCTGAGCCAGGCATCGTCACGGCCGAGTTGCAGGATGCCGCGGCCATACAGACCGACCAGGGCGAACGCCAGCAGCAGGAAGGCCTGGCTCATTCCGGGTGCATGGGAGAGCAGGGCCGCGCTGCCCAGGGCAGCGGCCAGGACCAGCCAGGGAGCGAACAAGGTTGTGATGCCCAGAGCGGCGGCCAGACGCAGGCCGGCCATGCGACGGGCGCCTTGCGGGGACTGGCCGCGCTGTGCAAAGCGGCGTTGCAGTTCCAGGCGGACGCGCTGGCCGGCCGGCGAGTCGGTCCAGCACAGCACGAGCAGGATGTCGCGCAGGGCGGCCAGGCGGCTGGACAGCCAGGATGGGGGTGACGAGGATGAGGATTGGATGGGCATCGTGGGCGCTCCGGGACGAGGATGCGGACCATCTCATCACAGGGAGGCGGGGATGCAAGTCGACGCTAGCCGACGTCAGCGGGGGCAGGACACAGAGTCAGCCGATGCGTCGGCGACCTGGGCGGGCCCATGCGGCTCGCCACCCTCGGAAGGCTCGGGATCTGCCCGGGCTGGACTTGGCGCGTGCGGAGTAGCCTCGCAACGACGGCCGGGACAGAAGGGCTATATGCGATTCCCTGGTCGCTGCGCCGTGCAAAAACTCAGACGACCGCCGCCGTGGTCACCCCATGAAACCCACCAACCGACTTGACGCCCGGGGAGCATTTCTATCTACGCGAACCGTTTGGCGATGTCCTCTGCGGATTCTCGGTAGTAGCGGTTGACGAGAATGCGAATGTCCTTGTGCCCGCTGATGCGGGACAACACCTGCACGGGCACCTTGCGCGACATGTGCGTCAGGGCCGTTGCGCGGCTGTCGTGGAAGTCCAGATGTCTGAGCATCAGCCGATCGCGCACTTTTCGGAACAATGCATCACGGTCGGCATCGCCAATGGTGAAGATTCGTTCTTGCCCGGAGAAGGGTTTCAGGAGCCGTATTGCTGGCGAGAGCAGGGGCACGCGCCGTGGCTTGCCGGTGTAGCGCTGTGTCTTATGCTCAACGACGGCGATGCGCTTGCCAAGGTCCAGCGTGCGCGCACCGAGCTGCAGCACCTCGCCACTACGCATTCCGGTGCGCAATGCGACATGAAAGGCGAGGATTGCCTCTTGCGTCGCATTCTCCGGCTTGCGCCCTGGACGGTAGCCTGCATTGTCGAACATCGCGCGGATGTCCCGCCAGCCCCATAACGATTCGCGCTCGGGGCTGTCCGCTGGGATTTCAAGGCCATCGAACGGTTTGGTGTCGAGCCAGCGCCATTCCAGGCGCGCTTTGTTGAGTGCCGCGCGCAACCAGGTGATGTCGCGATGTACGGTCCCGCTCTTGACCTCACTGAGACGCTTGTCGCGCCAGGCAGCCAAGTCCGGCGTGTCCAGGTTCTGCAGGAGTTTGTCGGCGATCTCTGGGAAGTCACGCAAGAACGCATTGATCCGGTTTGTTTCGGTGCGACTTGTCTCTTTCTTGGGGGTGACCTCGTCGCGGTAGCGCTCCAGGAGATCGCGTAGCGTACGGGTTGAGGCGGGGGCCTTGGGCGGTGCGCGAAACTCAGCCTCGGTGTTGTCCGCCCAGGCCCTGGCTTCGCGCTGCGTTCTGAACACACGCGTTGCCCGCTTGCCCTTGACGAACACTTGGGCGCGCCAGCCGTCGCCGTGCTTGCCGATGCTTGCCATGCGTAACCTCATGCGTAGATGCTGAGTAAAAAGCGTAGCAAACAGGTGCAAACGATGCACAAAAGAAAACAGGCCCCTCAGGGCCTGTTGGTGGTAACTGATTGATTTATATGAAAATGTGCGGTAGCTGTCGTACTATGCACATTGTCGATTTATCTGTGTGGTGCCGGGAGGGGGACTCGGAAACCGAGTATTTATGCGGTAATTGATCTACTCATGAGTAAAAAATGAGTAGTCAGAAAGCACATTGACCCGTCACGGGGTTCTGGTTTGAGCCAGACAGGAGTGGCGCCATGACTGGCGAGTTGCCGACCGTAGTTTGCCTAGGTTTCATCAGGAGGGGAGTACCCAATGGGGCCATCGTCCGGTGTTTGTTGAACCAGGAGACTTGGAAGTCGCCGCGTCCAGGGCGTCAAATCTTGATGATGCTGTCGTTGTAGCGAGCCATCATTGGGTCATGTGTCATCAGTCGCATCGGCTCCACCATGGCCTGGGCGATGAGGATGCGGTCGAATCGGAGTTGATGATGTGCGGGCAACCCCTCTACGGCGATCGCGTGCTCCGACTCGATGGGCAGGAAGCGATAGCCAGACTCTTGGAAATAGCGCGAAGCGTCCTGGCCGGATACAGGCATGTCGCCGCGACCCAACGCGTGTTTGATGGCAATTTCCCAAATACTCGCAGCACTGACCCATACCACCGTCTTTGGCGACGCGATCAGTTCACGCGCCGCTTTGGGCAGCTTCGGACTATCGGTGATGGCCCAGAGGGCAACGTGCGTATCCAGCAGGAGATTCAAGGCCGCGGCCCTCCCTGAAACAAAAGCGCCACCTCGTCGTTGTATGCGTCGATGCCCTCCGGTACTTCGAATTGCCCCTTGGCCACGCCGATGCGCTTTCCAGTAGGCAAAGTATCGATAGGCACCAGTTTGGCTGCTGGGCGGCCATTGCGGGCGATAACGATCTCGTGCACCTGTCCCTGCTCGATCGCTTCCACCAGTCGGGACAGGGACGATTTGGCTTGCAGCATATTGACGGACTGCATTGCGATTTCTCCTAAATTTTATTAGTCTAGTCTAGCCAACCTCAACAATCAAGGCGAGGAAGTCTTGTCGACCGTGCGAGGTCAACGAGTTCGATCGGAATTAAGCCGCATTGATTGAGGCGCAGTACACCGGCTCGGAGGAGTTTGCTCACAGTGTTCCTGTGGACACCGAGCATTTCTGCCGCTTGAACTTGCGTCAGGTGTGTTGGGCGCGGATGCATTTCAGAGTAGAGCTGAATTGCGCGCAAGGCAATATCGACTTCGGTCATGGTGCGAGATGACTCAACGTGACGCAAATTTGTGGGCGAGGAATGCCACTGGGTTGCGAAGAACCTGATTGGTTCCGTGATCACCATTTTCATCATGTGCTCGTCCCAGAAGGTCCGCGAAAATCAGCAAATTTCAGCAGCATTTGACATTGACGACCTCACGAGCAGGCTGTTGAACTGGCGTGCCACTGTCGATCCTTCACGTAGTTCTGCACCGGGATGGGATTGCTGTTGCACCGGCAGGAAAACGTGACCGTTGCGTCAAACCCGGACCGCTCGTTTTTGGGTTTCTTGCAAGATCAAAGACTTGCGTGAGATTTCCGCGTTTGGGCGCCCAATTTTTGGATGCGTTGGGCGCCATGCACCTGGACGATTGTTGTGGCGCCACCGGCTTGGGCAGCACGCTGAAATCCACCCCGGCGAACACCTCGCGCATGGCGTCCTCGAAATACTGCGCGCCGCCGCCCGCCAGGATCAGGTGATCCACCCGCACCTTGTTGCTCTGCTGGCTGCGCTGCAGCATCTCGGCCATGCGTTGGGCGATGATCCTGGCGCCCTTGCGTACCGTCTGCCGATACTCGGTGAAGTCGATGCTGCCGACGCCGACCAGGGAGATCTTGCCGCGCTCCAGCCCGTCCTCGACCGTTTGGATGTCGATGCGCGCGTTCGGATGCTTGCGGGTGATCGCCACCGACACGTGTCCGCGCCAGTCCGTCATCGCGCCGACCGGCTGTGGCATGACCTTGATCGCCTTCGCTCGCACGAACACCGTGTCCTTTCCATAGGCGGCGCGAAGCTTTGCCGGGACCGGAACCTCGAAACCTTACCCATTTGGGCCGCCAGAGCCTCGCGGAACTTGCCGAAGCTGTAGACGGGCAAGCCCACCACGAGCGCGTCGACCCACTCGACCACCTCGCCGAGATCCTTGAACGCCATGTACAGGGCTCCCGCGACCAGCGCGCGGTACTGCGGGGTATGGATGTCGTCGTCGTGCAGCGTGCGGCCATACACCGCGGTGGATGGGCCGACGACATCGTGGCGGCCGTCTACCTGCACCAGCACCTCGTCGGTCTGCCCGGCCGAGGACAGGGCAGGCGCCGGCAAGGTCACCTGCTGCGCGGGCGCCGCGGCACGGAGGGGATGCGGCGCGGCGCCCTGCCCATAGAGCAGGGCCATGCCCGCGTCGAGGACTTGTTGAATCGCCCTGGCGCGATGCTGCTTACCGGGGCCATGCGGAAGCGCCGCCAGTCGCTCATATAATGAGCTTCAAGGCAGGGTCTTCCGGGGCGATGGTGAGATTGAATCAGACGCTTTTTCCTCGTGGTCGCAGTCGAAAAATGACCTGCGCGACATGGGATTCGGACGACACAAACCCCCGGTATCCGGTTTAGGATGCACCAAGCCCGTCACCGGGCACCGTTTTTCCAGTCCCCGCACAAGCGGAATGAGTCTTCGACCGGCATGCCCGGCGGTAGCGTCAC
>JAJZAQ010000084.1 GCA_021799355.1 Pseudomonadota bacterium
GTAGCTGAACATCGCCCCCTGAAAGTTCTGTGTGCCTCTCATCTTCGGTGTCTGCTGTCTCGTCGTCGCCGCCGCTCACATGGTACCGGCAGCACGGGCGGCTGCGGGGGAGTTTTTCAACGGCCTGCTAAAGGCGCTAGCGCAAAAAGCATACCGGGCGAGACGCATCGTTTCACGCGCGGCCTGCTCTGCACCGGGGCGACTGAACCGACGCAGCCGCACCGGAATGACGCGGGAGGCACTGTGGCGGTGCGCGGCTGAGCGATGCTGAGGCGCTCGCATGCGTCGCTGCCGGCCGCGGGCGATGGATTAGCGACCCCTGCCCTTCGGCAACGTGGGCAGCAGCGTGAGGCGAGGCCTGTCAACAACGGGCGCGGTCGGCGACAGTCATGTGGCACGGCTCTTGCAGAACCGGCGGAGACTCACCCCTATCACTTTCGCTTCGGAGGGCTTTTCAGCATGGATCGTCGTACCGCACTCAAGACCGTCGGCGGAGCAGTGGCTGCCGCTGCGGCCAGCACCCTGTCGTTCCCCGCGATTGCATCGAAAAAGGCGCCGATCAAGGTCGGCATCCTGCACTCGCTGTCGGGGACGATGGCGATTTCCGAAACCGCGCTGAAGGACGTGGACCTAATGACCATCGCCGAGATCAACGCCGCGGGCGGTGTCGACGGGCACATGATCGAGCCGGTGGTTGTCGACCCCGCTTCGAACTGGCCGCTGTTCGCCGAAAAGGCGCGGCAGCTCATCAGCCAGGACAAGGTCGCGGCGATTTTCGGCTGCTGGACTTCGGTGTCGCGCAAATCGGTACTGCCGGTGCTCGACGAACTCAACGGTCTGCTGTTCTACCCGGTGCAGTTCGAGGGCCAGGAGGAGAACAAACACGTGGTCTACACCGGTGCCGCGCCGAACCAGCAGGCCATTCCCGCGACCGAATACCTGATGAGCAAGGACGGCGGCGGGGCCAAGCGCTTTTTCCTGCTCGGCACCGACTATGTGTACCCGCGCACCACCAACGCCATCCTGCGCGGCTTCCTGCACTCCAAGGGGGTGAAGGATGCCGACATCGCCGAGGTCTACACCCCGTTCGGTTTCAGCAACTACCAGAACATCGTGGCCGACATCAAGAAGTTCGCCTCGGCCGGGCCGACCTGCGTGATCTCCACCATCAACGGCGACTCCAATGTCCCGTTCTACAAGGAGATGGCCAACCAAGGCATCAAGGCCACCGACATTCCGGTGGTCGGTTTTTCGGTGGCCGAGCAGGAACTCGCCGGCATGGACACCAAGCCGCTGGTCGGATACCTCACCGCGTGGAATTACTACGAATCGCTCAAGAACCCGATCAACGCGAAGTTCGTCAAGTCCTGGCAGGACTGGGTGAAAAAGGAAAAGCTCAAGGACTACCCAGTCACCGACGACCCGATGGAAGCGTCTTACATCGGCATCCATTTGTGGAAGCAGGCGGTGGAGAAGGCCAAGTCCACCCAGGTCGATGCCGTGCGCAAGGCGCTGGTTGGGCAGAAGTTCCATGCGCCCAGCGGTTCCGTCGTCGAGGTCTTGCCCAACCAATACCTGAGCAAGCCGGTGTTCATCGGCCAGGTGCGCGCCGATGGCCAGTTCGACGTGGTGTGGAAAAGCAAGGGCGTGGTGCCGGGCGAGGCGTGGAGCCCGTACATCCCCAAACCGAAAAACGCCTGATCGCGTTGCCGACCGCGGCCCGTCCGGCGCACCCCGGACGGGCCCATCCAAACGGCGCACCACCTGAAGAGAGCCGCCATGTTCGCCTCATCCCTCCATGCCCGACTGCGGGTTCTGCGGGCGTTGTTTGCCGGCGCCCTGCTGCTGCTCGCCCTCGTACCGGTGGCGCGGGCGCTGACCGTTGCCGAGGCGCTGTCGATCGCTTCCGGCGACACCGACGCGCGCATCGCCGCGCTGCACCGTGCGGTGCAGACCCCAGACCCGCAACTGGCCGAATATCTGCACAAGCTACTGAACGATGAGGTGCAGATCGATGGCGACCGAGTGCTGGTGCAGCGTGGCTCGCAGTGGGTCGACCTGGGCACGGGACAGGCCGTCACCCCGAGCGACAACGCGCAGAGCGTGGTCAACAACAACTACGTGCGCAAGGAACTGGCCTCGGCGCAGGCCGCGCTCGATCTGTTCGCGCCAAGCGCAGCGCAGCGGCTCAAGGCCGTGCAGCGCCTGCAGGACGATCCGACCTCGGTCGATCGCACCTTGGTCGAGCGCGCGCTGCAGACGGAAAAAGACCCGGCGATACTCGACCGGCTGAAGCTGCTGCACGCGGCCATTCTGCTCACCGGGCCCAACACCGCCGAGCGTCTGGCCGCGGCCAGAGAGCTGGCGGCGAGCAATTACCCCGCGGTGCGCAGTCTGCTGCTGTCGCGGCTGGACAAGGTGGATGGGAAGTTCGTGGAGCCCGACGCCGCGGTGCGGGCGCAGATTCAGTCCTCCCTGGCCGCGATCGACAACCGGCTGGCCTGGGGCGAGCGGCTCGGCACCCTGTTCTCGGGCATCAGCCTGGGCAGCATCCTGCTGCTGGCCGCACTCGGCCTGGCTGTGACCTACGGGCTGATGGGGGTGATCAACATGGCGCAGGGCGAGTTCATCATGCTCGGCGCCTACGCGACCTATGTGATGCAGTGGCTGTTCCAACGGTATCTACCGGGGGTGGAGAACTATGCTTTGATCGCCGCGGTGCCGGTGTCCTTCGTCGTTGCCGGGGGCGTCGGCATCGTCGTCGAGCGCACCATCATCCGTCGGCTTTACGGCCGACCGCTGGAAACCCTGCTGGCTACCTGGGGCGTCAGCCTGGTGCTCATTCAGCTCGTGCGCAGCCTGTTCGGGCCGCAGAACGTGCAGGTGGACAACCCGCCGTGGATGTCGGGCGGACTGCATGTGATGGCCAACCTCATTCTGCCGTACAACCGCATGGTCATCATCGCGTTCACCGCCGCGGTGCTGCTGGGTATGTGGCTGCTGATTGCGCGCACTCGCTTCGGCCTGTTCGTGCGCGCGGTGACGCAGAACCGGTCGATGGCGGCCTGCGTCGGGGTGCGCACCCCGCGGGTGGACATGCTGGCTTTCGGCCTGGGCACGGGCATCGCCGGGCTGGCCGGCTGTGCGCTGAGCCAGATCGCCAATGTCAGCCCGGAGATGGGCACGCAGTACATCGTCGACTGTTTCATGGTCGTGGTGCTCGGCGGCGTCGGCCAGCTCACCGGCACGGTGACCGCGGCGATGGGGCTGGGCGTGGTCAACACCCTGCTCGAAGGCGTGGCCGGTGCCGTGCTGGCGAAGATCGCCGTGCTGGGGGTGATCATCCTGTTCATTCAGAAGCGGCCACAAGGGCTGTTCGCCCTCAAAGGGCGCAGTGTGGAGGCTTGAGCGATGGCCGCAATCACACCGAACGAACTGCCGCTGTCCGCTCCGGCGCGCGCGCCGCGGGCGCAACTGCAGTCGCCCACCGCGTTTCTTCCCTTGTGGGGCTGGGGCGTGTTCATCGCGCTGTTATTGGGCGCCTGCGTGGTTGTGCCGCTACTTGCGCTGGCGGTGCCGCAGGGCAGTGCCTGGCATCTGTCACCCTACTGGGTCGGTCTGGCCGGCAAGATCCTGTGCTACGCGATGGTCGCGCTGGCGATGGATCTGGTGTGGGGATACGCCGGCATTCTGTCGCTGGGGCACGGATTGTTTTTCGCGCTAGGTGGGTACGCGATGGGGATGTATCTCAACCGTGCCATGACCGCAGCCAGCGGCAATCTGCCGGACTTCATGCAGTTCATGCAATGGACGCAGTATCCGTGGTACTGGGCCGGCACTCAGCACTTCGCCTGGGCGATGTTCCTGGCGGTGGCCGCGCCGGGCCTGCTGGCTTTTGTGTTCGGTTTTTTCGCCTTCCGCTCGCGCATCAAGGGCGTCTACTTTTCCATCATCACCCAGGCGCTGACCTACGCGGCGATGCTGCTGTTCTTCCGCAACGAAACGGGCTTCGGCGGCAACAACGGCCTGACCGATTTCAAGACCCTGCTCGGATTTCCGATGGGCACTGCGGGGATGACGGTCGCGCTGTTCGTTGTTAGCAGCGTGGTGCTGGCGGCCATGTTTTTGTTCGCTCGCTGGCTGGTGCGCAGCAAGTTCGGCCGCGTGCTCACCGCGATCCGAGATGCCGAGAGCCGGGTGATGTTCTGCGGCTACAACCCGCTGTGGTTCAAGCTCGCGGTGTGGACGATCTCGGCAATGATGTGCGGTATCGCCGGGGCGCTGTATGCCCCGCAGGTGGGGATCATTAACCCCAGCGAAATGTCCCCGGCGAACTCGATCGAAATCGCCATCTGGGCGGCAATCGGCGGCCGCGGCACGCTCGTGGGCCCTATCGTCGGCGCGGTGCTGGTGAATGGGGCCAAGAGTGTGCTCACGGTGTCGTTCCCGCAGTTCTGGCTGTATGTGCTCGGCGGGCTGTTCATCGTCGTCACTCTGTTTGCGCCGTATGGGCTGGTCGGCCTGGTGCGGCAATGGAGGATGCGCCGTGGCTGAACTCGACTGGCGGGCCATCGTTTATCCCGACACGGAAGCGGGCAGCGGCGATGCGGGAGCCGCGGGCTATGGCCACGTGCGCCCCGCGGGGCTGGACACCAGCCACGGGGTCGCGCTGTATCTGGACGACATCAGCGTGAGCTTCGACGGCTTCAAGGCGCTGAACAAGCTCAGCCTGACCATCGGGGTGGGCGAACTGCGCTGCATCATCGGCCCGAACGGCGCCGGCAAGACCACGATGATGGACGTGATCACCGGCAAGACTCGGCCCGACGAGGGGCAGGCCTGGTTCGGCCAGACCATCGACCTGCTCAAGCTGCGCGAGGCCGAAGTGGTGGCCGCCGGTATCGGCCGCAAGTTTCAGAAGCCCACGGTATTCGAAGACCTGAGCGTGCAGGACAACCTGGAGCTGGCGCTCAAGGCCGACAAGCGGGTGCGCGGCACGCTGCGTTTTCGCCTCAACGCCGAGCAACGCGACCGCATCGAAGAAGTGCTCGGGCTGATCGGGCTGCACGACCAGGCTGCACGGCGCGCCGGCGACCTCTCACACGGGCAGAAACAGTGGCTGGAAATTGGCATGCTGCTGATGCTCGAACCCAAGCTGCTGCTGCTCGACGAGCCGGTGGCGGGCATGACCGATTTCGAGACTGACCGCACTGCCGAGCTGTTCGTTTCGCTGGCCGGGCGGCACACGTTGATGGTGGTCGAGCACGACATGGAGTTCGTGCGCAAGATCGCACACAAGGTCACGGTGCTGCACGAAGGCAGCGTGCTCGCCGAGGGCAGCCTGGAGCAGGTGCAGGCCGACCCGCGGGTTGTCGAGGTCTATCTGGGACGTTGAAGGCGATGCTCGAAATTCAGGCGGTCAATCAGTACTACGGCGGCAGCCACATCCTGCGCAACGTCACCCTGTCGCTGGAGAAAGGCAAGGTGCTAGCGCTGCTGGGGCGCAACGGCGTGGGCAAGACCACCTTGCTCAAGGCCATCATGGGGTTGGTCGGGCTGCGCAGCGGGCATATCCACCTCGACGGCCGCCGCATCGACGATCTGCGGCCCGACGCCCGGGCGCGGCTGGGCATCGGCTACGTGCCGCAGGGGAGGGAAATCTTTCCGCGGCTGACCGTCGAGGAAAACCTGCAGATGGGGCTGGCCGGCAAGCCGCGATCGGCGTTACTCCCAGGCGAACTGTTCGACCTGTTTCCGGTGCTGCAGCAAATGCGCAAGCGGCGTGGCGGCGATCTGTCTGGCGGCCAGCAGCAGCAACTGGCGATAGCCCGCGCGCTGGCGGCGGGGCCGCGGTTGCTGATTCTCGATGAGCCGACCGAGGGCATCCAGCCGTCGATCATCAAAGACATCGAGCGGGTGATCCGGTTGCTGGCCGCACGCGGCGATATGGCGATTCTGCTGGTCGAGCAGTACTACGACTTCGCCAGGTCGCTGGCCGATCACTATGCCGTGATGGCGCGCGGCGAAGTCGTGCAGTCCGGGCGCGGCGAGGACATGGACATCGACGCAGCGTTCACCGCCTCG
>JAJZAQ010000003.1 GCA_021799355.1 Pseudomonadota bacterium
GCCAGCAACCATTCTTGCATCGTCCGCGGGCTGTTCGACATGAACACGCTCAACGCCATCCACCGCAAAATGCACCGCGAGCTGGCCGCGGCCGGCGGGCGCATCGACGCGATTTTTTTCTGCCCGCACGCCCCCGAAGACCATTGCTCCTGCCGCAAGCCCAAGCCCGGTCTGTTCCAGGACATCGCCCGCCGCTACGAGCTGGAAACGCTCGCCGGCGTGCCTGCCGTGGGCGACAGCGTGCGCGATCTGCAGGCGGCACAGCCGCTGGGCTGCAGCTTGCATCTGGTGCGCACCGGCAAGGGCGAGCGCATCGCCGACCTGGGCAACCTGCCCGCGGGGACGCGGGTGCACGACGATCTGGCGGCGTTCGCCGACTGGCTGCTGGCGCAGCCGGCGCGCGCCAGCGCCTGAAGCCCGCCATGCCCGCGTTGCGTTCCACGCTGTTTGCGCTGTGGCTGGCGGTCACGGTGGTGCCGTATGCGCTGCTGGTGCTGCCGGTGTCGCTGTTCCTGCGCGGCGCGCCGCTGTACCGCTTTGCCACCGGCTGGGCGGTGCTGGCGCTGTGGGGCGCGCGGGTGATTTGCGGCATCCGCCACCGCGTCATCGGGCTGGAGCACCTGCCCGACGGCCCGGCGGTGATCCTGAGCAAACACCAGTCGGCATGGGAGACGCTGGCGCTGCCGCGCATCCTGCCGCGGCCCCTGTCCATCGTGCTCAAGCGCGAGCTGTTCTACCTGCCGTTTTTCGGCTGGTCGCTCGCGCGTCTGGACATGATCGGCATCGACCGCAGCAAGGGCGCCGAGGCGTTTGCGCAGATCGAAAGCGACGGGCGGCGTATGCTGGGTCGCGGCAACTGGCTGTTCGTCTTTCCCGAGGGCACGCGGGTGCCGCGCGGCGCGGCGGGCAACTACAAGACCGGCGGCGCCCGCCTGGCCATCGCCACGGGGGCGCCCATCGTGCCGATCGCCGTCGATTCGGCGCGCTGCTGGCCGCGCAACGCCTTCATCAAGCGGCCTGGTCTGATCACCGTGTCGATCGGCCCGCCGATCGTGCCGCAAGGCCGCAGCCCGGCCGAACTCACCCACGCGGTGCGCGACTGGATCGAGGCGGAAATGCGCCGCATCGACCCCGAGGCCTACTCCGGCAATGCGGCGCGCTGAGCCTCCGCGCAGCGACCCCCGGCAGGGCAGCCTGTTCGGCTTCGATCCGCCCCTGCCGATCGCTCCCCCGCCGCCCTGCCCCGCGCCTGCCGCACCGCCGGCGTCCAAACTGCCGCTTTCGCCACGCACGGCCGCCGCGGGGCCGTCTCACGCGGCGCCTGAGCCCAAGCCGCCAGCGCCGCGGCGGTACGACGACGGCCGGCACCGCTTCGACTGGGTGCTGCACCGTGCGCAGCGCCGCACGCTGGCGCTGCGGGTCGACGACCGCGGCGTCAGCCTGCTGGCGCCCCGGCTGGCCAGCCAGGCGGCGATCGACACGTTTTTGCGCCAGCATGCCGGCTGGGTCCAGCGCAAACTGCAGCAGCGCGCGCAGCGGCTGGAGTTGCTACGCGCCGCGCGCATCGACTGGCGCGACGGGGCCAGCCTGCCCTACCTGGGTGGCAGGCTGACGCTGCGGCTGCGCGGCGCCGCGGCGTTGCACTGGGACGCCGCGGCTGCCGAGCTGCATCTGCCCCTGCCAGCCGGGGCCGACGCGCAGCAGGTGCGCGACGCCGTCGCCGCCTGGATGCAGCGCCAGGCCCTGCAGCATTTCACCGCGCGGGTGGCGCAGTTCGCCAGCCGTCTGGGCGTGCGCGTGAGCGTGGTCAAACTCAGCGCGGCCACGACCCGCTGGGGCAGCGCGAAGAGCGATGGCAGCATCCGCCTGCACTGGCGGCTGCTGCACTTCAGCCCGCAGCTCATCGATTACGTCATCGCCCACGAAGTGGCGCATTTGCGTGAAATGAACCACAGCCCGCGCTTCTGGGCGCACGTGGGCGTGCTCTACCCCGATTACCGCGAGGCGCGCAGGCAACTCCGCGCGGTGACGCTGCCGCCGTGGGACTGAGGCGTCGCCTACCCCGCCGGCGGCACCGCCCGGACAGTGGTACAACGCTACATTTTGCCGCCGCCACATTGCGGCTGACATGCGACCAAGGAGCCGTTGATGCGATTTCTCCACACCATGTTGCGCGTCGGTGACCTGCAGCGCTCGATCGACTTCTATACCCGGGTCATGGGCATGAAGCTGCTGCGCACGACCGACCGCCCCGAGCAAAAATACACCTTGGCGTTCCTCGGTTACGAGCCCAATCCGGCGCAGGCCGAGCTGGAGCTGACGTACAACTACGGCGTCGATCGCTATGACCTGGGCACCGCCTACGGCCACATTGCGCTGGGCGTGGACGACGTGGCGGCGACCTGCGCGCGCATCAGGGCCGCGGGTGGCACGGTCACGCGCGAGCCCGGTCCGGTTGCCGGCGGCAGTACCGTCATCGCCTTCGTGCAGGATCCCGACGGCTACAAAATCGAGCTGATCGAGCGTGGCACGCTCTGACTCCGGCACGGATCACGGTCAGCAGGCGGCGCCGCAGCGCCCCGGCTGGGGCGAGCCGCTGACGCACGCGCTGGATCTGCGTGCTCCGGTGACGCGCGAGCGGCTCTACCAGCAGATTTATCCGGCGCGCGTGCTGGGCATGGCGCTGGGCGGTTTGCCGGTGGCCGCCGTGCTGTGGCAGCAGCACGCGGCGGGCGGGCTCCGCTGGGTGTTGCTGGGGTTGATGTTTTTCGTCTGGCCGCATGGGGCGTACTGGCTGGCGCGCCGCAGCGCCAAGCCGTATGACGCCGAGCGGCGCAATCTGCTGGCCGATTCAGCCATCGTCGGGTTCTGGATCGCGTTGATGCATTTCAACCTGCTCGTCAGCCTGGTGCTGACGGTGGTGACCACCCTGGACAAGGCGTACACCCTGATCCGGCGGTGGTGGCTGTACTCGTTGTTGCTGTTGCTGGCCGTGGCCGCGCTCACCGCACTGGTGCTGCAGCCGCCGCTGCAACCGGACAGCACGCTGCTGGTGCAGGCGAGCGTGCTGCCGCTGATGTTCGTCCACACCTGGGTCAACACCTACCGCGGCACGCGGCTGATGCGCACCATCGCCAGGCAAAACCGCCAACTCGCCGAACTGCGGCGTACCGACGCGCAAACCGGGCTGCAGTCGCGCGAGCACTGGATGCAGCGCGCCGCCGAAGCCCTGGCTGCCGCCGCGCAGCAGGGGCAGAGCATGACGCTGCTGCTCATCGACGTCGACCACTTCAAGTCGATCAACGACACCTACGGCCACACCGTGGGCGACGAGGTCATCAGCGCCGTCGGCGCGGTGATCGCCGCACAGGTCGGCCCGCACGACAGCGCCGGGCGCTACGGCGGCGACGAGTTTGCCGTGATCATCGGGCCGGCCCCGGTGGCCGCCGCCCGTGCCGTGGCCGAGGCCATCCGCCAGCAGATCGGACAACTGCGTCTGCCCGGCGCGCCCGGGTTGCGGCTGGGCAGCAGCATCGGTCTGGCCGTGGCGCAGCCCAGCGGCACGCTGCGCAACTGGATCGACGCCGCCGACGCCGCGCTGTACCGCGCCAAACAGCGCGGCCGCAACTGCGTGGCCGAAGCCGACTGAAGCGCCGCGCGGCGTGACCGCGTCATGCCCGCCGGGTATGCTCGCGCCATGCAAGCCTGGATGTCGTTGTTCGGTGCCATCATCGCCGAGGTGATCGGCACGTCGGCGCTCAAAGCCACTGCCGGGTTTACCCGGCTACTGCCGTCGCTGGTGGTGTTGGTGGCGTATGCGCTGGCGTTCTACCTGCTGTCGCGCACCATGCAGACCATTCCGATGAGCATTTCTTACGCGGTGTGGTCGGGAGTGGGCATCGTGCTCATCACCCTGGTCGGCTATGTGGTCTATCACCAGCGTTTGGACGGGCCGGCGCTGCTCGGGCTGGGCCTGATCCTCGCCGGCGTGCTGGTCATCCATCTGTTCTCCAAATCGGTGGCGCACTGACGGCGGACCTGGCTCATCAATCGATTTCGTCGATTGATGACACATCAATTATCCGTTTGTATTGTCGATCAGGCCGTCCTATCTTATTGGCATGGCTACGCAGGCCAATGGGCCTGCGGGTCGCTGACAGGAGTGGATCGATGCCGTTTTCTTCCGTGTCGCGCCGCGTGGCGCTGCAATCGACTTTGGCCGCCGGCCTGGGGCTGGTGGGGATGGGCGCGTCGCGGGCCGCGGCGATGCAGGATGCTCTGCTGCCGCCCGGTGCGGCGACGCTGGCCGAGCTGCAGCAAAAGCTCGCCGCGGCGCCGCGCCGGCGCGACTTCAAGACCACGCAGATGATTCTGCAGCACCGTGACGAGTGGGACGCCGAGGCGCTCGATCTGGTGCTGGCGTATGCCGGCAAGCCGCGGCAGGTGTGGAACAACACCAATCTGGAAGGGCCTTGGCTGAACCTCATGCGCAATGCGATGAACGCCCAGATCTGGTCGTTCGGCCACCCGGACTTTCTCGCCGTGTCGGCCACGCACGGCCCGGCGCATCTGGCGCTGTACGACGACGCGCTCTGGGCCAAGTACCAGCTGGGCCGTTTCACCAAGGGCAAGCAGAACACCAACGTCTGGATGAAAACGCCGCCGGCGGCTGCTGCCGGCGCCAGCAACGTCGAGGACGCGCACGGTGTGTACTCGCCGGCGGACAACAGCATCCCGGTGTTGCAACGCCGCGGCGTGGTGTTCCTCGCCTGCCACAACGCCATCTGGGAATTCACCGGCGCGTTGCATGCCAAGGGCATCAACCCGGATCACAAAACCCACGCCGAAATGGCAGCCGAATTCACCAACCATCTCATCCCCGGCGCCGTGCTCACTCCGGGCATCGTCGCCACCCTGGTGGAACTCGAAGACGCGGGCTACCGCTACGCCTGAACGCAGATCGACGCGCAATAGAGGAGAAAACGATGCGACCGAACATTCGACGCGCCGCGGTGCTGGCTGCCGCCGTGGCCCTGGCGCTGCCGCTGGCGGCGCAAGCGCAGCAGGCCGCGCCGGGCTGGAACGGCAAGGTGCAGCCGCCGCAGTACAAGGGCGAGATGTTTCCGCCGTGGCAGCATGGGGCGAACAACCCGGCGCGGCACAAGGGGCTGGAATTCACCGTCCCCGAGGTCAACGACCTGCCCGACTTTCACGGCGATCTGGATCATCCCAAGCTGGTGATTTTCGTTGCCGGCAATTACTACTTCGCCATGGCGCCGCTGGTGAAGGCGTTCGAGCAGGAGCATCCGCAATTCAGCGGGCGGGTGTTTTACGAAACCCTGCCCCCGGGCATCCTGCTCAAACAGATGCAGCACGGCGGCACCATCACCGTGGGCAATATGACGTGGACGGTCAAGCCGGACGTGTTCGCCGCCGGGCTGAAAAAAATCGAAACCGGGCTGCACGACGGCGTGCTCACCGGGCAGGCCATCCGCTACGTCAGCAACGATCTGACCATCATGGTGCCCGCGGGCAACCCGGCGCACATCACCGGCCTGGCCGACCTGGGCAAGCCGGGCGTGACGCTGTCGATGCCCAACCCGGCGTGGGAAGGCGTGGCGCGGCAAATCGAGGCCTCGCTGAAAAAGGCCGGCGGCGACGCGCTGGAACAGACCGTCTACGGCAGCAAGGTCAAGGACGGCCAGACCATCCTCACCCACATCCACCACCGCCAAACCCCGCTGTACCTCATGCAGGGGCTGGCGCAAGCCGGGGTGACGTGGAAATCGGAAGCGATTTTCCAGCAAAAGGCCGGGCATCCGATCAGCCATGTCGACATTCCGGCGGATCAAAACACCACGGCCATCTACGCCGCCGCCGTCGTCAAGGGCGCAGCGCATCCGCAGGCCGGGCTGATGTGGGCGCAATTCCTGCGCTCGCCCACGGCGCTGCACATTTTCGAGCAGTACGGTTTCAAGCCCGTCCCGGCGTCTTCCTGAGTCGATTCCGGCCGCGGCGGTGCGCCGGCGCGGCGACAAACTGGCTCCTTCGTGCGCTCCGGCCGCCAGGTCGGGGCGATTTTTTTTGCCCGTGGCGCGCCGGCGGCAAAACCAGACCCGGCTCACGGGACAGGGCTTGATTTTGCCCGGGGGCGGTAGCACACTGATTCCGACAGTTCCACCACGCAGCAAAGGAGGGTTGCAGCCGACACAGAGCACGCGGTCAGGGCAACGGCCTTGAGTTTTCTTTTTCCCCCAACAGGAGTTTCACTATGAATCTGACCATCAGCGGCCACCATTTGGAAGTCACTCCCGCATTGCGCAGCTACGTCGAGTCCAAGCTGGACCGTGTGGCGCGCCATTTCGACCAAGTGGTCAACATCAACGTGCTACTTGGTGTGGAAAAACTCAAGGAGAAGGAAAAACGCCAGCGCGCCGAATGCAATCTGATGGTCAAGGGCAAGTCGATTTTTGCGGAAAGTCAACATGAGGACCTGTACGCCGCGATCGACACCATGATCGACAAACTCGACCGGCAAGTGGTCGAACACAAAAACCGCCTGCGCGATCACCAGGCCACCGCAGGCAAACATCTGTCGAGCTGAACAGGCCGCCAGTCACCGCGGCGCGAGGCAGCGCCGCGGTGCCCCCGGCGGGGCGGGCTGTGCGGCGCTGACGCCGTGGCGCCGCAAAACCCGTTTACACTCGCTGTCCTCATTGGCACAAGCGTGATCTCATGAACCGTCTTGCCCAGATCCTGCCGCCGGCGCATGTGCAGCTCGATGTGGACGTCAGCAGCAAAAAACGCGCTTTCGAATACGCCGGCCTGCTGTTCGAGCGCAGCCTTGGCCTCAACCGCGCCCTCGTTACCGACAATCTGTTCGCCCGCGAACGCCTGGGATCGACCGGGCTGGGCCAGGGCGTGGCCATTCCGCACGGGCGGATCAAAGGGCTGAAGCAGCCCAGCGCCGCCATCATCCGTCTGCGTCAGCCCATCGCGTTCGAGGCGCCGGACAACCAGCCGGTGTCGCTGCTGGTCGTGCTGCTCGTGCCCGAAAGCGCCACCGCCAAACACCTCGAACTGCTGTCGGCGATCGCCGAAATGCTGTCCGACGCCGAATTGCGCGCGCAATTGCTCAGCGAAACCGATCCGGCCGTGCTGCATCGCCGCATCAGCACCTGGGCCCCGTTGCAAACCGCCGCCTGAGTTGAAAGCATCCTCCCTTGCCGCCGAGACCTTGTTCGAGGCCAACGCGCCGCAGCTCATGTGGCGCTGGATCGCCGGGCAGAACAACCCCGAACGCCGCTTCGACATGGCCGCCGTCGAAGGCGCCACCTCCGGCGCCGACCTGGTCGGCTACCTCAACTACATCCATCCGTTTCGCGTACAGATCCTGGGCTGGCGAGAAGTCGACTACCTCAACCAGTCCAGCGCAGAGGATCGTCTGCGCCGCATCCGCCGCATCATCGGCCTGGAGCCGCCGGCGCTGGTGCTGGCCGACGGCAAGGCGCCGCCGCCCGACCTGGTCGAGGAATGCAACGCCGCGCAGGTGCCGCTGTTCCAGACGGCAGAGACCGCGGCGTTCACCATCGACGTGCTGCGCGCATTCCTGTCCAAGCACTTCGCCAACCGCACCACGCAGCACGGTGTGTTCATGGACATTTTCGGTCTGGGGGTGCTGATCACCGGCGAGTCCGGGCTGGGCAAGAGCGAACTCGGGCTCGATCTGGTCACCCGCGGTCACGGTCTGGTCGCCGACGACTGCGTCGATCTGCTGCGCGTGTCGCAAAACACCATCGAAGGACGCTGCCCGCCGCTGCTGCAAAACCTGCTGGAGGTGCGCGGCATCGGCCTGCTGGACATCAAGACCATTTTTGGCGAGACCGCGGTGCGGCGCAAAATGCGGCTGCGGCTGATCTGCCATCTCATCCGTCGCGACGTGCTCGATCACAACTTCGACCGTCTGCCCGCCGGCAATCTGGAAGAAGACGTGCTGGGCGTGGCGGTGCGCAAGGTGATGATTCCGGTGGAGGCCGGACGGCATCTGGCCGTGCTCGTCGAAGCCGCGGTGCGCAACACCATTTTGCAGCTCCGCGGCATCGATACCCTGCGTGAATTCCAGGAGCGCCAGCGCCTGGCGATGCAGGAAAGCGAAGACTAGGCGAAGACGAGGGGCTGATGACGCCTCGGCTGCCTCCGCGCCGCGGTCTGGGCAGAGGCCGCGCGCGGCGCGTTCAGCCTGGATGGTGCGCGCGCGTGCCCAGCGGAGCATGCGCGGCCTTGTCGTAATGCGGGCAACTATCCTTGTGCGCGCAGGTGGCGTACAGCGCCAGCGAGTGCTCCTGCAGCTCGAAGCCGTGCTCGGTGGCGACTTTTTTCTGCCGCCGTTCGATTTCGGCGTCGTAAAACTCGACGACACGGCCGCAGTCCAGGCAGACCAGATGGTCGTGGTGCGTGCCTTCGTTGATTTCGAACACCGATTTGCCGGACTCGAAGTTGCTGCGCCGCAGGATGCCGGCCTGCTCGAACTGTGTGAGCACGCGGTACACCGTGGCCAGGCCGATGTCCTGCTGTTCGTCGAGCAGCACGCGGTAGACGTCCTCGGCCGTCATGTGGCGCTGCACACCCTTTTGAAAAATCTCCAGGATGCGCAGCCGCGGCTGGGTGACCTTCAAGCCGGTGCTGCGCAAACCCTGTGCATTGCTCGGAACCATGGCGGGGGCTGCTATTCAGTAGAATGCGCCGATGTTATACGACCCCGGTCACGCTCGCAGCGTGCGTTTCCCGATGCGGTTTTTTCCCGTTTCTCCCAGCTTGTACCGTTCGCTGGCGCCGCGGCTCGCAGCGGGAACCGCGCGCGCCGGCTGGGCCGTGGTGGCGCTGTGCGGTCTGGCGCTGCTCGGCGGCTGCAGCAGCACGGCGATGCAGTCCGACCTGACGTCGATGTTCAAGCCCTACCGCGCCGACGTCATCCAGGGCAACTTCGTCTCGCGCGAAATGGCCGACGAACTCAAGCCCGGCATGACCAAGGAGCAGGTGCAGGCCATCCTGGGCACGCCGCTGCTGCAGACCATTTTCAACCAGAACCGCTGGGAATACGTGTTCAGCCTGCGGCAGGGCTACCACGCACCGATCGTGCGGCGCTTCACGGTGTATTTCGACAAAGACGGCAAAATGATCCGCGCCGACGGCGATCCGCTGCCGTCGGAGCAGGAATTCGTCGCCCAGATCAACGCGCTGCGCGACGGCGGCAAAAAACCCAGGACCCTGAGCGAGGAGCAGTTGCAGGCGGAAATCGCCGCGGCGCAGAAGGCCTGGGCTGCGGCCAAACACCCGGTGGCGGCGGCATCGCAGCCGGGCAACCTCACGCTGCTGGCGCCGCCGGCAGAACTCGCCGCATTGCAACGCGAGCAGCCGCCAGCTCCTGCGGCATCGGCAGCGTCCGGCCAGTGAGCGTCTTGCCATGCCACAGTCAATGAACCACGACGCGTACCGCATTGCCATTGCCGGGGCCAGCGGCCGCATGGGGCGCACGCTGATCGACGCCGTGCTCGCCGCCCCCGACTGCCGGCTGGCGGCGGCGCTAGACATGCCGGGCAGCCCGGCGCTCGGCCAGGACGCCGGCGCCTACGCCGGGCAGCACACCGGCGTGGCCATCCGTTCCGATCTGTACGCCGCGCTGCAACACGCGCGCTATTTCATCGACTTCACCCGGCCCGAAGGCACCATGGCGCATCTGGCGGCGTGCGAAGCCGCGGGGGTCGCGATGGTCATCGGCACCACCGGGTTCGACGAGTCGCAGCTGGCGCGCATCCGCGCGGCGTCGCAGCGCATCGCCATCGTCATGGCGCCGAACATGAGCATCGGCGTCAACGTGGTGTTCAAGCTGCTGGAGCAGGCCGCGCGCGCGCTGTCGCAGGGCTACGACGTCGAGATCATCGAGGCGCACCATCGGCACAAGGTCGATGCGCCCTCGGGCACGGCGCTGAAAATGGGCGAGATCGTCGCCACCGCGCTCGGCCGCGATCTGCAGCAATGCGCGGTGTACGGCCGCGAAGGCGTCACCGGCGAACGCGACGCGGCGACCATCGGCTTTGCCACGGTGCGCGGCGGCGACATCGTCGGCGACCACACCGTGCTGTTCGCCGGTACCGGCGAGCGCATCGAGATCACCCACCGCTCCAACAGCCGGGCGAACTACGCCCAGGGCAGCCTGCGCGCCGTGCGCTTTTTGCGCGACAAGACGCAGGGGTTGTACGACATGCAGGACGTGCTCGGTCTGAAGGGCTGATTGCGGCGCATGGGCGGACTGGGGCAATTCTGGCAGCAGGGCGACGCCCTCAGCCACCTGGTGGCGCTGACGCTGCTGGCGATGTCGCTGGCGAGCTGGTTCGTCATCCTGTGGAAGACCGCGCTGCTGTGGCGCGCCGTGCGCCGCGTGCCCGCCGGCATTGCCGCCTACTGGGCCGCACCGTCGCCGGCGCAGGCCGCTGCGGCGGTGCAGGCGGCAGACCCCGACGGCCTGGCCGGCCTGTTGGCGGCAACCGCTTCCCGCCTGGCACAGCCTGACGCCGCGCACCGCTGGCAGCCGCACGACGACCGCGTCACCCGCGAGCTGCGCGACGCGCTGCAACTCGCGCAGCGCCGTCTGCAGGCCGGGCACGTGCTGCTGGCCAGCGTGGGCAGCACCGCGCCGTTCGTCGGCCTGTTCGGTACCGTCTGGGGGATCTACCACGCGCTCACGGCGATCGCCGCCAGCGGCCAGATCAGCGTGGACAAGGTCGCCGGCCCGGTGGGCGAAACCCTGATCATGACCGCCGCCGGCCTGGCCGTGGCCATTCCCGCCGTGCTGGCGTACAACGCGCTGAGCAAACGCGCCCGACGGGTGCAAAGCGCGCTCGAAGGCTTCGCCCACGACCTGCAGCGGCTGCTGTCGGCCGCGTCGGCTGCGCCATGAGCTTCGGCAGTTTCGACCACGGCGACGGCGATGACGCGATGAGCGACATCAACATGACGCCGCTGATCGACGTCATGCTGGTGCTGCTGGTGATTTTCATCATCACCGCGCCGCTGCTCACCGGCAGCCTCAGGCTCGAACTCCCCAAGGTCGATGCGCCGCCGGCGCAACGCACGCCGCAGGTGCTCGACGTGGCGCTGCGTAAAGACGGGCGGCTGTACCTCGGCGGCCAGCCCATCACCCTGCCGCAGCTCGCCGCGCGCTTTGCCGCCGCCGCGCAGCAGTCGGCGCAGACCGAAGTGCATCTGAGCGCCGATGCCGCCGTGCCCTACGGGGACGTGGCGCAGGTCATGGGCGCGGCGCAGCACGCCGGGCTGAGCCGCATCGGCCTGATCACCCAGCCGCCCACCGCGGCGACGTCTGCCGCGGTGCGCTAGGGGCTGTCTGCCACACCCGGCGCCGTCTCACTTGAAGTGGTAGTAGGTCTGGTTGAGGTAGGCGGCGATGTCGCGGACCTCGTCGGGAAACAGCTCGTGGTTGAGCTGGGTGACGCACATCTGGGTGAAGGCGAGCAACTGCCGGGCGTTGTGCACCTTGCGGTCGCTGCGGGTGTACATCGCCGCGGCCTGCCCCATCATGCGCTGCGCATGGCAGCTGGCGCACTGCAGCTCGGTGTAGAACTGCTGCCCCCTGGCCACGTTGACGCCGTGGAATTCCGCCGGCTCCGCCCCGGGCGCTGCGGCCAGCGCCGCGCTGCCCAGCGTGAGCAGCGCGGCGAACGCGCCGCCGTGCACCGTCAGCCGCATGCTGCACAAAGGTCGGATCATCGCTGTCTCCTCGAAATCGTTGTGCACTCAGAAGGTGTGAACGCCCCGGCCATCGCCCGCCCGCGACACGCCGGATGCGCTCGCCCCTGCCGAGTGTGCGGCGCCAGCCGGGGTCTGTCCACAACATCCCTGCGCGCAGCAGGGGCGCAGTCGCAGGTTCGATGCGTCGCCAGCGCCGCGCTCACACCTGCGCCGCGCCGGGCCATGTGAACCGCACCGCACTCGCCGGCGGCGGCGTCTGCTCGCTCCACAGCACGTAGGTATCGCGTCCCTGCGCTTTGGCGCGGTACATCGCCGCATCGGCCAGGCGCAGCAGGTCTTCGAGGTTCTGCGCCTGCTGCGGGTACAGCGCCACGCCGATGCTGCCGGTGGCGTGGAACTCCTGCCCCGACAGCGCATATGGCACGCGCAGCCGCTCCAGGGCGTGGCGGGCGAGGTCTTCGGCCAGGCGTGGGGAGGGCAGATTGGGCAGGATGATGGCGAATTCATCGCCGCCCAGCCGGGCGCAGGCGGCATCCGGGCCGAAGGCATCGCGCAGCCGTGCGGCGGCGGCCTGGATCAGCGCGTCGCCGGCGGCGTGGCCGAACTGGTCGTTGATGCGTTTGAGTCCGTCCAGATCCAGCCACAGCACGGCGGCGTGTGCCTGGCTGTCATGGGTGCGGTCGAGCAGGCGCTGACCCTGCTCGAACAGGCCGTTGCGGTTGAGCAGACCGGTCAGCGGGTCTTTGCGCAGCAGGTCCTGCAGCCGGCTGGCGCGTTCACGCAACTGCGCCACACGCACCGACAGACCGTAGGTCAGCACCAGCGCCAGCAGCGCCGACACCCACTGCAACGCATCGGCGGTGAGGAAGGTTTCGGGCAGCCACCCCAGGGTGCGGCCGATGTTGGCAAAGCCCACGAGCAGCAGCGGCACCAGGCTGAGCAGCAAAATCACCGCCGGGACGAACTGCTGCCGCCAGCGCAACACCGCTGCCGCGGCGATCGCCAGCAGCGTGGCTGCGGCCAGCAACTGCGCCGGAATCAGCATCCAGTCGCTGTTGGGCAGCAGCGCCGCCAGCGCCAGCGTCAGCGTCAGCCACTGCACGATCTGCAGCGCCAGATCGGCGCGCGGCGCGTGCCGCGGCAGCAGCAGATAGGTGCGGATGAACGCCAGGCCGCCGGCGCACATGAGCATCAGACCGCTGATCAGGCCGATGCCGTTCCAGCGCACCGAGGTGTTCCACAACTGGTGCTGCCCCACCCCGGTGAACACCAGCATGTAAAACAGCGTGGCCGCCTGCCAAAGAATGTAGGTGAGATAGGCCGCGTCGCGCGTGCTGGCGTACAAAAAGGCGTTGTAGATCAGCAGCGCCAGCATCATGCCGTAAAACAGCCCCTGCAGCAGCGCGTCGTCGACGGCATGATGGCGGAATGCGCCGGCCTCCCAGAGCTGCATCTGCGGCGTGATCGCGCCGATCTGCGCCACGCGCACCAGCAGGGTGCTCGGCCCCTGCGGCGGCTCGACGGCGAACGCCGGGTGGCGCGAGTGCAGGGCGCGCAGGCGCACGGCATGGCGGTCTTCGCCTTCCCACACCACATACGCTTGTACCTGCCGCCACACCGGACGGCCCAGCTGCAGCACGAGCTGCTCGGGCGACTGCTCGGTGCGGTACAGCCGCAGCCGCAGCCACACCGCGTGCTCGCGGATGCCGAGGTTGCTGCCCGTCAGCGGGGCGAAGCGCGCATCGGGCAACGCGGCCACGGCGTCGGCCCGCAGCGGCGTGGCCGCGGGCTCGTTGAGCAGCGACAGCGACGGCGACACATCGTGCCGCACCAGATCCGGCGGCACCAGCACCACCAGCGCCGCCGGATCGGGGGTGGAGGGGTCGTCGGCTGCGGCCACCAGCAGCCAGATCACGGCCCCGGCCAGCGCCAGCAGGCCGAGCAGACCGCGGCGGAAAACGGGCTTGGGCGCAGGCGTCATCGGGTTGTGGCAAACGGGAGCATCCGGCCAGCACGGGCTGGGCTGACGGCCAGTGTAGGCAGCGGCCCATACCGCCTCAATCCCTCTCAGCAGGGGGGCGCGACGCAGGCAGGCACAATGCGCTGCAGCGCCGCGGCATGGTGCCGCGCGCCCTGAGAGTGGGACCCGCATGCTTCGCTATCACATCCTTCCCGTGACGTCATTTGCCCAGAACGCCTGCCTGCTGTGGGACGATGCGACGCGCGACGCCGTGCTCACCGATCCCGGCGGCGAGGCCGACCGGCTGCTGCACGCCGCCGCGCAGGCCCGCGTGCAGCTGCGCGCCGTGTGGCTGACGCATGCGCACATCGACCACGCCGGCGCCGCCGCCGAGGTCGCGCTGCGCGCCGGCGTTCCCATCATCGGCCCGCACCCTGGAGATCAGTTCTGGATCGACGCGCTGCCGCAGCAGGCGCAGCTCTTCGGCTTCCCTCCGGCGCAGGCGTTCACCCCCGATCGCTGGCTGGCCGACGGCGACACCGTCGAGCTCGGCAGCCTGCAGTTCACCGTGCGTCACTGTCCCGGCCACACTCCTGGTCACGTGGTGTATCACCAGCCGCAGGCGCAGCGCTGTTGGGTCGGCGACGTGCTGTTCGCCGGCTCGATCGGCCGCACCGACTTTCCCGGCGGCAGCCAGCAACAGCTCATCGACAGCATCGTGCACAAGCTCTGGCCGATGGGCGATGACACCGTGTTCATTCCCGGCCACGGCGCCGAATCGACCTTTGGCGCCGAGCGGCGCAGCAACCCGTTCGTCGGCGGCACCTGAGCGGTGCGCTGGCCAGGGCAAAAAAAACCGCAGCACGAGGCTGCGGCAAGCATCTCCAGCCCATCGGGGAAAGGGCAAGGAGTGCGAGGAGCGCGACGGGTCGCGGGGTACGGCGTTTGACGCCGGATTCAGTTCAGCTGCGGCGCGTGCATCGCGCCGGCCGTCGTGGTGGCGCTGTGCCAGTCGCTGCACACGGCGTGCACGCCAGGGGTGGTGAACACCAGCCATTCGGCGTGCGCGCGCAGCCGCGGGTCGCGCAACTGGCCGCACAGCCGTACCAGGCCATCGTGCACCTGCACGTCGATGCGCAGATGGCGCAGCGCCGTCTGGCTGAGCCGTTTGCGCACCAGGCGCAGCAGGTGGTCGTCGGCCGCGGTATCGATGACGGCGCCGTCCGCCGTCAGTGGTGCTGCGCACACCGGATGCACGTGGTGCGCGCCGGCAGGCGGGGAACGACGCGAGGATTGCAGGGTCATGCGGTTCTCCTCAAGGAGTATGGACGTCGGCCAGCCGGGTTTGCGCCGTCCGCCGTTGCCACAGTTCGACCGACGCCATGCCGGCAAGCAGGCTGGCGACGAACAGCCAGACAGGCGCATGCAGCGACGGCAGCGCCGCCAGAGCCGGCCCGGGACACAGCCCGGTCAATCCCCAGCCGATGCCAAACAGCGCACTGCCAAACAGCAGCCGACGGTTGATGGGGCGGGTTTGCGGAAACGTCACGGCCTCGCCCAGCAGCGCAAGCCGGCGGCGTTGCGCCAGTTGCAGCGGGACGAACGCGGTGAGCACGGCGCAGGCCAGCACGACGAGCAGACTGGGATTCCACGGCCCGGCCAGGTCGAGAAACCCGAGCACTCGGGCCGGGTCGCTCATGCCTGACAGCAGCACACCCAGGCCGAACAGCAGGCCACAAAACAACGCGAGCAGATCCATCGGTGCACCCCCGTGGCAACGCAGGTCAGTACAGCAGCAGGTGCACCGCCACGGCGGTGGCGATGGCCGTTGCGGTGAACGTGCCGACGGCGGCGAACGAGCGCGGCGACAGCCGGGCCAGGCCGCACACCCCATGCCCGCTGGCGCAGCCCGAACCCAGGCGCGAGCCGGCGCCCACCAGCCACCCGCCGATCAACCACACCGGCCACGAGGCGTGGGTGAACGTCCCGGGAATGCGGCTCCACAGTGACCACAACACCGCGGCGAGCACGATGCCGAGCACGAACTGCAGGCGCCACGTCGTTTGCGCCCGCCCGGCCAGGGCGTCGGCGAGTGCGCCGCCGACGATGCCGCTGACACCGGCGATTTTTCCTCCCCCCAGGGCCAGCGCTGCAGCGGCGGCGCCGATGAGCACGCCGCCGGCGGCGCTGGATGCGGGGGTGAACGCTGACCAGTCGATGGTGAGCATCGTTGTCCTCCAGCAAAAAAGCGAGATGCCGCAAGGACAGCAATCCGCATGCCAGACGCGCCGGCCCTGTGGCGGGAGAGGAAAACCGCGGCGCGCTGCGCCCACGCGCGCGGCGACGGCGCGGCAAAGAATAGGGTCATGGCGACGGTTTCTCCGTCGCAACCATAACCCATTGATGTGAAATGGATTTTTTGTCGCTGGGCAACGACGGTGGTCAACCCGACGGCGGGGTATCGGCCGCCGTCGATTTGAACTGCGCCGGGTCGAGGTGGTGCTTGCCGAGCAGGCGGTAGAACTCGGTGCGGTTGCGCCCGGCCAGCCGCGCCGCCTGCGCCACGTTGCCCTGGCACAGCTTGAGCAACTGTGCCAGGTAGTCGCGCTCGAACTGCTCGCGCGCCTGCGCCAGCGGCGGCAGGGTGGAGGGCTTGACGCGCAGCGCGCGCGCCACCGAACTGGCGGGAATACGGCTGGTGGTGCTCAGCGCGCAGCACTGCTCGACCACGTTCATGAGCTGGCGTACATTGCCCGGCCAGTCCTGCTGCTGCAGCAGATCGAGGGCGTCGGCGGTGAAGCCGGTGACGCGCCGGTGCAGCCGCGGTGCCAGCGCCTGCAGCGCGTGCTGCGCCAGCAGGGCGATGTCCTCGCGCCGCTGCCGCAGCGGCGGCAGATGCAGAGCGACGACGTTGAGGCGGTAATACAGGTCTTCGCGGAACTGCCCGGCGGCCACCGCGGCGTCGAGGTCGCGGTGCGTGGCCGAGACGATGCGCACGTCCACATCGATCGCCTGCGCCGCGCCCAGCGGGCGCACCTGCCGCTCCTGCAGCACGCGCAGCAGCTTGACCTGCAGCGGCAGCGGCATGTCGCCGATTTCGTCGAGAAACAGCGTGCCGCCGTGGGCCTGCTGGAACAGCCCGGTCTGTGCCTGCGCCGCGCCGGTGAACGCACCTCTGGCGTGGCCGAACAGTTCGGATTCGAGCAGGGTTTCGGGAATCGCCGCGCAGTTGATGGCGACGAACGGCCCGTGCTGCCTGGGGCTGGCGCGGTGAATGGCGCGGGCGAGCAATTCCTTGCCGGTGCCCGATTCGCCGCGGATGAGCACGCTGGCCTGGCTGCGCGCCACCAGCGCGGCTTCCGACAGCAGCGCGAGCATGCGCGGGCTGGCGGTGAGGATGTCGGCGCGCCAGGCGTCGGTGGGCGCTGCGGCGGCCGCCGGCGGCACCGGCTGCAGGGCGACGGCCCGCGCCAGCAGGGCGAGCAGCTCGCTGGCTTCGAACGGTTTGGTGAGAAAGCCGAAAACTCCGCGCTGCGTGGCGTCCACGGCGTCGGGGATGGTGCCGTGCGCCGTGAGGATGATGACCGGCAGCGCCGGATCCTGCGCGCGGATGCGCTCGAACAGCGACAGTCCGTCCATACCGTCCATGCGCAAGTCGGTGATTACTGCGGCGGGGCGGCTGGCCGCCAGGCTGCCCAGCGCTTCGGCGCCGCTGGCGGCGGTGATCGGCGCATAACCGGCCGAACGCAGGCGGATGGCCAGGAGCTGGCGCAGATCGGGGTCGTCGTCGACGAGCAGGACGGGGGTGGCAGCCATGCGGGCAGGGTCAGCGGGTGCGGTTTTGCAACTGGGTTTCGAGCGATTTGATCTGCTCGATCTGTTTTTGCAGCGACTGCGCGGTTTTTTGCGCCTGCTGCAGCGCGAGCTGCTGCGCTCCATCGCGCTGCAGCAGCGCGATGAAATTGCGCGCCGGCGCATCGGTGGCGCGCGCGGCCAGACCGTCGAGCAGATTCTGCGCGGTTTCGGCATCACCCGGCTCGCCGCGCGTCAGCAGCAGCATGGCCAGTTGCAGTTGTTCACCGGCGGTACGCCGCCGGCCCAGCGCCAGCAACCGTGCAGTTTGCGCTTGCAGCGCCGGGCCGGCAGAGGTCGCGGTGTCGCGCAGCACGCGGCTGATGCTGGCGTCGTCCAGCCGGTCGGCGGCCGCAGCGGCGTGCGCCGGCGGTTCGGCCAGCCGCGGCAGTTCGGCGCACGCCGACAGCGTCAGCGCCAGGGCGAGGGGGAGCAGCAGACGGGCGGGATGGTGCAGGGTCATGCGCGTTGGGGGATTGGGTCGGGAAGGAACAGGCGAAACACCGCGCCCGGGCCGTCGTGCGCCAGCAGGTCCAGGCTGCCGCCGTGCAGCTGGGCGTACTGCCGTGCGAGCGCCAGCCCCAGACCGGTGCCGCGCAACGCGCTGGCCGGCTGGTTGCTGCCCTGGAAAAACGGCTGGAACAGGCGGTCGCGGTCCTGCGGCGCCACTCCGGGGCCCTGATCGGCGATGCGGATTTCGGTGCCGCCAGCCACGCGGGTGGCGTGCAGCCGGATGCGGCCGCCGCGCGGGCTGAAGCGAATGGCGTTGACCAGCAGATTTTCCAGCAGGCTGTCCAGCTTGGCACAGTCTGCGTGCAATTGCAGCACGGAACAGGCGCAATCGACGCGCACGTCGCGCGCGCGCAGGGCGAGGTGATTGCGTCGGATCAAACTGGCGAACAGTTGCCGCAGCGCCACCGGGCCGAGGTGCAGCGGCGTAGTGTCGTGCAGCGCGCGGTCGTAGTGGATCAGGCTGTCGATGCGCTGGTGCAGATCGCGCACATTGCCGCGCATGATGCGCACGATTGCCTGCTGCTCGGCGCCGAGCGCGCCGGGCACGCCGTCGGCGAGCAGATCGACGCCTTCCTTGAGCGAGGCCAGCGGGGTTTTCAGTTCGTGCGACACGTGGCGCAGCAGTTGCGATTTCTGCGCCTCCAGGTCGGCCAGACGGCGGCGCAGCCAGTCGAGCTGGCCGGCGAGATCGACGAGGTCGCGCGGCCCGGATACCACCGGCGCCTGATCCAGCCGACCATCACCGAGACGGCGGATGGCCTGTTTGATCTGGCGCAAGGGTCGGCTGAGCAGCCACGAAAACACCAGCGCCAGACAGACCGACAGGCTGATGCTGGCCAGCGCCAGCCACCCCAGCACCGACCAGACCTGCACGGAGACCTGCTGCAGACGTGCCTCCTTCGCATCGACCAGGCGGTTGCTGTGGTCGATCAACTGGTTGGCCGCGGCGCGCAGCGCGGCAAACTGCGGGTTGAGCGCATCGAAAAACCGCGCGCCGTCCTTGCCGCCGTTCCACGCGCCGACGGCGGCGAATACCGCCGCCTCGCCGTGGCGCAGGGTGTGCAGCGTGCGCTGCGGCGCCGCCGGCAGCGGCATGGACTGCAGCAGCGCGGCGTCGCGCGCAAACGCCGCGTGCACCTGCTGCACTCCGCGGCACAGCGCGGCGTCGCGCAGCACCAGGCATTGGCCGCTGGCGCGCTGCAAATCGTCCACGTCCTGCGCCAGCTGGCGCGAGCTGCGCGTGAGCTGCACCGCCTGCGCCACCGAGGCACGCGCCTGCGCAGCCATCTGGTCGAACAGATACGCCGTGACCGACAGCCCGAGCAGCAGGGGCAGCGCGACCAGGGCAAAGCCCCACAGCAGCAGCGCGCTGAACGACCGGTTCAGGGCAGCAGGCAGGGCCATCGGGCATCGGCGGCGTCAGACGCCGTAAGTGTCGCGGTACTTTTGCACGGCCGGCTGCCAACGTGCCAGTTCGGGATGGCCGCTGGCGGCCAGATAGCCCAGCAGCGCGTCGAGGTTGGCGATGGAAATCACCGGCAGGCCGTAGTCGCGGCTGACGTGCTGCACCGCCGAGACGTCCAGGGTGCGGCCGCCGACGGCAGCCCTTTCCTGCCGGTCCAGGGCGATGAGCACCGCCGCCGGCTCGGCGCCTGCGGCGCGGATCAGCCGCACCGCTTCGCCGGTGGCGGTGCCGGCGGAAATCACGTCGTCGACGATGACCACGCGGCCGCGCAACGGCGCGCCCACGGTGGTGCCGCCTTCGCCGTGATCCTTGGCCTCTTTGCGGTTGTAGGCAAAGCCGACGTTGCGCCCGCGCCGCGCCAGCTCCACCGCCACCACGGCGGCCAGCGCAATGCCCTTGTACGCCGGGCCGAACACCACGTCGAACTGCACCCCGCTGGCCAGCAGCGCGTTGCAGTAGAACTGCGCCAGCCGGTCGAGCATGGCACCGTCGTTGAACAGGCCGGCGTTGAAAAAATACGGCGACTGCCGCCCCGCCTTGGTGGTGAAGTCGCCAAAGGCGATGACGCCGCTGTCGACGGCGAAACGGATGAAGTCCCGGGCGTTCTGCCCGGCAGAAGCAATGTGTTGAGCTGTCATGGCGATGCGATCTGCAGACGGGGGGGTGGCAGGCGGCCAGGCGGGCCGCAGGCGAAGACCAGCAGGCGCGCCGCGGCTGCGCGGCGCGCGCCGGCGCTGTGACCATCCCCGCATTGTGCCGCAGCCCCGGCGCGGCCAAACCGCTACAGTGCCGGCATGCTTGCTTATCGCCATGCGTTCCACGCCGGCAACCACGCCGACGTGCTCAAACACCTCGTGCTGGTGCAGGTGCTGCGGTACATGAACCGCAAAGACAAGCCGTACTGGCTGATCGACACCCACGCCGGCGCCGGCGGCTACGCGCTGCACGACGCCGCCGCGCAAAAAAACGCCGAGTACGCCGACGGCATCGCCCGGCTGTGGTCGCGCGGCGACGCGCCGCCGGCCGTGGCCGACTATGTGGCGCAGGTGCGTGCCTTCAACCCCGGCGGCGCGCTGCTGCATTACCCGGGCTCGCCCGAGCTGGCGCAGCGGCTGCTGCGGCCGCAGGACAGGCTGCGTCTGTTTGAGCTGCATCCGAGCGACTACCGCCTGCTCGACGCTGCGTTCGGCGCGCTGCCGGGGGTGCAGGTGCGCCGCGCCGACGGCTTTGCCGCGCTCAAGAGCCTGTTGCCGCCGCCCGAACGCCGCGCCGTGGTGCTGCTCGATCCGTCTTACGAGCTCAAGACCGACTACGCCGCGCTGCGCGCCACGCTGGCCGACGCCCTCAGGCGCTTTGCCGTGGGCACGTATGCCGTGTGGTACCCGCTGCTGCAGCGGCGCGAGGCGCACCTGCTGCCGCAGCAGTTGCGCCGTCTGGCCGGCACGGCCGACTGGATCGACGTGCGGCTGCAGGTGCGCGCCGGCGACGCCAGCGGCTTCGGCCTGCTGGGCAGCGGCATGTTCGTCATCAACCCGCCGTGGACGCTGGCTGCCACGCTGCGCCAGACGCTGCCGTGGCTGAGCGCGACGCTGGCGCAGTCCGCCGGCGCGCGCTTCGTCCTCGACCAGCAGGCGAGTTGACGCCGCCCAAAGCCGCGGTCACGCCGCGCCGATAGACTGCGGGGACACCGCCGGGCGACGCGATCGGTCCGCGCCCGGTTTTCGCAGGGAGGGTTTGATGCGCCACGTTCGTCTTGCCATTGTCGGCGCCGGCACTGCCGGGCTGACCGCGCTGTCGCAGGTGCGCAAGCACACCGACGACTTCGTCATCGTCAACGCCGGGCCCTACGGCACGACCTGCGCGCGCGTGGGCTGCATGCCGTCGAAGGCGCTGATCCAGGCCGCCGACGATTTTCACCGCCGCGGCGCGCTCGATGCGTTGGGCATCCGCGGCGCCGACGCGCTGCGCGTCGATCTGCCTGCGGTGCTGCAGCGCGTGCGCGACTACCGCGACGCGCGCGTGGCCGGCGTGCTCGGCGCCACGCAAAGCCTGTCGCCGTCGCAGTCCATCGCCGGGCGGGCGCGGCTGGACGGGCCGGAACACATCGTCGTCACCCACCGCGACGGCCAGGAGGAGCGCATCCGCGCAGACCGCATCCTCATCGCCACCGGCACCCGCCCGGTCGTCCCCGCGGCGTGGCGTGCCTTCGGCGGGCGCGTCCTCACCACCGACGAGCTGTTCGAGCAGACCGACCTGCCGCGGCGTCTGGCCGTAGTCGGCCTGGGAGTCATCGGGCTGGAACTGGGCCAGGCGCTGGCGCGGCTGGGGCTCAAAGTGCACGGCTACGAGTTGCGCGACACCGTGGGGCCGCTGACCGACCCGGTGATCCAGGCCGAGGCGCGCCACCGCATCGGCGCCGACTTCCCGCTGCATCTGGGCCGCGCCGTGACGCTGCGCGAAGGCGGCGACGGCAGCCTCGTGGTCGATGACGGCCAAAGCGCCGTCGAGGTCGACGCCGTGCTCGCCGCCATGGGCCGCCAGCCGAACATCGACGGCCTGGGGCTGGACACCCTGGGGGTGCCGCTGGATTCCCGCGGCTTGCCGCCGTTCGACCGCAATACCCTGCAGATCGGCGATCTTCCGGTGTATTTCACCGGCGATGTCAACGGCGAGCTGCAAATCCTGCACGAGGCGTCGGACGAAGGTTTCATCGCCGCGTACAACGCGCTGCACGGCCCGACGCGCTTCCGCCGCCGTGTGCCGCTGGCCATCGCCTTCACCGAGCCGCAGATCGCCGTCGTCGGCCAGAGCTGGGCGGCGCTGCAGGGGCAGGCGTTCGCCACCGGCGGGTTCAACTTTGCGCAGCAGGCGCGTGCCATCGCCATGCTGCGCGCCGCCGGGCAGCTGCATGTCTACGCGCAACCCGGCAGCGGCAGACTGCTCGGCGCCGAGCTGTGCGTGCCCGGCGCCGAACATCTGGGCCATCTGCTGGCGCTGGCGATCCAGCGCGACATGACGGTGGCCGAGCTGCTCACCCTGCCGTTCTATCACCCCGTGCTCGAAGAGGGTTTGCGCGCCGCGTTGCGGGTGCTGGCACGGGCGGTGTATGGTGAGGCGCCGCTGGAAATGGCGCGGCTGTGACGCCGCGCGTCTGCATGGCGGCCGTTTTTGACTGCGGGAAATCGCGATGACCTTCGATGTTGCCATCATCGGCGCCGGCCCGGCCGGCTTGTCCATGGCGCGAGCGCTGGCCGGCAGCGGCCTGCGCCTGGCGCTCGTCGAGCAGCAAAGCGCCCAGGCGCTGGCCGAGCCGCCGTTCGACGGCCGGGAAATCGCGCTGAGCCTGCGCACCCTGCGCATTCTGCGCGAGCTCGGTGTGTACGAGCGCATTCCGGCCGACGAGGTCTATCCGCTGGAACAGGCCGTGGTGTTCAACGGCAACGACCCGCATCCCATGCGGGTGTCGCCGCTGCGCGGCAACACCGCGCTGGGCGCGCTGGTGCCCAATCAGCACATCCGCCGCGCGGTCTGGGCCGCGGTGCAGGGGCAGCCGGGGCTGACGCTGTTCGACCGCACGCGGCTGGGCGCGGTGCACACCGGCGCCGACGGCGTGGAGCTCGAACTGCTGCCGGTGACCGACGGCGCCGCCGCTGCCGGGACGGCGCCCGCGACGGTCTCGATCCGCGCCCGCCTGCTGCTGGCCGCAGACAGCCGGTTTTCCGACACCCGGCGCAAGCTCGGCATCGGCGCCGATGCGCACGACTTTGGCAAGACCATGCTGGTGTGCCGCATGCGCCATGAGCAGCCGCACCACCACACCGCGTGGGAGTGGTTCGGCTTCGGTCAGACGCTGGCGCTGCTGCCGCTGTCCGAGCATCTGTCGTCCGTGGTGCTGACCCTGCCGCCGCACGAGATGCAGGCGCTGCTCGAACTGCCCGACGCCGACTTCGAGCGCGACATCGCGCGGCGCTACCAGGGGCGGCTGGGGGCGATGCAGCGCGTGGGCAGCCGCCACACCTACCCGCTGGTCGGGGTGTACGCGCAGCGCTTCGTCGGCCCGCGCTGCGCCCTCATCGGTGACGCTGCCGTCGGCATGCACCCGGTGACGGCGCACGGCTTCAACTTCGGGCTGCACGGCGTCGAGCTGCTGTCGCGCGAAATTCTCGCCGCGGTGCGCAGCGGCGGCGACATCGCCGCGCCCGAACGGCTCCGACGCTTCGAAGCGGCGCACCGCCGCGCCACCCTGCCGCTGTACATGGCGACGCAGGCGATTGCCACGCTGTACACCGACGACCGCCGCCCGGCGCGGCTGATCCGCCGCCTGGTGCTCGACGTCTCCAGCCGCATCGGCCCGCTCAAGCTGGCCATCGCCACCGCGCTGAGCGAAGACGGCCTGAGCCTGCGCGCCCTGCTGCCCCGTCCGGGGGCGTGAGCGCCGCGCTCACAGCGCGTCGTGCAGCGCGCGGAACGCGCCGTCGCGGCGGGCGAGCAGTTCCGCCGGCGTGCCGCTTTCGACGATGCGCCCGGCCTCCATCACCAGCACGCGGTCGACGGCGGCAGGCAACGCGGCGATGCGGTGGCTGATGAGCAGCACGGTGCGCCCCTGCATCAGCCGGGCGATGTCGCGCAGCAGGTCGCGCTCGGTCAGCGCGTCCAGCCCTTCGGTCGGTTCGTCCAGAATGAGCAGCGGCGCGTCGCGCAGCAGCGCGCGGGCGATCGCCACCCGCCGCGCCTGCCCCCCGGACAGCCGCATCCCGGCTTCGCCCACCCAGGTGTCATACCCCTCGGGCAGCGAGACGATGAAGTCGTGCAGCTGCGCCGCCTTGCACGCGGCGACGATCTCCTCGTCCGTGGCCTGCGGCTTGGCCAGCATCAGGTTGTCGCGGAGGGTGGTGTTGAACAGATACGTGTCCTGCGACACCACGGCGATGTGCGCGCGCAGCGCCTGCGCCGGCCAGGCGCGCAGATCGTGCCCGCCGACGCGCACGCTGCCCTCCTGATAGTCCCAAAAGCGCAGCAACACCTGCACCAGCGTGCTCTTGCCCGCGCCGCTGGGGCCGACCAGCGCCACGCGCTCGCCCGGCGCCAGCGTCAGGCTCAGGCCGTCGAGCGCCCAGGCGGTGGCCGCAGGGGCGGCGGGGTAACGCAGCCGCAGGCCGTCGATGCGCACCTCCGGCTGCGTCCACTGTGGTACGGGCAGATCGGCAGGCTCGTCGATCTGTGGCCGGGCGTCGAGAATGGCGAACACCCGGCGGGCCGCGGCCAGCGTTTCGCCCAGCATCTGCAGCGCCAGCGGCAAGGGCAGCACGGCCTCGAAACTGGCGAGCACGAACAGCGCGAGCATCGGCAACTGCGCCGGGGCGATCGCCGCCTGCCCCACCAGCGGAATGGCCAGCAGCAGCGCGCTCCACATCGCCAGGTTGGCGCACAGCCCGAGCAGCCCCTGCGACAGCCCGCTGGCGCGGCTGAGCTGACGCTGCTCGGCGATCATCGCTTCGCTGAGCGCATCCAGGCGCTGCGCCTGCTGCTGCGCGCCGCCGTAAATGCGCAGCTCGCCCAGTCCCTGCAGGCCATCGACCGCGGCGCTGCGCAACTGCGCACGCAGCGCCACCAGCCGTCGCCCCGGCGCGTGCCCCAGCCGCAGGGTGAGCAGCGGCACGGCGCCACCGGCCAGCAGCAAAAAGAATAGTGTCGATGCCGCCACGCGGCCGCTGAACAGCGCCATGGCCGCGACGATCGCGCCGCCGCCCGCCAGCGCCACCCCTACCGGCACCAGCACCCGCAGGTACAGGTGGTTGAGGGCGTCGATGTCGCTGAGGATGCGGCTGCTCAGGTCGGCGCTGCGCAGTTCCTGCAGTCGCGCCGGCGCCAGCGGCTCCAGATGCGAATAGAACCACACGCGCAGCGCCTGCAGCAGGCGGAACGTGGCCTCGTGCGTCACCAGGCGCTCGATGTAGCGCCCGGCGGTGCGGGCGATCGCCATGCCGCGGATGAACGCCGCCGGGGTGAAGTAATCCATCACCGCGCCGGCCAGGCCGACGAGCGCCATTTGCGCGATGAACCAGCCTGAGGCGGCCATGAGCGCGACGTTGGCCAGCAGCGTCACCAGCGCGGCCAGCGCGCCCCACAGCATCCACTGACGGTAGGGGCGGAACAAGGCGATCAGCCGCCGCAGGTCGGCGCGCGCCTGCGCCGCGTCCAGCCCCGGGGGCAAGGGGTTCCACTTCATGCCGGCGCCTCCGCGGCGACGGCCGTGTCGTGTGCGCGCACCAGCGCGGCGAAGGCGCCGCCGGCGGCCAGCAGCTGCGCCGGGGCGCCCTGCTCGACCACGCGGCCGGCGTCGAGCACGACGACGTGGTCGGCCTGCAGCACCGTGCTCAGACGGTGCGCGGCGAGGATGACGCAGCGCTGCCGCGCCTGCGCGATCAGCGTGTCGCTGACCAGCGCCTGCGTGCGTGCGTCGAGCTGCGCCGTGGCTTCGTCGAGCAGCAACAGCGGTGCGGGCTTGAGCAGCGCGCGCGCCAGCGCCAGCCGCTGCACCTGCCCGCCTGACAGCCCCAGCCCGCGCTCGCCCAGCACGGTGGCGTATTGCTGCGGCAGCGCGGCGATGAAGTCGTGCGCCTGCGCCGCACGCGCGGCCTGCTCGACCTGCCCGTCGCTGGTCTGCGGACGGCCGAGCGCGATGTTGTCGCGTACCGTGCCTTCGAACACATGCGGGCGCTGCGGCACCCAAGCGACATGGCGCAGCCAGTCGTCGGCGTCGAGCGCGCCCAGCGGGATGTCGTTCACCAAAATGCGGCCCTGCTGCGGCTGCACCAGGTTCATCAGCGCGTGCAGCACCGTGCTCTTGCCTGCGCCGCTGGCGCCCACCAGCGCGGTCAGCCCGCGTGCCGGGGCGCTGAACGACACCGCATCGAGCGCAGGCGGCAGATCGCTGGCGTAGCGCACGCTGACGGCGTCGAAGACGACGCGCACGCCGGCAGCGCCGTCCAGCGTGCGCCTGCCCGAGCCCGGCGGCGGCGGTGCCGGGGTGTCGAGCAGTTTGAGCAGCCCCTGCGCGGCGCCGATGGCTTCCATGCGGGCATGGTAGAAGGTGCCCATATTGCGCAGCGGCAGGTAAAACTCCGGGGCGAGCAGGAGCACGAAAAAGCCGTTGAAAAACCGCATCTCGCCGTAAAACAGGCGAAAACCGATGAACACCGCGACCATGGCGATGCTGATGGTGGAGAGAAACTCCAGCACCACCGACGACAGGAACGCCACGCGCAGCACCTTCATCGTGCCGATGCGGTACTCCTCGGTCAGCGCCGCCACCACCTCGGCCTCGTGGCGGCTGACGCCGAACAGCTTGAGCGTGGTCAGGCCCTGGATGCTGTCGAGAAACCGCGCACTCATGCGCGCGAGCAACTGCCACTGCTGCTGGTTGAGCGTTTCCGTGCCCTTGCCCACCAGAATCATGAACACCGGGATGAGCGGCGCGGTCACGAGCAGGACGACGCCGGAAATCCAGTCCTGCGGCAGCACGAACACCAGAATCGACAGCGGCACCAGCGCGGTCAGCGCCATGTTCGGCAGATAGCGGGCGTAATACGCTTCGAGCGCGTCGATGCCGGCCACCAGCGCGTTGGCCAGGTCGCCGCTGGACTGGCGGGTCAGCCACAGCGGGCCCAGCGCCTGTAAATGCGCGTACAGCCGTGCGCGCAGCTCGCGCCGCACCTGCGCCGCCGCCTCGAACGCCACGTTTTCCGCAGCACGCACCAGCGCGAAGCGCAGGGCGAAGATCGGCAGCATCGCCGCCAGATCAACCCACACCGCCGGCAGCGGCCGGTGATCGATGATCACCGCCGAGACCACGCGCGCCAGCAGCCACGCCTGCGCGATGATCAGCCAGCCTGCAGCCAGGCCGAGACCGACGGCACGGTGCAGCGCCGGACGGATGTCGCGCCGGCGCGAGCGGAGCCAGAGTTCTTCAGCGGTGGCCAAGGTGCAAAGGGCGGCAGGGCGCAGGAAAAAACGCCATGTTAGGCGCAGCCGCACCACGCGGAGTTCCGCCGCCGGGGGTAAATTTCATCCCGATCAGTCGCGCTGCGGGTTGCGCGGCGGACAATGGCGCAATTGGCGGCGCCGGCCGCAGCGCCGATTCCACTCAGGAGCTCTCATGGACGACAAACAGCCTCGCGTCACCCTGCAGCAGGTCAAGGACTACCAGTTCGACATCCGTTACGCCGACGATCGCCCGGCCATCCGCAGCGACGAGCCGCCGCCGCTGGGCGCAGGCGCCGGGCCGTCGCCGTCGCATCTGCTGCTGGCCGCGGTGGGCAACTGCATGAGTTCCAGCCTGTACTTCGCGCTGACCAAGTTCAAGCTCGACCCGCAGGGCCTGACGACCCACGTCAGCGGCGACATCGGGCGCAACGCCGCCGGACGGCTGCGCGTGCTGTCGATTGCCGTGGACATTCACATGGGCGCGGGCAGCCAGGGCATGGAGCGGCTGGACCGCGTGCTGCAGCAGTTCGAGCAGTTCTGCACCGTCGGCGAAAGCGTGCGCCAGGGCATTCCGGTCACTGTGTCGGTGTACGACGGCAACGGGCAAAAACTGAAGTAATTGCGCAAAATGGCGGTTTTGCACCACACACGAACCGCCATGACCGCATCTTCTTCCCCGCCGGCAGCCGCCGGCGGCTTCGCCGACGCCCGCGACACCTGGAACGCACGCTTTTCCCAGCCAGGGCTGTACTACGGCGCGGCGCCCAACGCGTTTCTGGTGCGCGAGGCCGCCCGCCTGGCGCCGCGCAGCCGCGTGCTCAGCGCGGCCGACGGCGAGGGCCGCAACAGCATCTGGCTGGCAGCGCAGGGGCATGAGGTGACGGCGTTCGACATTTCGCCGGTTGCCGTGGACAAGGCGCGGCGCTGGGCCGCCGAGCGCGGCGTGCGCGTGGATTTTCACGTCGCCGCGGTCGATGAATGGGACTGGGAGCCCGGGCAGTTCGACGCAGCGGTCGCCGTTTTCGTGCAGTTCGCCGACCCGCCGTTGCGCCAGCGGCTGTTCGACGGCTTGTGGCGCACGCTTAAACCGGGCGGGCTGTTGCTGGTGCAGGGATACAGCGTCGAACAACTCGCCTTCGGCACCGGCGGCCCCGGGCGCCGCGACCATCTCTACACCCCGGAGCTGCTGCGCGGGCTGTTGCCGCACGCCGAGTGGCTGCTGCTGCGCCAGCACGAAGCCGAGCTGCACGAAGGCCGCGGCCACGTCGGCCGCTCGGCGTTGATCGACGCCGTGGCCCGCAAGCACGACGCCGCTGCGGCTTCCTAGAACGGGATGTCGTCGTCCATGTCGGCGAAGTCGGCCGCCGGCTTGCCTGCCGCCGGGGTCGCCCGGGCGGCGGGTGCGGGGCGGCTGGCAGCGGAATCGCGGCTGCGGGGCAAGCCGTCGTCCTCTCCCATGCCGGCGCCGTCACGGCTGCCGAGCAACTGCATTTCCTCGGCGATGATTTCCGTGGTGTATTTGTCCACGCCGTCCTTGTCGGTCCACTTGCGCGTCTTCAGCCGGCCCTCGACATACACCGGGCGGCCTTTTTTCAGGTATTCGCCGGCGATTTCCGCCAGCTTGTCGTAGAACACCACGCGGTGCCACTCGGTTTCCTCGCGCTTGTCGCCCGTGGCCTTGTCCTTCCAGTTGCGCGACGTGGCCAGGGTGATGTTGCAGATCGCCGCGCCGCTGGGGGCGTAGCGCACCTCGGGATCTTTGCCGAGGTTGCCGATGAGAATGACTTTGTTGACGGAGGCCATTGCAGTGTCCTGAAGGGGTACGGAGCGGGTTCAGCGGCAAGCATAACGCCCCCGCGGCAGGCGGGGGCGGACGGACCCTGCGGGGGTCAGGCGTTTTGCGCCTGCACCGCGGCGTCGCCGGGCGCGGGCTGGTGGCGCCGCGGCGGCGGCTGGATGGTGGTGGATACCGCCAGCCACACCGCAGCCAGCGCCGCGGCGGCGAGGAACACGCCTTCCTTGCTGGCGTATTGCGCCAGCAGCCCGCCGATGGCGCCACCGGCGAACAGCCCCAGCGACTGCCCGGTGTTGTAAATGCCCAGCGCCAGCCCCTTGCGGTTGGGCGGGGCGGTGCGCGACACCAGCGAGGGCAGCAGCGCCTCCATCACGTTGAACGCGAGGAAAAAGCAGAACAGCGCGGCGATCAGCGCCACGGGATGTTTATAGCCTGCGGCAAAACCGAGCATGGTCAGCACCAGCAGCGCCACGCTGCCGACGAACACCGGTTTCATGTAGCCGTATTTCTCCGCCCAGATGATGCCGGGGATGGCCAGGGCGAAGGACACCAGCGTCACCGGCAGGTACACCATCCAGTGGTGCAGCAGCGGAATGCCGGCGTATTGCACCAGCGCCACCGGGACGACGACGAACATGCTGACCTGCAGGAAGTTGACGACGAAAATGGAAAAATCCAGCTTGAGCAGCGCCGGGGTGAACACCGCTTTCGCCCAGTGACCTTCGATTTCCTCGGAGTGCGTGGTCATCGGCGCGTTGGGCACCACCCAGATGACCACGGCGATGGCCAGCAGGGCGAACAGCCCGGTGAGGTCGAACATGCCCGGCACCGAAATCGCGTGGTACACCGGCGGCCCCAGCACCAGCGAGGCGATGAACGCCAGACCGATGGTCATGCCGACCATGGCCATCGCCTTGGTGCGATGCTGCTCGCGGGTGGAGTCGGCGATCAGCGCGGAAATCGCCGCCGAAATCGCCCCCGAGCCCTGGATGGCGCGGCCGACGATGATGAGGTACAGGTTGTCGCTCGCCCCGGCGAGGAAGGAGCCGATGGCGAACAGGGACAGACCGAACACCATCACCGGCTTGCGGCCGAAATGGTCGCTGGCCAGGCCGAAGGGAATCTGCATCACCGCCTGGGTCAGGCCGTAAATCCCCAGCGCCAGACCGACGAGGAACTTGTCGTGGCCGTGCGGCAGGTGCTGCGCGTAGACCGCGAACACCGGCAGGATGAAAAACAGCCCGAGCATGCGCAGGCCGTAGATCGACGCCAGCGTGCCGCTGGCACGCCGCTCGGCGGGCGTCATCGCATCGCGCAGCGGCGGACGTGGGGGGGTGGGGGCAGATGAGGACATGGAACAAACCGCGCCGCCGCCCTCGCGGGCGCGCTGGCGCAAAGCGCAACGGTTCAGCCGGCCCGGCCATACACGCCGCCGGGCCCAAGACATTATTTTCGCCGAATCTCTTTGCTGCAAAGGCGCGCAAAGGGGCAAAGTGCCGCAGGTTTACATCCTGTTGCATCAAAACCTGCGCGCCGCGCAATTCCCTGCGCCGCCGCGTGCCGTGACCCGGCTATGCGCGGGGCCTTATAGTGGCGGGTTCGTCGTTTTGCGCCTGCATCATGAATGACCCCGCCCCGCCGTTCGATGCGCCCGCCAGCAGCCGGGCGCAGGCGCTGATCCGCGTGCGTGGCGCGCGCACGCATAACCTGAAAAACATTTCGCTGGACCTGCCGCGCAACCAGCTCGTGGTCATCACCGGCCTGTCCGGGTCGGGCAAGTCCAGCCTGGCGTTCGACACCCTGTACGCCGAAGGCCAGCGGCGCTACGTCGAAAGCCTGTCGGCCTACGCGCGGCAATTCCTGCAGCTGATGGAAAAGCCCGACGTCGACCTGATCGACGGCCTGGCACCGGCGATCGCCATCGAGCAAAAAGCCACCAGCCACAACCCGCGCTCGACCGTGGGCACCGTGACCGAAATCCACGACTATCTGCGGCTGCTGTACGCCCGCGCCGGCACGCCGCATTGCCCGCACCATCCCGACCAGCCGCTGGCGGCGCAGACCATTTCGCAAATGGTCGATGCCCTGTCGGCCTGGCCGGCCGGCCGCCGGCTGCTGATCCTGGCGCCGCTGCCACTGCAGCACGGCGCGGTGGCGCAGCGGCTGCAGGCCTTGCGCGCGCAGGGCTTCGTGCGCTTTCGCCTGGACGGCGAGGTGATCGACGCCGCCAGCCTGCCGGCAGAGTTCACGCCCGAGCCGCAGCGGGTCGAAGTCGTGGTCGACCGCATCAAGACCGGCCCCGATCTGCGCCAGCGCCTGGCCGAAAGCCTGGAGACGGCGCTCAAGCTGTCCGACGGCCAGGTGCAGGCGCTGGACGCCGACGGCGGCGACGTCACGCCGTTTCACAGCCGGCCGACCTGCCCGATCTGCGGCTTTGCCGCGCCGCTGCTCGAACCAAAAATGTTTTCGTTCAACAACCCGGCCGGCGCCTGCCCGACCTGCGACGGCCTGGGGCAGGTCGAGCGCTTCGACCCGGCGCGGGTGGTCGCGCATCCCGAGCTGAGCCTGGCCAGCGGCGCCATCCGCGGCTGGGACCGGCGCAACGCCTTTTACTTCCAGATGCTGCAGGCGCTGGCGGCGCATTACGGGTTCGACCTGGACACGCCCTTTGAGCAGTTGCCGCAGCCGGTGCGCCATGCCCTGCTGCACGGCAGCGGCGACGAGGCCATCGCCTTCACCTATCTGAACGACCGCAACAAGCCGACGGTCAAGCAGCATGCGTTCGAGGGCATCATTCCCAACCTGGAGCGGCGCTGGGCCGAGACCGACAGCCCGGCGGTGCGCGAGGAACTCGCTCGGCTGCGCACCGTGCAGCTCTGCCCGGACTGCGCCGGGGCGCGTCTGGGGCCGGTGGCGCGCCACGTCACCGTCGGCGGCGCGCGGCTGCACGAGCTTGGCCGGCAGCCGCTGCGCGAACTCGCCGCCTGGTTCGGCGCGCTGCGGCTGGACGGCCAGCGCGCCGAGGTGGCGGCGCGGCTGGTGCAGGAAGTCGGCAGCCGGCTGCGGTTTTTGCTCGACGTCGGTCTCGATTACCTGACGCTGGACCGCAGCGCCGACACCCTGTCGGGCGGCGAGGCGCAGCGCATCCGCCTGGCCAGCCAGATCGGCTCCGGCCTGACCGGGGTGATGTACGTGCTCGACGAGCCGTCGATCGGCCTGCACCAGCGCGACAACGACCGGCTGATCGCCACGCTCAAGCGCCTGCGCGACCTGGGCAACACGGTGCTGGTGGTCGAGCACGACGCCGACGCGATTTTGGCCGCCGATTACGTCGTCGACATGGGGCCGGGCGCAGGTGAACACGGCGGCCAGGTCGTGGCGCAGGGCACGCCGCAGCAGGTCATGGCCGATGCCGCTTCGCTCACCGGCGCGTTTCTGTCCGGGCGGCGCAGCGTGTTCCACGGCAAGCCCCGCGCCGACGCGCCGGCAACCCATTGGCTGACGCTGTCGGGGGCCTGTGGCAACAATCTGCGCGACGTCACCGCGCGCTTTCCGCTGGGGCGCATCACCTGCGTGGCCGGGGTGTCGGGGTCGGGCAAATCGACGCTGATCAACGACACGCTGTACGCCGCCTGCGCCCGCGACCTCAACCGCGCCGCCACCGAGCCCGCGCCGTTTGCCGCCCTCGACGGCTTGGAGCATCTGGACAAGGTCATCGCCGTCGACCAGTCGCCGATCGGCCGCACGCCGCGCAGCAACCCCGCCACCTACACCGGGCTGTTCACCCCCATCCGCGAGCTGTACGCGCAGACGCCGACGGCGCGCGAACGCGGCTACGACGCCGGGCGGTTTTCGTTCAACGTCAAGGGCGGGCGCTGCGAGGCCTGCCAGGGCGACGGTGCGGTCAAGGTGGAAATGCACTTCATGCCCGACCTGTACGTGCCGTGCGAGGTGTGCGGCGGCACGCGCTACAACCGCGAGACGCTGGACGTCACCTACCGCGGGCTGAACATCGCGCAGGCGCTGGACCTCACGGTGGAGCAGGCGCTGGAGGTGTTCGGCGCGGTGCCGGCGATCGCGCGCAAGCTGCAGACGCTGATCGACGTCGGTCTGGGCTACATCCGCCTCGGCCAGTCGGCCATCACCCTGTCCGGCGGCGAGGCGCAGCGGGTCAAGCTCGCGCTCGAACTCTCCCGCCGCGACACCGGGCGCACGCTGTACATCCTCGACGAGCCGACCACCGGGTTGCACTTTGCCGACATCGAACTGCTGCTGGGTGTGCTGCGGCAGTTGCGCGATGCCGGCAACACCATCGTGATCATCGAGCACAACCTCGACGTGCTCGCCAGCGCCGACTGGATCGTCGAGCTCGGCCCGGGTGGCGGCGCGGGAGGCGGGCGGCTGATCGCCGAAGGCACGCCGGAGGACATCGCCGCCGACGGCCGCAGCGTCACCGGCCCGTATCTGGCGCGGGTGCTGCGCGCCGCGCAGCCGCAGCCGGCGTGAGCCGCTTTAGCCCAGCGTCACGCGGGCGAACTTGCGTTTGCCCACCTGCAGCACCACGCTGCCGGCGGAAAGCTTGAGCGTGCGGTCTTCGGCCACCGTGCCGTCGATGCGCACCCCGCGCTGCTCGATCATGCGCAGCGCTTCGGCGGTCGACGGCACCAGCCCGGCCTGCTTGAGTGCCTGCGGCAGCGCCAGCCCGCCTTCGGGCACGGTGAGCCGCACTTCGGGAATGTCGTCGGGAATGCCGCCGCGCGCGCGCAGCTCGAAGTCGGCCTGCGCCGCGTCGGCCGCCGCCGCCGAGTGAAAGCGGGTGACGATTTCCCGCGCGAGCAGCACCTTGACCTCTTTGGGGTTGCGCCCGGCGGCAACCTCGGCCTTGAGCCGCTCGATTTCGGCCAGCGGGCGGAACGACAGCAGCTCGTAGTAGCGCCACATCAGGGTGTCGCTGATCGACAGCAGCTTGGCGAACATGGTCGCCGGCGGCTCCTGGATGCCGATGTAATTGCCCTTGGACTTGGACATTTTTTCCACCCCGTCCAGCCCTTCGAGCAGCGGCATGGTGAGGATGCACTGCGGCTCCTGGCCGTATTCGCGCTGCAGCTCGCGGCCGACCAGCAGGTTGAACTTCTGGTCGGTGCCGCCGAGCTCCAAGTCACTTTTCAGCGCCACCGAGTCGTACCCCTGCATCAGCGGGTAGAGCAGCTCGTGCATCGCAATCGGCACGCCTTCCCTGAACCGCTTGGTGAAGTCGTCGCGTTCGAGCAGCCGCGCCAGCGTGTATTTGGCCGCCAGGCGGATCATGCCGTCTGCGCCCAGCGGCTCGCTCCACTCGGAGTTGTAGCGAATCTCGGTGCGCGCGGGGTCGAGCACCAGGCTGGCCTGCGCGTAATACGTTTGCGCGTTGGTCTGGATCTGCTCGACGGTCAGCGGCGGCCGGGTGGTGTTGCGCCCGGACGGGTCGCCGATGCGCGAGGTGAAGTCGCCGATCAGAAAAATGACGGTATGGCCCAGGTCTTGCAGCTGGCGCAGCTTGTTGAGCACCACGGTGTGGCCGAGGTGGATGTCGGGCGCGGTCGGGTCCAGGCCGAGCTTGATGCGCAGTGGCTGCCCGGTCTGGTGGCTGCGCTGCAGCTTGGCGATCCAGTCCGCCTCCACCAGCAGTTCGCTGCAGCCGCGCTTGGTGATGGCCAGCGCGTCGCGCACGGCGTCGGGCAGCGCTGGGGTGGGCGATGAGGTGTTGGAGTCCATCATGGGGAAAATTGCGGGATGGGCGCAGCGGGCTGCTAGACTGCTGGCTTTACCCGTGCTGCATCCGGTTTGCAAAGGATGCAGTGTATTCGGTGCCACAGCGCGATTGGCCAGGCAGTGCACTCCCGGTGCGCGCCTTCGGCGGCGCCCAGGGCAGGCTCGCAGACGCTTTGCGCCGTCTCGCCGCCCGTCGTCGGTGGTGCCTCACGGTGCCGCAGAGGAGGTCTGCGGCGCCACTTTCCATTGCCGGGATCGGCGCATGCGTCACGGCCTGCAGTGCGAGGAGTGGGGATGTCTTTTGTCGAATTCAAACAGTCCGCGGCGCGCCGCGGGCAGGAGTTGACGGTCTGGCTGCACCAGCGTCACAAACGGGTGCTCGCCGTCGTCGGCGGCAGCCTGCTGCTCACCAGCGCCGCCGCGTTTGCCCTGGCCTACGACGGGCCGCAGGCGCATCCACCCGCCCCGTCGTGGGTCAGCGTGGCCGTGCCCAGCACCGCGCCGCAGCAGGCCGATGCCCTGTCCAACGCCGAGCAGGTGGTCTACACCACGGCGCATGTGCGCGCCAGCGACACCGTCGAGTCGCTGCTGCGCCGGCTGCAAGTCACCGATCCGCAGCAGTTGCGCGAGCTCAGCGCCCGCGCCGATCTGCGCGAGTTGGTCAGCGGCGATCCGGGCCGTGTGGTCAGCGCGCAGGTGAGCAATCTGGGCGAACTGCAAAGCCTGCACGGGCGCTTGCCCGGGCTGTCCAGGCCTGCCGGCGCCGCCGCGCCGCTGTTCCGCGAGCTCAGCGTGCGCGCCACGCCGCAGGGCTGGGAGGTGAACACCGTCAGCCGTCCGGCACAGCCCGAGCTACGCGTGGCCAGCGGGGTGGTGAAGTCGAGCTTTTTCGCCGCAGCCGACGAGGCCGGGCTGCCGCATGCGGTGGCATCGCAGCTCATCGACGTGTTCGCCACGCAGATCAACTTCCGCCGCAGCCTGCGCCCGGGCGACCGCTTCAGCGTGGTCTACCGCGTGTACCAGGCGCAGGGACAGACCCTGGCCGCCGGCCGGCTGCTGTCGGCGCAGTTCGTCAACCAGGGCCACGACTATCAGGCCGTGTGGTTCGACGCCCGCGGCGATGCCAAGGCGTCGGGCTACTACGCCCCCGACGGCGACAGCCTCAGCCGCGCCTTTCTGCTCTCGCCCCTGCCCTACGACCGCATCACCTCAGGCTGGGGCTGGCGTGAAAACCCCGTGATGCATTTTCACGAGTTCCACAAAGGCATCGACCTGGCGATTCCCGTGGGCACCCCGGTCAAGACCATCGCCGACGGCCGCGTGGTCTACGCCGGCTGGGGCACGGGGTATGGCAAATACGTCAAAGTCGATCATCCGGGCGGCTTTGCCACGATTTATGCCCATTTGAGCGCGTTCAAGGTGCACGTCGGCGAAACCGTCAAGCAGGGCGAAGTGGTGGCGCTGTCGGGCAACACCGGCTGGTCCACCGGGCCGCACCTGTATTTCCAGTTTTTCGTCCACGGCACCCCGGTCAATCCGCTGACCATCGCGCAGTATTCCCCCAAGGGCACGCCGGTGCCGGCGGCGCTGCGCGCGCAATTCTTCGCCCAGACCACCGAGCCGCGACGGCTGCTGGCGCTGGCGTCTGGCGATACCGCGGTGGCTAGCGCCGCCGTGGCGACGAAGGATGCGCGGCATGGTTGACGCCCGGCGCGTCAAAACGGTTGCGCTGCGGCTGCAGCAGTGGAGCACCGGGCTGGCGCAGCCGCTGCGCCGGCACCCGCGCCGTGCGGCGGCTGCCGTGGGGGGCGTGTTGCTGCTGAGCAGCGCCGCGGCGTTTGCGCTGTCGGAAGTGCAGCCGCCATTGCCGCCGCGGGTGATGGTCGCCGCGGCGTTCGACGCCGGCGTGCAGGCGCAGTCGGCGGCGCTGGCCGACGCCGACATGCACTATGTGCAGACCACCGCGGTGCGCCGCCAGGATACGGTGCAGCAGCTGCTGCGCCGTCTGGGGGTGACCGATCCGGCCGCGGTGCGACAGCTGGTGCAGGACCCGCACCTGCGCGCGCTAGTCGCCGTGGGGGCGCAGGCCGAGCCGGTGCGCGCCGTGGTCAACACTCAGGGCGAGCTGCTGCAGCTGGACGCCGTGCTGCCCCTGCCCGCCGATACCGACCCCGACGCCGTTGCCGTCTGGCGCACGCTGCAGGTGCGTGCCGCGGCCGACGGCACGCTGCAGTCGGCGATCAGCGAACGTCCGCTGCAGCCGCGCACCCGGCTGGCGAACGTGCCGGTGCGTGGCGCGCTGCTCACGGCGCTGAGCCAGTCGGGGGTTCCAGCGGCGGTCGGCCAGCAATTGGTCAAGGCGTTCGCGCCGCAGATGGATTTGCGCCGTAGCCTGCGCAAGGGCGACCAGATCGCGCTGGTTTACGCCATGCACACGCTCGACGGCCGCGACGTGCGCCCCGGGCGCCTGCTCGCCGCCGAGGTGCAGACCCGCGGCACCCTGCGTCAGGCCGTGTGGTTCGCCGGCGCCGACGGCAAAGGCGCGTACTACACCCCGGCGGGGCAGGGTCTGGAAAAAGCCTGGGCGAATTCACCGATCCCCGGCGCCAAGGTCACCTCGCCGTTCGGCATGCGGCTGCATCCGGTCAGCGGCCGGCGCGAAATGCACGAAGGCGTCGATTTCGCCGCGCACATCGGCACCCCGGTGGCCAGCGTCGCCGAGGGGCGGGTGAAATTCGCCGGGGTGCAGAGCGGCTATGGCAATGTGGTCAAGATCGTGCACCCCGGCGGCTTCGAAACCGTGTATGCCCACCTCAGCCGCATCGCGGTGCGCCCCGGGCAGACGGTCAGCGAAGGGCAGCTCGTCGGCCACAGCGGCAACACCGGCACCTCGACCGGACCGCATCTGCATTTTGAATTTCACGTCGCTGGCCGTCTGGCCGACCCGCTGCGCATGGCCAGCTACGTACCGCAGGGCAAGCCGCTGCCTCCGGGGGAGAAGGCGGCCTTTTTCGCCGCCACGGCGGTGCTGCGTAACCAGCTCGCGCAGGCTGCCGGCCGCGACGAACCGACCCGCCTGGCGCGAGTGGACTGAGAAGGTGTGAACGCCGCCGCCGCCGTCCTCCTCCCGTGACCCGCAGCACGCTGCTCCCGTCGTTGCCCTTGCCTGCCGTCGACGCGGCGCGGGCTGCGCCCAGTGCTTTTTTCATCGGCCTGATGTCGGGCACGTCGCTCGACGGCGTGGACGGGGTGGTGCTGCACCTGCCGGCGCAGGGACGCCCGCAGGTGGTGGCGCACGCCGCCTGCACCCTGCCGCCGGCCCTGCGCGACGAACTGCTGGCGCTCAACGCCGCCGGCGCCGACGAACTGCACCGCAGCGCCGTTGCCGCGCAGCGGCTCGCCGCGCTCTACGCCGACGTCGTGGCCGAACTGCTGCAGCGCAGCGGGCTGCGCGCTGCGGACGTGGCCGCGATCGGCGCGCATGGGCAGACGGTGCGTCACCGCCCCGATCTGGGCTATACCGTGCAACTGGGGGCGCCGGCGCTGCTCGCCGAGCGCAGCGGCATTGCCGTGGTCGCCGACTTCCGCAGCCGCGACGTGGCCGCCGGCGGCCAGGGCGCGCCGCTGGTGCCGGCGTTTCACCGCGCGGTGTTCGCCGTGGCCGACACCGATGTGGCCGTGCTCAACCTTGGCGGCTTCGCCAACCTCAGCCTGCTGTGCGCCGACGGCCGCACGCTGGGTTTCGACACCGGCCCGGGCAACGTGCTGCTCGACCACTGGGCGCAGCGCCACACCGGGCAGCGATTCGATGCCGCGGGCGCCTGGGGGGCCGGGGGGACGGTGTTGCCGGATTTGCTCGGTGCCATGCTCGCCGACGGCTACTTTCAACGCCCCCCGCCCAAGAGCACCGGGCGCGACGCTTTCCATCCGCGCTGGCTCGACCGGCTGCTCGCCGCGGCCGCACCCGACGCCGCGCCGCAGGACGTGCAGGCGACGCTGGCGGCGCTGACGGCGCAGTCCGTGGCCGACGCGCTGCGCCGTACCTTGCCCACGGTGCAGCGGTTGGTGGTCTGCGGCGGCGGCGCGCGCAATGTCGATGTGTTGCGCCGGTTGCAGGCGGCGCTGCCAGGGGTGGAGTGCAGCCTGAGCGATGCGCAGGGCATCCCGGCCGAACAGGTCGAAGCCGCCGCCTTTGCCTGGCTGGCGCAACGCGCGCTGCACGGCCTGCCGGGCAATCTGCCCGCAGTCACCGGCGCGGCCGGTCCCCGCGTGCTCGGCGCGATCTATCCCGCCTGAGGGCGGTGGGCCCGTATACCGACGAAAGGCAACGGCCGCGTCGCGTGCTGACTAGGCGATTGAAAAACTGCTGCGGTGGGCCATCTGCGGCGTTGCGCGGTGCTCGCTGCCTCGCCGATTGGCCTGATCTGTCTCGGTCGCTGCGCGCCGTGCGCCTTGCATCTGGCCATCCTCGCGACGTTTTTCAACGGCCTGTTACACCGAGAACGACGAGCCGCAGCCGCAGGTGGTCACGGCGTTGGGGTTTTTGATGACGAACTGCGCGCCTTCGAGCCCTTCCTTGTAGTCGATCTCGGCGCCGACCAGGTATTGCAGGCTCATGGCGTCGATCAGCAGGGTGACGCCGTTTTTCACCATCTGCGTGTCGTCGTCGTTGACCGATTCGTCGAAGGTGAAGCCGTACTGGAAGCCGGAGCAGCCGCCACCCTGGACGAACACGCGCAGCTTCAGGTCGGGGTTGCCCTCCTCGTCGATCAGTTCCTTGACCTTGGCCGCGGCGCTGTCGGTAAACAGCAGCGGCGCGGAGGGGGTGTCGGCGGCGGGGGCGGTGGTGGGCAGGGCGCTCATGCGGTTCTCCTCAAGATGACCCGAATTTTAGTGCCGCACAAGACCCTGCACGGCGCAGCGGCTTTGCGCCGTGGCGCGTGTGCCTTCAGGGCAGGACGGCCAGACCTTCCAGCCCGGCGGTTTCCGTCAGGCCGAACATCACGTTCATGTTCTGCACCGCTTGGCCGGAGGCGCCCTTGGTCAGGTTGTCCTGCACCACCAGGATCATGGCCAGGTCGGGGCGCGGCTTGTGCACCGCCAGCCGCAGTACGTTGGCGCCGCGCACCGTGCGCGTTTGCGGCGCGCTGCCGGCAGGCAGCACGTCGACGAACGGTTCGCCGGCGTAGAAGGTCGCGTACAACTGCTGCAGGTCCACGGCCTGGCCCTGCGGCGTGAGGCGGGCGTAGAGCGTGGCGTGCATGCCGCGGATCATCGGCGCCAGATGCGGCACGAACACGCAATCGACCGCGCGGCTGTCGGCAGCCACACCGGCGATGCGGCGCAACTGTTCGTTGATTTCCGGGCCGTGGCGATGCCCGCGCACGCCGTAAGCCTTGAAGTTGTCGGCGGCTTCGCTGAACAGGACATCGACCTCGGCCTTGCGACCCGCGCCCGACACCCCGGAGACGCAGTTGGCGACGAGCTGGCTGGCGTCCACCAGTCCCGCGGTGCGCAGCAGCGGTGCGAACCCCAGTTGCACCGTGGTCGGGTAGCAGCCCGGATTGGCGACGATGCGCGCCTGCGCGATGGCCTCGCGGTGCAGCTCGACCAGGCCGTAGACCGCCTGCGGCAGCAGCTCGGGGCAGGCGTGTTCCATGCCGTACCAGCGGGAGAATTCGGCCGGGTCCTGCAGGCGGAAATCGGCCGCCAGGTCGATCAGCCGCACCCCGGCGTGCAGCAGCGTGCGGGCCTGCGACATGGCCACGCCGTGCGGCGTGGCGAAGAACACCACGTCGCAGCGGTCCAGCGGCGCGGTCTCGGGAGTGGAAAACGCCAGATCCACCTGTCCGCGCAAACTGGGAAACAGCTCGGCCACGGCCAGGCCGGCCTCCTTGCGCGAGGTGATGGCCGTGAGCTCGGCGTGCGGATGGCACGCCAGCAGGCGCAACAGTTCCACTCCGGTGTAGCCGGTGCCGCCGACGATGCCGATGCGCAGACGTTTCATGGTGCGAAAATGCGGAAAAAACCATGATGTTATGCGCGGTGTGTGACCGCTGTGCGCGCCGCGGCGCATGCTCCGGTTTGCCGCAAGGCTGCGCGGCTTTGCGACAATAAGAGGTTGACCGTCCCCGGCGCTGCGCCGGGATGCCGATGATTCTGCTCTTCGCCCAACGCCCATGAACTTCATTTCCGTCGCCCACGCCCAGGCTGCCGCACCCGCGCCGAGCGCCGGCTCCACCTTGATGAGCCTGCTGCCCATCATCGTGATGTTCGTCATCCTTTACTTCATCATGCTGCGGCCGCAGATGAAAAAGCAAAAAGAGCTGCGCGCCATGCTCGCCGCGCTGGCCAAGGGCGATGAAGTCGTCACCACCGGCGGGATGGTGGGCAAAATCAGCAAACTCAACGACACCTACGTGTCGCTGGAAATCGCGCCGAACACCGAAGTGATGGTGCAGCGCAGCGCGGTGACCATGGTGCTGCCCAAGGGCACGCTCAAGAGCGGAGTCTGACCGCAGGCCCGCGCCGGGCGTGTCCCGGCGCGCCGTTTTCATCCGCATTCGCGCCAGGCCGTGGCGGATGCATCGAGGTCGTTGCTATGAATCGTTATCCCTGGTGGAAATACCTCATCATGGTCGTCGTGCTGGCCGTGGGCGTGGTGTATGCGCTGCCCAACCTGTACGGCGAATCGCCCTCGGTGCAGATTTCCAGCACCGGCAGCAGCAAGGTGGACGACGCGCTGCTGCGCAAAGGCGAGCAGATCCTTGCCGCCGCCGGGTACAGGCCCGACTCGGCCGATTTCAACGGCACGACGGTGAACTACCGCTTCAGCAACACCAACGTGCAGCTCAAGGCGCGCGACGTGCTGGCGCACGCGCTCAACCCCGATCCGGCCGACCCGAAATACGTCGTCGCCGTCAACCTGCTGTCACGCTCGCCCGCCTGGCTGACGGCGCTGGGGGCCAACCCCATGTACCTCGGCCTGGATCTGCGCGGCGGCGTGCACTTCCTGCTGCAGGTGGACATGCAGGCGGCGGTGCACAAAAAGCTCGATTCGATCGCCGGCGAGCTGCGCCGCGAGCTGCGCGACAAGGACGCGCGCTACACCAAGCTCGACCGCGTCGGTGACCACATCGAAGGCGTGTTCGTCGATGCCGCGGCGCTGGACCAGGCCAGGCAGCTCATCGCCCGCCAGCACCCCGATCTGCAACTGGCGCCGCAGCCGCCGGCCGGGCCCAACAGCCTGTCGGCCAGCCTGACGGCGGCGGCGGTCAAGCAGGAAGAGGATTACGCGATCAAGCAGAACATCCAGACGCTGCACAACCGCATCAACGAACTCGGCGTGGCCGAGCCGATCATCCAGCAGCAGGGCAGCGACCGCGTGGTCGTCGAGCTGCCGGGCATTCAGGACGTGGCCCGCGCCAAGGACATCCTGGGTCGCACCGCCAGCCTGGAAGTGCGCATGGTCGACGACAGCGCCGCGGCGCAGGCGGCGCTGGCCGGGCAGGGGCCGCTGCCGCCGGGCGACCAGATTTTCCCCGACCGCAGCGGCGGCAAGCTGGCGGTCAAGCGCGACGTGCTGCTCACCGGCGACAACCTCACCGACGCCCAACCCGGCTTCGACCAGCAGACCAACGAACCCGCGGTGTTCCTCACCCTCGACTCCAAAGGGGCGCGCATTTTCCAGGAGGTCACGCGCGACAACGTCGGCAAGCGCACGGCGATGATCCTGTTCGACCGCGGCCGCGGCGAAATCATCACCGCCCCGGTCATCCGCAGCGAAATCGCCGGCGGCCGGGTGCAGATCTCGGGCAATATGACGGTACAGGAAGCCAACGACACCGCGCTGCTGCTGCGCGCCGGCGCGCTGGCCGCGCCGATGACCATCATCGAGGAGCGCACCGTCGGCCCCAGCCTCGGACAGCAGAACATCAGCCAGGGCTTCCATTCTGTCACCTGGGGCTTCGTCGCCATCGTCGTGTTCATGTCGGTGTACTACATGTTCTTCGGCGTGGTGTCGTCGATCGCGCTGGCGGTCAACCTGCTGCTGTTGGTGGCGGTGCTGTCGATGCTGCAGGCCACGCTGACCCTGCCGGGCATCGCCGCGATGGCGCTGGCGCTGGGCATGGCGATCGACTCCAACGTGCTGATCAACGAGCGCATCCGCGAAGAGCTACGCAACGGCGCCAGCCCGCAAAACGCCATTTTCCACGGCTACGAGCGCGCCTGGGCGACGATTTTCGACTCCAACGTCACCACGCTGATCGCCGGGGTCGCGCTGCTGATTTTCGGCTCGGGCGCGGTGCGCGGCTTTGCCGTGGTGCATGTGCTGGGCATCCTCACCTCGATGTTCTCCGCGGTGTTCTTCTCCCGCGGCATCATCAACCTGTGGTACGGCCGCCGCCGCCGGCTGCACAGCATTTCCATCGGCCAGGTGTGGAAGCCCGAGGCGGCGCCTGCCACGGCGCTGCCCGGGCAGACCGCGGCTGACGCCACCAGGCCGGCCAAACCGCTGGCCGCACCCACGCCGCGCAGTACCAAGCCGCGTCGCCGGCTGCATTGAACCCCGCAGCCGCCCACCCTTTCCGACCGAAGGCCCATCATGGAATTTTTCCGCATCCGGCGCGACATTCCGTTCATGCGCAATGCGCTGGTTTTCAACATCATCTCGGCGGTGCTGTTCGCCGCGGCGGTGATTTTTTTGTTCACCCGCGGGCTGAACCTGTCGATCGAGTTCACCGGCGGCACGGTGATGGAGGTCGGCTACAGCCAGGGCGCCAATCTCGACGCCATCCGCGCCACCCTGTCCAAGCTCGGCTACGCCGACGCGCAGGTGCAGGCCTACGGCAACGCCAATGACGTGGTCATCCGCCTGCCGCTGCACAAGGGCGAAACCAGCTCCGAGCAGAGCGCCCGGGTCATGGCCGGGCTGCTGGCCGCCGACCCGCACGCGCAGCAGCGGCGCACCGAGTTCGTCGGCCCGCAGGTCGGCTCCGAGCTCGCCACCGACGGCCTGAAGGCGCTGGCGCTGGTGGTCGTGGGCATCGTGGTGTATCTGGCGGTGCGTTTCGAGTGGAAGTTCGCCGTCGCCGCGATCCTTGCCAACCTGCACGACGTGATCATCGTGCTGGGTTGTTTTGCCTTGTTCCAGTGGGAGTTTTCGCTGCCGGTGCTCGCCGCCGTGCTCGCCGTGCTCGGCTACTCGGTCAACGAGTCGGTGGTGATTTTCGACCGCGTGCGCGAGAACTTCCGCAAGTACCGCAAGTACACCACGGTGCAGGTCATCGACAGCGCCATCACCAGCACCATCAGCCGCACCGTCATCACCCACGGCTCGACCCTGGCGATGGCGTTTTCCATGTTCTTTTTCGGCGGCCCGGCGCTGCATTACTTCGCGCTGGCGCTGATCATCGGCATTTCGATGAGCATCTACAGCTCGGTGTTCGTCGCCGCGGCGCTGGCGATGTGGTTCGGCGTCAAACGCGAAGACCTGATCAAACCGGGCGGCAACAAGCCGAGCGGCAGCAGCAACGATCCGAACGCCGGCGCCGTAGTGTGAGCAGGCCGCGCAGCCCGCCCGCTCCCGGCGATGGCGCGAACAAAAAGGCCCGCAGTCGCGGGCCTTTTTGCTGCTGATCGCGTTCCGGTTTTTAGTTGAAGCTGAAGCTCGCCGTCGAGCCGGAGTTGATCGTCCGGTATGCCGTGGTGTAGTCCGCCGACACCGTGGCGAGGTTGGTCCAGTTGAGCAGATTGGCGCTGTACGGATCGTCGGTGTTGGTGCCGTTGGGCGTCATGGTCGCCAGATACTGCGCCACGCCGAGCATGGCCTGGCCGTAGCTGGCGTTGGGGTCGGAGGCCGGGTTGCCGGGAATCGCGGTGGCCAGGTTGCCCACGCCGCTGATGCCCAGTTGCGCGGCGACGTTGCCCAGGTTGTTCTGGTAGGTGGCCACGGTGAAGCCGTTGATCGGGTTGCCGCGGGCCACGGCGAAGGTGGTCAGCGGCGTGATGTTGGTCGATACCGTGCCGCCGCCGCCGACGTTGACCACTGCCTGCAGCGTGGTGTTGCTGGCGATGAAGTAATTGGTCGAGGTGGTGGTGAGAAAGCTCAGATTGGTCGAAGTGAGCGGGTTGAGCGTGTAGCTCTTGAGCGCACTGCTGCTGGCGCCGAACTGGTAGCTGCCGCCAGACGCCTGCAGCAGCACCGGGCCGTAGACGCCGTTGAGCAGGTTGAAGCTGAAGCTGCCGTTGGCCGCCGTGGTCTGGCAGGTTGCCGCCGGGGTGATGTTGTAGGTGTAGGGCAGCGCGCCGTAGTTGATGGTGTAAAGCGGCGAACCGTTGGCGAGAAAGGCGTAGGCGCAGACGGTGGCGCCGGCCACCGGGCCGCCCGAGGTGTCTCCGGGGTATTGCGGGCCCATGAGCACCTGGCCGGTGACGATGGAGCCTTCGTATTGCGCGCTGGAGCCGCCACCGCCACAGGCGGTCAGCAGCAGGCTGGCCAGCAGCGTCAGTCCGAGGGGGAGTCGAGAGCGTTGCATGCGGATCTTTCAGAAAGAGGCTGCGGTTGGGCGGACGGCAGGAGCCGACGCCGAAGCGGCGGGCCGTTCAGTGCACCACGCGGTCAGCGGCCTCGGCGAACAGTTCGTCGAGGATGAGCGCGTCGGGCTCTTCGTCCAGGCGCCAGAAAATCATCAGCACGATGGTCTTGAGGTGTTCGGGGGGCAGGGGCTGCATGCCGGTGGCCAGCGCGCGCTCGATGGTCAGCTCGCGCAGGTGGGGTTTGAGCACGCCGGCGGCTTCGAGAAAGTTGAGGTAGCCGATGGCCTCCAGCCCCAGGCAGTCGATTTCCTGCGGGGCGTACAGCCGGATCGAGCGGGCGTCGGGTGCCTGCTGCGTCTGCAGTCCGCCCACGGCGTCGTCGAGCCCGCGCAGCCAGTCGAGCGCTTCATGGATATCGTCGTTCTCGAACCCGGCAGCGCTGAGTTTGCGCGAGAGCTGGCCGAACTCGGGGCAGGCCTGCGGGTGCCAATACGACTCGTACAAGTACATCAGGATGTCGAACATGCGGCCATTCTATGCACAGCGCCATGACGTGTCGGCAGGCGGGGCGTGCCATCGTCGTGCCGCGCCGCGCCGGCGTGCGACCGGCGCAGCCGTTGCCGCGTCTCAGGCGCGGGCGATGCGCTGAAACCGCCCGCCGGGCAGCCGGGCGACGTGGCCCTGCAGTTCGAGGTCGAGCAGCCGCGCGCCCAGGCGGTCCGCGCTCCAGCCGGTGCGCGCGGCCAGCTCGTCGAAACTGCGGATGTCGTATCCCAGCGCGCGCAGCACGTCGCAGTCCGGGGCTTGGCCGTCGTCGCCGGCTGGGCTTGCCGGCGCGGCTGGACCCGCCGCAGGCGGTGGAGCCTGCCAGCCGAATTCTTCGAGCACGTCCTGCGCCGTCTCCACCAGTTTGGCGCCGTCGCGGATGAGGCGGTGGCAGCCATGTGCCAACGGGTTGTGGATCGAGCCGGGAAGGGCGAACACCTCGCGCCCCTGTTCGGCGGCGAGCCGCGCGGTGATGAGCGAGCCCGAGTGTGTCGCCGCCTCGACCACGAGCACGCCGCGCGACAGCCCGCTGATGAGGCGGTTGCGCCGCGGAAAGTTGCCTTTGGCCGGCGGTGTGCCCAGGGGGAATTCGGACAGCAGCAGGCCGTGCGCGGCCACGGCGTGCGCCAGGTCGCGGTGGCGCGCCGGGTAGACGCGGTCGCAACCGGTGCCGAGCACGGCGATGGTCGAGCCCGGACGGGGGCCGTCGGCGGCCAGCGCGCCGCGGTGCGCCGCGGCATCGATGCCCAGGGCGAAGCCGGACACGATGGTGACGCCCAGCGCGCTGAACGCCCGGGCGAAGGCGTAGGCGTCGCGCTCGCCCTGCGCCGTGGGGTTGCGCGCGCCGACCATCGCCAGCCGGCGCGGGGCGTCGAGCAGCGCGGTGTGGCCGACGGCGTAGAGCAGCGGTGGCGGGTCGGGCAGGTCGAGCAGGCTGCGCGGGTAGGCAGCGTCGTCCAGTGCGATGCAGGCGTGTGCGGGTTGCGCCGCCCAGTCGATGGTACGGGCGATGAGGTCGCGGGTGGCGGCGTCGGGCGCGCCGCTCAGCGCGGCAGCCACGGCGGCGCCGGCAACGCGCGCCAGCGCGGCGTGCGGGGTGTGCAGGATCTGTTGCGGCGGGCCGAACGCGGTCAGGAGCTGGCGGGCCAGGACCGGCCCCACCCCGGGCGCCAGCGTCAGCCGCAGCCAGGCGGCCAGTTCGTCGGCGGCGATCATGCGCGGGGGCCGCGCCGCGGCGGCGCGTCAGGGCTGGGTGAAGCGGTCGGCCGCCTCGATCGGCTCGTCGGCCGAGAGGATGAGGGCATACGACACATGCTGGAAGGTGCGGAACACCATCATCAGGCCGACGCGGCGATCGGGGATTTCGATGTCCGGCTTGCCCGGGGCGGTGACGTCCTTGACCGTGCGCCCGTTGTGCCACAGCGCGAGCACGTCGCCGCGTTCGAGGCCGTCGGCAGCGCCACGGTTGAGCGCCACCACGCTGTTTTTCGCCGCCATGTTCAGATCGCCGTACACCGAGACCACGTCGCCGCTGATCGGCTTGGCCGGGGCATGCGGAGCGTAGTTCAGGTATTCACGCGGCGGCGTGATGACCAGGCGGTCGCCGACGCCGACTTCGCGCTCGATGCCGTCGATACGGAACACCGACACGGCGTCCGGCCCGGAAGGCGGCGCCGCCAGGCTGGCCGTGCCGAGATAGTCGGCCTGGTAGGCGATGATTTTTTTGCTTTCCGGATCGATCAGCGGCTTGGCCGGGCGGTAGAGCTGGTAGCGCGTGGCGTGGCTGACGTCGCCGCGCACGTACACCTGCATGCCCGGCGTGGCCATGGTGTGGCCCTTGGGCAGGGCGACGATGCGCGGCGAGGCCTCCAGGGTGTCGGGCTCGACGATCAGCGGCTGGGTGAGGAAGGGGCCGATGAGCTCGGGCGAAATCGTCGGGATGCCTTCGGGCGGCAGCGGCGACGACTGCACCCGCGGTTCGAGTTTGACCGTGGGGATGCCGGCGTTCTCACTCGCCAGGCTCAGCCGGGCGCGGCCGCCGGAAATGTCCAGATTGAGCACCTGCCCGGGGAAAATCCAGTGCGGATTGCGGATCTGCTGCAGGTTCATGCCCCACAGCTTGGGCCAGTCCCAGGGTTTGCGCAAATACATGCCGGAGATCGCCCACAGCGTGTCGCCGCGTTTGACGGTGTAGCGCGCCGGCGCGTTGGGCGCCAGCTCGCTGACCGGCACCCCGGTCTGCGCCGTCAGCTCGGCCTGCGCGCGCTGCGCCGCGGGCACCGGGTAGTTGGGCAGGCCGTGCAGCGACGGCGCCGTCGGGGCGGGGGTCGGGCCGGCCGGGTCTGCCGCCAGCGCCGCAGTCCACGGCAGCGCGCAGCCCAGCAGCAGGGCGGCCAGATGCGCCCGTTGGCGCGCAGGATGTTGGAAAGGCTTGTTCGGCATGACGGAACCCCCAAGATCGATCGCTCACCACATCCGGCAGCGGTGTGGTTGTTGTCCATCCGCTCCCGTGAACAGTTGCCGCAGACCGGGGCGGTTATCGAGAAAATGACTCACATTGTGCACGCAACACCTTGACGCGGCAATCGAATCGCGGCCTGCCGGGGCCGGTCAGTTGCAAGAATGTTGCGTCCTGACTCCGCGGCGTGCGGGCTTGGAATTTGCCGGGGTTCCCCTATTTTCTTAATGGATGCCCCCGGTTCCATCGCCAATCCCTAAAATGGCACGCATGCAAAAGCTCACCATCCTTCAATATCCCGACCCGCGTTTGCACACCGTGGCCAAGCCGGTCAGTGTGGTGGACGACCGTGTGCGGGCGCTGGTGGCGGCGATGTTCGACACCATGTACGAAGCCAACGGCGTCGGTCTGGCGGCAACGCAGGTCGATGTGCACGAGCGCATCATCGTCATGGACACCTCCGAGGAGCGCAACCGCCCGCTGGTGCTGATCAACCCGGAAATCGTGCGCCGCAGCGAAGACAGCAAGGAATGGGAGGAAGGCTGCCTGTCGGTTCCCGGTATCTACGACACCATCACCCGCCCGGCCAGCGTGCGGGTGCGTGCGCTCGACGCGCAGGGTGAAGTGTTCGAGCTCGACGCCGACGGCCTGACCGCGGTGTGCATCCAGCACGAAATGGACCATCTGCTGGGCAAGGTCTTCGTCGATTACCTGTCCCCGCTCAAACGCAGCCGCATCAAAACCAAAATGCTCAAACGGCAGAGGCAGGCGGCTTGAACCCGCAGGCAGCCCCGCCCGCGCCGCCGCGCCGTCTGCGCGTGGCGTTTGCCGGCACGCCCGAATTCGCCGCGCAGGCCTTGCGCGCCATTCTCGCCGCCGGCTACACCGTGCCGCTGGTGTTCACCCAGCCCGACCGCCCGGCCGGGCGCGGGCTCAAGCTGCAGCCCAGCGCGGTCAAGCAGGTGGCGCTGGAGGCACACTGCAGCGTGCTGCAGCCCCTGGGCCTACGGTTGCAGGGCCGCCATGCGGCCGACGCGCAGGCGGCGCACGACGCGCTGCGCGCGGCGGCAGCCGACGTGCTGGTGGTCGCCGCCTATGGTCTGATCCTGCCCCAAACGCTGCTCGATCTGCCGCGGCTGGGCTGTGTCAACATCCACGCGTCGCTGCTGCCGCGCTGGCGCGGGGCGGCGCCGATCCAGCGCGCCATCGAGGCGGGCGACGCGCAGACCGGCATCACCCTGATGCAGATGGACGCCGGGCTGGACACCGGGCCGATGCTGCTGCGCGTGCCGCTGCCCATCGCCAGCGACGACACCGCGGCGAGCCTGCACGACAAGCTCGCCGCCTGTGGCGCGCAGACCATCGTGCGCGGGCTCGATCTGCTCGAAAGTGGCGCGCTCACCCCGCAGCCGCAGCCGGCGCAGGGCGTGAGCTACGCGGACAAAATCGGCAAACACGAGGCCGCGCTCGACTGGACGCAGCCGGCAGACGTGCTGGCGCGGCGGGTGCGTGCGTTCACCCCGTGGCCGGGAGCGCAGTTCACCCTGCCCGATGGCCGGGTGTTCAAGGTCGGCGCGGCACAGGCGCTGGCCGCCGACGCCGCGGCGGCGGCCGGCACGGTGCTGCGCGTGACGGCCGACGGCCTGGACGTGCGCTGTGCCGACGGTGTGCTGCGCATCACCCGGCTGCAAAAACCCGGTGGCATCATGCAGCCCGTGGCGCAGTGGGTCCCGCAGGCGCAGCCGTGGACCGGGCTGGTGTTGCCGTCACCGACGGTTTGACCCTGCGCGCCCTTGAACTTTGATTTGCCTGCACAATCTAGCGCTGTTGTATCCAAACGTATCGGAGTCGAGCATGTTCAACATCCTGAAAACCGCCATCCTGATGGCTGCGATCACCGCGCTGTTCGTCGTGATCGGCTCCATGCTCGGCGGCAAGCAGGGCATGGTGCTGGCGCTGCTGTTCGCGCTGGGCATGAACTTCTTCAGCTACTGGTTCAGCGACAAAATGGTGCTGCGGATGTACAACGCGCAGGAGGTCGACGCCTCCAGCGCGCCGCAGTTCTACGCGATGGTGCAGGAGCTGGCGCAGCGCGCCGGCTTGCCCATGCCGCGGGTGTATCTGATCCAGGAAGACGCACCCAATGCCTTTGCCACCGGCCGCAACCCGGAGCATGCCGCGGTGGCCGCCACCACCGGCATTCTGCGCGTGCTCAGCGCGCGCGAGCTGCGCGGCGTGATGGCGCACGAGCTGGCGCACGTCAAACACCGCGACATTCTCATTTCCACCATTTCCGCGACCATGGCCGGAGCGATTTCGGCGCTGGCGAACTTTGCCGTGTTTTTCGGCGGGCGCGATGAAAACGGCCGCCCGGTCAACCCGGTGGCCGGTATCGCCGTGGCCCTGCTGGCGCCGCTGGCGGCCAGCCTGATCCAGATGGCGATTTCGCGCGCCCGCGAGTTCGAGGCCGACCGCGGCGGCGCGGAAATTTCCGGCGATCCGGCGGCGCTGGCGTCGGCGCTGCAAAAAATCGAGGCTTACGCCCGCGGCGTGCCGTTCCAGACGGCGGAGGAACACCCGGCGACGGCGCAGATGATGATCCTCAACCCGCTGCACGGCGGCGGGATCGCCCAACTGTTCAGCACCCATCCCTCGACCGAGGAGCGCGTGGCGCGGCTGATGCAAATGGCCCGCCAGGGCAGCGCCAGCGTCTGGCAGCACTGAAAGCGGCGTCAACCGGGCTGCCTGCGCCGCGGCAAGCCCGCCTCCGGCCAGCGGGGCGCTAGCGCTGCGGCCCCAGGCGCAGGCCCTGCAGCGCGCTGTCGATGATCACCCCGGCGATGCTGTACAGAATCGAGCCGATGAGCGCCGCACCGAAGCTGCGCACGTGAAAATCGTCGAGCAGCCCGGAGGCGGCGTAAAACATCAGCGCGTTGATGACGAACAGAAAAGCGCCGAGCGTGAGCACGGTGATCGGCAGGGTGAGGATGAACAGCACCGGCCGCACCAGCGCGTTGAGCAGGCCGATGACCAGCGCCGCCCACATCGCCGCGGCAAATCCGTCCACCTGCACGCCGCTGTAGACAGAGGTCACGGCAAGCAGCGCGCACGCCGACAGCAGCCATTTGAGCAGCAGCTTGAGCATCGCGCAGGCGCCCCCGTTCAGCCAGCGGCGGCCAGGCGGCGGGCCAGCGCGGCGGCGGCGCCGGTGTAGCGCGCCGGCGTGAGTTGCAGCAGCCGCTGTTTGTCGGCGTCGGGCAGATCCAGGCCGCGGATGAAGGCGCGCATCGATTCGGCGGTGATCTCCTTGCCGCGGGTCAGCTCCTTGAGCTGCTCGTAGGGGTTGGGCAGGCCGTGGCGGCGCATCACCGTCTGCACCGCCTCGGCCAGCACCTCCCAGGCGGCGTCCAGGTCTTCTTCCAGCCGCTGCGGGTGCACCAGCAGTTTGTCCAGCCCGCGCAGCAGCGAGTCCCACGCCAGCACGCTGTGCCCCAGCGCCACGCCCATGTTGCGCAGCACCGTCGAGTCGGTGAGGTCGCGCTGGAAGCGCGAAATCGGCAGCTTGTCGCTCAAGTGCCGCAGCAGCGCGTTGGCCACGCCGAGGTTGCCTTCGGCGTTTTCGAAGTCGATTGGGTTGACCTTGTGCGGCATGGTCGACGAGCCGATCTCCCCGGCCTTGGTCTTCTGCTTGAAATAGCCCCAGGAGATGTAGCCCCAGACGTCGCGCGACAAGTCGATGAGAATGGTGTTGGCGCGGGCCACCGCGTCGAACAGCTCGGCCATGGCGTCGTGCGGCTCGATCTGGATGGTGTAGGGGTTGAACGTCAGCCCGAGCGACTCGACCACGCCGCGGGCGAACGCCTCCCAGTCGACGTCGGGGTAGGCGGCCAGGTGTGCGTTGTAATTGCCCACCGCGCCGTTCATCTTGGCGGTGAGCTGCACGCTTTCGATCGCCGCGATGGCGCGGTGCAGGCGGTGCGCGACGTTGGCGAATTCCTTGCCCAGCGTGGTCGGGCTGGCGGTCTGGCCGTGGGTGCGCGACAGCATGGGCTGCTCGGCCAGTTCGGCGGTGAGCTCCAGCAGCCGGCGCAGCACCCGCTGCAGCAGCGGCAGCAGCACATGGCGGCGCGCGCCCGACAGCATCAGCCCGTGCGCGGTGTTGTTGATGTCCTCGGAGGTGCAGGCGAAGTGGAAAAACTCGGCGTAGGGCGCCACCGCCGGCAGCGCGGCGCTGCGCTCCTTCAGCCAGTATTCCACCGCCTTGACGTCGTGGTTGGTGGTGCGTTCGATGGCCTTGATCTGCGCCGCCTGCGTGCTGCCGAAATCGGCCACCCAGGCGTGCAGCGCGTCGCGTGCGGCCGCCGGCAGCGCGGGGAATTCGGGCAGCCCGAGGTCCGACAGGGCGATGAACCAGGCCACTTCGACCTGCACCCGGGCATGCATCAACCCGGTTTCGGACAAAAACGGGCGCAGGGCGTCGAGCTTGGCGGCGTAGCGCCCGTCCAGCGGCGACAGCGCGTCCAGGGCGGCGGCGGAGGAAGACTGTGGTGCGGTGTTCGGCGTCATGCGTGCATTGTAGGAAGACGGCGGCGCGCTGCCGTCGTATCCGGGGCCGTTGATATACTGATTTGCCTTTCCCCAGCAGCACAGAACATGAAACTCATCGGTTCCCTGACCAGTCCTTACGTGCGCAAGGTGCGCATCACCCTGGCCGAAAAAAAGATCGACGCCAAGTGGGAGGAGGAGAACGTCTGGGCGGAAGACACCCAGATCATGCGCTCCAACCCGCTGGGCAAGGTTCCCTGCCTGGTGCTCGATGACGGCGAGGCGATTTTCGATTCGCGGGTGATCGTCGAATACCTCGACACCCTCACTCCGGTGGGCAAGCTCATTCCCGCGGCCGGGCGCGAGCGCGCCGAGGTGCGCACCTGGGAGGCACTGGCCGATGGCGTGATGGACGCCGCGGCCACCGCGCGGCTGGAGCAGACCTGGCCCGGCCGCACCGAGGCGCAGCGCTGCCCGGCGTGGATCGAGCGGCAGATGGGCAAGGTGGCTTCGGGCATCAAGGCGATGTCGCAAGGGCTGGGAGACAAACCCTTTTGCTGCGGCAACCATCTCACGCTGGCCGACATCGCCGTGGGCGCGGCGCTCGGCTATGTCGAATTCCGCTTTCCCGACCAGGGCTGGCAGCAGCAATATCCCAATCTGGCGCGGCTGTACGACAAGCTGATGCAGCGCCAGTCGTTCCGCGACACCGCGCCGCCGCGCGGCTGAGGTTCAGCGCCCTGCGCCGCTGACGGCGTCTTCTGCGGCCTGCTGCACCCAGCGCAGCGCCAGCGCCGCGGCGGCGAAACGCACGCCGGCGCGGTCGCCGTCGAACCGGACGAGGCGGGTTTGCGTGCGCAGCGCCGTGCCGTCGTCCCATGCCAAGCCGAACCATACCGTGCCCACGGGCTTTTGCGCCGTGCCGCCTCCCGGCCCGGCGATGCCGGTGATGGCCACGGCCACCTGCACTGCGGCGCGCCGCGCCGCGCCCTGCGCCATCGCCTGCGCCACTTCGGCGCTGACGGCACCGACGCGGTCGATCAGCGCAGCCGGTACGCCGAGCAAATCGGTCTTCGCCGCGTTGCTGTAGGTGACGAAACCGCGGTCGAACCAGTCGCTCGACCCGGCCACGCTGGTCACCGCCGCGGACACCAGCCCGCCGGTACACGATTCGGCGGTGGCCAGATGCCAGCCGCGACGGCGCAGCACGGCGCCGAGGTCGGCGGCCAGCGCGCACAGCCCGGGCCAGTCGGGGGCGGGGTCTTTGCCGTCCATATTCATCGCAACGCGTACAGCCGCACCGCCACCGCCAGCACCAGCAGGGTGAACCCGGCGGCGATCAGATCGTCGAGCATGATGCCCAGCCCGCCTTTGACGTGGCGGTCGGCCCAGCCCACCGCCAGCCACTTGCCCGCGTCGAAGGCGCGAAACAGCAAAAACGCCGCGAGCTGCTCGGCCCACGGCGCCGGCCACACCAGCAGCAACACCAGCCAGAAGGCGACGATTTCGTCCCACACCACCGGCGACGGGTCGTCGGTGCCCAGCGCGCGCGCGGTCCGGCCGCAGGCCCAGACGCCGACGACCGCGCCGGCGGCGATGAGCACCGCCCAGTCTGCTGCGTTCAACCAAGCCGACAGCAGGGCGAAGCTGGCCCAGGCGAACAAGGTGCCTGCCGTGCCCGGCGCGACCGGCGACAGCCCGCTGCCAAAGCCCAGCGCGAGCAGATGCAGCGGGTTGCGCCACATGAAGCGCCAGCCGGCGCGCGGTGCGGTCTCAGAGGCAGTGACGGTCATGCGGTGCAGTCAGCGGAAATGGTCGAACCCGGCGTACACATTGTCCACGACCTGTCCGCCGGCGTCGACCAGGCGCAGCCCCGGCTGTGCCTGGATGCGCCCGATGCGCGTCACCGCGGTGGCTGCCCGCCGCGCTGCGGCGAGCACGGCGTCGCGCGCCGCCGCCGGGGCGGTGAACACGAGCTCGTAGTCGTCGCCGCCGGCGAGCTGGCACTGGCGGCGGCGGGCTACGTCCTGCGCCTGCAGCGCGGCGCTGGCCGGACAGGCGTCGACCTCGACCGTGGCGCCCACGCCGCTGCGCTGCAGAATGTGCCCGAGGTCGGCAAGCAGGCCGTCGGACACGTCGATCGCGGCGTGCGCCACGCCGCGCAGCGCCTGCCCGAGCGCCAGCCGCGGCGTGGGCCGGTCCAGCCGCGGCGCGGCTGCCGCCAGCGTCGCCGCGTCCAGCGTCCATTCGCCCAGGCGGTGGCCCAGCGCCAGCCGGGCGTCGCCGACGCAGCCCGACACCCAGATGTCGTCGCCGTCGCGCGCGCCGCTGCGCAGCAGCGCCTGACCGCGCGGCAGCGTGCCCAGCACGGTGATGCACAGATTGCGCGGCCCGCGGGTGGTATCGCCGCCGACCAGCGCGATGTCGTGGGCCTGCGCCAGCGCGAACAGCCCGGCGGCAAACGGTTGCAGCCACTGCGCGTCGGACTGCGGCAGCGCCAGCGCCAGGGTGAAGGCCAGCGGCTGCGCGCCCATCGCCGCCAGATCCGACAGATTGACCGCCAGCGCCTTGTGGCCCAGCGCCTGCGGGTCGGCGTCGGGCAGGAAATGCCGGCCTTCCACCAGCATGTCGGTGGAAACCGCCAGCTGTTCGCCCGGCGCGGGCGCGGGCAGCAGCGCACAGTCGTCGCCCACGCCGAGATCGGCGCGGTGCGCGGGCCGGGTGAAGTAACGGGCGATGAGGTCGAATTCGCCAAGCGGGGCGGACATGGGACGGCAGACGCAGCAGACCAAGCGTGATGTTCGCACAACGCGCGGCGGGCAGACTCCTACAATGGCCGGCCTGATCGACGCGACAGCACGCTGCGAAACGTTCACCACGGCTGCGCGCAGGAGACTCCCGTCATGTCCAGCCCCGAAGATCCCCAGGCCAAGCTGCGCCAGGCCGCGCTCGAATACCACGAATTCCCCCGCCCGGGCAAACTGGCCGTCATCGCCACCAAGCAGTTGTCCAACCAGCGCGATCTGGCGCTGGCGTATTCGCCGGGCGTGGCCGCGGCGTGCGAGCAGATCCACGCCAACGCCGACGACGTGTTCCGCTACACCGCGCGCGGCAACCTGGTGGCGGTGATTTCCAACGGCACCGCGGTGCTCGGGCTGGGCGACATCGGCCCGCTGGCGGCCAAGCCGGTGATGGAAGGCAAGGCGGTGTTGTTCAAAAAGTTCGCCGGCATCGACGTGTTCGACATCGAGGTCAACGAAAAAAACCCGGATCGGCTGGTGGACATCATCGCCGCGCTGGAGCCGACCTTCGGCGGCATCAACCTGGAGGACATCAAGGCGCCGGAGTGCTTCGAGGTCGAGCGCAAGCTGCGCACGCGGATGAACATCCCGGTGTTCCACGACGATCAGCACGGCACGGCGATCATCGTCGGCGCCGCCATCCTCAACGGCCTGAAGGTCGTGGGCAAGGACATCGCGCGGGTCAAACTGGTGTGCTCCGGTGCCGGGGCGGCGGCGCTGGCCTGCCTGAATCTGCTGGTCGATCTGGGGCTGCCGCGCGAAAACATCTGGGTCAGCGACCTGGCCGGCGTGGTGTACACCGGCCGCACCGAGCTGATGGACGAGGACAAGCGGCGCTTCGCCCAGGACACGCCGGCGCGCACCCTGGCCGACATCATCGACGGCGCCGACGTGTTTCTCGGCCTGTCGGCAGGCGGCGTGCTCAAGCCGGAGTACGCGCAGCGCATGGCCGACAGGCCCCTCATCCTGGCGCTGGCCAACCCGAACCCGGAAATCACCCCCGAGGAGGCGCGCGCCGTGCGGCCCGATGCCATCATCGCCACGGGCCGGTCGGATTACCCGAACCAGGTCAACAACGTGCTGTGTTTTCCCTACATTTTCCGCGGCGCGCTCGACTGCGGCGCCACCACCATCACCCCGGAGATGGAAATCGCCGCGGTGCACGCCATCGCCGAGCTGGCGCAGGCCGAGCAGAGCGACGTGGTCGCCGCCACCTACGTCGGCGAGCCGCTGCGCTTCGGCCCCGACTATCTGATCCCCAAGCCGTTCGACCCGCGGCTGATGATCAAAATCGCCCCGGCGGTGGCCGAGGCGGCGGCGCAAAGCGGCGTGGCACGCCGGCCGATCGCCGACATGGACGCCTACCGCGACAGCCTGCAGCAGTTCGTCTACCAGTCGGGCGCGCTGATGCGGCCGATGTTTTCCATCGCCAAAAAGGCGGCGAAAAAACGCATCGTCTACGCCGAGGGCGAGGACGAGCGCGTGCTGCGCGCGGTGCGCGTGGTGGTCGACGAGCACCTGGCGCGCCCCATTCTGGTGGGCCGTCCGGCGGTCATTGCGCAGCGCATCGAGCGCTTCGGTCTGCGCCTGGAGGAAGGACGCGACTTCGACGTGGTCAACACCGACCACGACGAGCGCTACCGCGATTTCTGGCAGACCTACCACCAGCTCGCCGGACGCAAGGGCGTGACCCCGGCGATGGCCAAGATCGAAATGCGCCGGCGGCTGACGCTCATCAGCTCGATGATGCTGCACAAAGGCGAAGCCGACGGCATGCTCTGCGGCACCTGGGGGCATACCCACATTCATCTGCATTACATCGACCAGGTCATCGGCCGCAGCCCCACGGCGTCGGTTTACGCGGCGATGAACCTGCTGGTGCTTCCTGGGCGGCAGGTGGCGCTGGTCGACACCCACATCAACTTCGACCCGACGGCGGCGGAAATCGCCGAAATCACCCGGCTGGCCGCGCAAGAGCTGCGGCGTTTTGGCATCACCCCCAAGGTGGCGCTGCTGTCTCACTCCAATTTCGGCTCGTCGTCGGCGCCCAGCGCGGTCAAGATGCGCGAGGCGCTGGCTTTGCTGCGGCAGCTCGAACCCGAGCTGGAGGTCGACGGCGAAATGCAGGGCGACAGCGCGGTCGATCCGGCGCTGCGCGCCAGCCTGCTGGCCGATTCCACCCTCAGCGGCGAAGCCAATCTGCTGGTGTTTCCCGACCTCGACGCGGCGAACATCGCCTACAACCTGCTCAAGGCCACTGCGGGCAACAACATCGCCATCGGCCCCATCCTGCTCGGTGCGGCCAAGCCGGTGCACATCCTCACGGCGTCGAGCACGGTGCGGCGCATCGTCAATATGACGGCGCTGACCGTGGCCGAAGCCAACCTCTGAGCATGGCGCCCGCCGCCGCCGCGGCTGCCCGCTGGCGGCGGCGCACTGCTCAAAAATAGGCGAATCCTTGTCTTTTCGTGGCGATTTCGCTACGATTAAGACTTTACCGATATGACAGGTGGCCTGCGTGCCAGGCGCGCTGGCGTGCCCCGCGTCACGCGGTTTGGCGCCCAACTGCGGCGAACTGCTCATATTTTTGCGCTTTTGCGTCCAACCGCCTTGATTCGCGCCTCGTTGCGCATGGCAGCATGAATCGTCGGTGCATTCCGTCCACGCTGCGTTCCCTCCTGCTGACCGGGCTTTTGCTGGCAACGCTGCCGTTTGCCCTGTCCACGCTGCAGTTCGGGTCTTCCGCCGGCGGTTGGCCGATCCCTGCGGCGCAGGCGCGGGAAACCGCGCATCGCGCGGACCACGAACGGCAACAGCACTCGCTGCCTACCGTGGCCGTGGCCGAGCTGCCGCCGCAGGCGCGCGACGTGTTGCGCCGCATCCATGCCGGCGGCCCGTTCGACGGGCCCAAGGACGGGGTGGTGTTTGGAAACTATGAGCGCCTGCTTCCCTCCAAGCCACGAGGTTTTTACCGCGAATACACCGTTCCGACCCCAGGCGCCCGCAACCGGGGGGCGCGCCGCATCGTCTGCGGTGGGGCCGCGCACTATCCGGAAGTCTGTTACTACACCCATGATCACTATGCCAGTTTCCGACGCATCGTTGAATGATGCCGATCCCGCCGTGCTGCTCAAGTCGGTACGGCCGAATATCGTGCAGTCGATCCGGGCTTACCGCGTTGCGCAGCTGCAGCAGGCAGCCGAGACGACCGGCCAGCATTTTCTCTACGCCAACCTGGCCGACGCCACGACCAAGCAGGAAGTGCTCGAAACCATCGCCCGCTCGTTTCTGTTTCCCAAGCACTTCGGCAAAAACCTCGATGCGCTGCACGACTGCCTGACCGACGTCGTGCATTCCGGCGGGCCGCAGCCGGGTTTCGTCGTCGTGCTCGAACAACTCCCGGCGACGCAGCGTTTCGACAAGGAAGCGCGCGAAACCCTGCTCGACGTGTTCCGCGACGCCGCGGACTTCTGGGCCGAACGCGGCGTACCGTTCAGGGTGTTCTATTCTTTTCTGTAACCCGCACTCCTGTCCGGGAGGGGGTGCGGGGCGAAGCAGTACCGGAAGCCCGTGTCAAAGCCGTGAAGGTGAGCACACCGTGGGAGGGGGCCTGGGCGCAGCTCGTTGCCTGAGCCCGTTTCCTGAACCCGCCGCCTGAACCTGTCACCTGAACCTGTCACCTGAAGCCGCGGCCTGAGCCTGCGGCCTGAACCCCAGGGGCTCAGGCGCCGGGCGGAGGCACCGCGGCGACGTGCGTCGCGGCCGTCAACTCGCGCGCCAGCGCCACATACTCCGCCGTGTCCACCTCTTCGGCGCGGCGTTGCACATCGAAGCCGCCGGCGTAGCCCCGCTGCTGCAGCCAGCCCGACAGGCTGTGCCGCAGCAGTTTGCGCCGCTGTGAAAACGCCGCGGTGACCAGCGCCGACAGCACCGCCGGGTCGACGCCGGCCAGCGCCGCAGCCGGGTGCGGCACCATGTGCACCACCGCCGAATCGACCCGCGGTGGCGGATCGAACGCCGTCGGCGGCACGTCCAGCAGCTTGTCCATGCGGTAGCGCCACTGCAGCATCACCGACAGCCGGCCGAAATCGCGCCCGCCTGCAGTGGCGACCATGCGGTCGACCACTTCCTTCTGCAGCATGAAATGCTGGTCGCGCACGTGGTCGGCGGCGTCGAGCAGATGGAAAAGCAGCGGCGTGGAAATGTTGTAAGGCAGGTTGCCGACCAGCCGCAAATCGTCGCCCAGGCGGGCAAAGTCCACGGTGAGCGCGTCGGCTTCGATGAGTTCCACCTGCGCCGGTGCCTGGCGGCGCCAGCGCGCTGCCAGGTCGCGGTCGATTTCCACCGCCGTCAGCCGCGGCACGCGAGCCAGCAGCGCCAGGGTCAGCGCCCCCAGGCCGGGGCCGATTTCCACCAGGCGGTCGCCCGGCTGCGGCGCGATGCAGGCGACGATGTCCTGGATGACGCTGCGGTCGACGAGGAAATGCTGGCCGAAGCGCTTGCGTGCCACGTGCGCCGCGGCGCGCGGGCGTGGCTCAGTCGTTTTCCGGGATGTGGACATAGGTGCGGGCGCGCACGTCACGCACCAACTCGTCGAAATCCTGTGCCGCTTTCTGCCGTTGCAGGATTTCCCTGGCCAGCGCGCGCTTTTGCTCCGGCGCCAGCGGGCGCATGGCGCGGTCCACAAGCTGCAGCAGCACGACTTTGTTGCCCACCACCAGCGGCGAGGATACGTCGCCGGGGTTCAGGCGTTGCAGCGCGGCGTCGAGCACCGGGTCGAGCTGTCCGGGCAGCACCCAGCCGACGTCGCCGCCCTTGGGCGCCGTGGCCGTGTCCTGCGACAGTTCGCGGGCCTTGTCGGCGAACGTCACCTTGCCGCTCTGCACCGCCTGGGCGACGGCGTCGAGCTCGGCCCTGGCGCGCTCGCGCTGCGCTTCGGTGGAGGCGCGCAGCACGATCTCGCGCACCTCGCTTTGCATCGCCGTCGTCGGTGCGGTGTTCACGCCGCGGCTGGCGAGCAGTTTGAGGATGTGAAAGCCCGCGGCGCTGCGGATGACCGGGCTGATCTCCCCCGGCTGCAGTTTGCTCACCGTATCGACGAACAGGCTGGGCAGGCGGTCTGCCGGGCGCATGCCCAGATCGCCGCCGTGTTTGGCACCTTCGCCCTGTGATTCTTTTTCCGCGAGCCGGGCGAAGTCCGCTCCGGCCTTGAGCTGGGCGTCGATGGCGTCGATTTTCTGCCTGACCGCGGCGACCTGCGCCGCAGTGGCGTTTTGCGGCACGGGCAGGAAAATCTGCGCGATGTCGTACTCGGCCTGCGGGCTGCTGGCGGCGGCGTCCTGTTTGGCGAGAAAGTCGTCGATTTCGCTGTCGGACACCGGCGGCAGTTGCGCCATGGTGCGTTCGCGCAGCCGGGCGATGAGGATTTCGCGCTGGATCTGGTCGCGGTAGGTCGTCCAGCCCATGCCTTCGCGCTCGATTTCCCGCCGCAACTCGGGCACGGTGAGTTTGTTGTTCGCCGCCACCTGGGCGATGGCGCGGTCCAGCGTGTCGGGGCTGACGCTCATGCCGATCTGCTCGGCGTACTGCGCCAGCGCCAGTTCGTCGATCATCTGGTTGAGCACCTGTGCGCGCAGCTGCGCGGCTGGCGGCAGTTGCGCGCCGGCGGCCTGCGCCTGCTGCCGCGTGGCCTCGGTGCGCAGGTTGAGGTCGTAATCCGTGATCACCTGGTTGCCGACGATGGCGGCAATGCCGTCGCTCGATCGCGTGCTGCCAAAGCTCGACGGCAGTGCCGGCGGCGCGGCCATCGGCGGGGTGGCGGGTGACGACGCCGTGGCACCCGGTGCCAGACCGGCGCCGGACGTCCCCGGCAGCCGCAGGCCTTGCGCCTGGGCGCAGACGCTGGCACTGCACACGACGACGGCCAGCAGGGTGCGGGACAGAAGGGTCTTATTCATAATTGGAAAAGCGGCTCGGCGGCGCGGTCGATTGCTTGAGGATCTGGTAGCCGGGGATATTCTGCTTGAGCGCGGAAATCGGGTTGTTGCCCAGGCGGGAGAAGCCGACGAGTTCGAGCTGGAACAGAATGCGCGTATACGCCGTCGCCGGGGTCAGCGAGTTGCGCTGCACCACGATGCGTCCGACCCAGCAGCCGCCGTCATACTCGAAGCCGAGCAGGCCGTTGTTGAAGCGCTTGTCCAGGATGCTGTAATTGGCCTGGCCGACCGAGTACCAGCGCGGGCTGAGCTGCCATTGCCAGGCGGTGTTGATGTAGCGCAGCGGAATCTGGCCGCTTGCGGCGCTTTGGTACTGGTAACTGGTGCTGATGGTCTTGAACGGCGCGGGCGACCAGCGTGCCCCGGCAGCGATTTGCTGCGTCTGCCGCAGCTTGGCGTTGTACTGCAGCGCCGCGTTGGCGCTCCAGTCGCCGCCCAGACTGGTGCTGACCAGCGCGAAGGTGTCGTTCAGCCCGGCGGGGATGGGCACGCCGCTGAGCGTGACGCGCTGCGGCGAGAACAGCACGCGCTGCGCCAGCGTCAGCCGGGCGAGCTCGACGCCGGACTGCGGATCGAGCAGCCGGGTGGTCACGCCGCCGGTCAGGTTGTTGGCGTCGGCGATGCGGTCGTTGCCCGAAAACACATTGTCGGTGTAGATGGTCGCCAGGTTCAGGTCGAGATCGGCGCTGTCGAAATTGGGCAGATTCTGCTGATTGCGGTACGGGGTGTAGACGTAGTACAGGCGCGGTTCGAGCGTCTGGGTGAGCGCGCGGCCGAACAGCCGCGCCGGGCGCTCGAACACCAGCCCGCTGTCCAGGCTGAAGGTGGGCAGCGCGCGGTCGGCGGTGGTGGCGCCGTCGGCCATCGGCGTGTCGGTGACGTAGCGGGTGAAGTTGAACGACAGCCTGGGGGTGATGAAGCCGCCGGCACGCACCACCGGGTAGCTGATCTGCGGATTGAGGTACAGACGGTCGCCGGAAATCGCCGTCGAGTTGGTAAAGCGCGTCAGCGCCGAGTCGAACTGCCAGCTCAAACCGGTGTAATTCGCGCTCTGCACATGGGTGTAGAGCTGCGGCTGCTGGTTGTACGGCACGCCGATGGGCGCGGCGGTGTTTTGCAGCGTCTGCCAGCGGTTGACGCTCAGCTGCACATACCCCAGCGGCAGCGCATAGGTCAGGCTGCCCTGCTGCGGCAGGGTGCGGTTGGCACCGATCACCGGGTTGACGCCGCCGAAATCCTGCCACCAGTTGTCGTCAGACACCCGCTGGTAGTTCAGCGCATAGCTCAGGCCGCGAGCCAGGTTGCCAGTCTGCTGCACATAACCCGCCCAGCGGCTCTGCCCGTTGTCGCTGCTGTCCGACGGCAGCAGATCGAACTGCGTGCGCCCGGAATAGTCGGGCTGCAGCCAGCGCAGGGCCGCGCTGCCCATGAAGCCGCGGCGCAGGATCAGCCGTGGGGTGAAGGTGGCGTCGTAATTCGGCGCGATGTTCCAGTAGTACGGCACTGCCAGGTCCAGGCCGTTGCGGCTGTCCACGCCCAGGGTCGGCGGCAGCCAGCCGGACTTGCGTGCGTCGGTCAGCGGAAAGCTCGCATACGGCAGCGGCAGAAGGGTCACGCCCTTGAACACCACGCGGGCGTCACGCGCGGTGCCGGTGTTGTCCGCCAGATTCAGGTCCAGATGCGTGGCCTGGACGAACCAGTCCACCGGGCTGGCGGTGCAGGTGGTGTAGGTGGCGTCGCTGGCCTGCACATGCTCGCGGCCGAGAAAGTCGATGACCGCGGCGTGGCCGTGGCCCTGCGTGACGCGGAAGGAATAATCGGCGTCGGGCATTTGCCCGCGGTAGGTGTCGAGCTGCAGGCGCAGCGACGGCCCGGAGAAGCGGTTGCCGTCGCGCAGCACGCGCACATGGCCGTTGGCCACGGCCTCGTTCTCGACAAAGTAATAGCGCAGCCGGTCGGCCCTGATGACGATACTGTGCTTGCGCAACTGCACGTCGCCGCTGGCGTGGACCGCGACGTCGTTCTGCCCGGTGATCCGGTCGGCGATGACGAACAGCGGCTCCAGCGGCTGCGCCTGCGGCGGCAGGTGCTGCAGCAGATCGAGGCTGGGGACGAGCTGCAGCCCCTCATCCGCCGCCCCCGGCGCCGCGGCGTGCGCAGCGCCGGAGCCGGCCAGCAACGCCAGCGCCAGCGGCCGCAGCCGGCACAGCGGGCCGCGCTGCCGCGCGCCGAGAGGCAGCGCGCGACGTCGGAAGCGGGGCAGGGTCGGCAGCGGGGTCTGCAAGGGCACGGGGGTGGAGAGCGGGACAGCAAAGTCGAGGCCAAAGCCCCTGCAGCGGCGCGCCGGGCGCGTCCGCCAGCCGGGCGCGCGGCGATGCCTAAAATGCCGCGGATTATAGGGAGCAGTCCCCCTTGCCCTTGCCCATGCCGTCCGCCGATCCTTCCCCCCGCATGCAGGCGCTGGCCGCCTGGCTGCAGCCGCTGGCCGCAGCCCACGGCGTGCAGCCCGACACCCTGCAACCGGCCTCCAGCGACGCCAGCTTCCGCCGCTATTACCGCGTGCAAAGCGCTGGCGGCAGCCTGATCGTGATGGACGCGCCGCCGCCGATGGAAGACGTGCGCCCGTTCGTGCGCGTCGCCCGCCTGCTCGCCGCAGGCGGAGTGCACGTGCCGCTGGTGCTGGCGCAGGACGAGGCGCAGGGTTTTTTGCTGCTCACCGACCTGGGTACGACGACGTATCTGCGCGCCATCGGCGAACAGCCCGGACGCGCCGACGGCTGGATGCGCGACGCGCTGGCGGCGCTGGTGACGCTGCAGCGCATCGACGCCGCGCACGCCGTGCCGCCATACGACGCCGCGCTGCTACGCCGCGAGCTCGATCTGTTCCCGCAGTGGTTCGTGCAGCAGCACCACGGCCACACCCTCAGCGCGGCGCAGCACGCGGCGCTGGAGCGCATTTTCCAGGACATCGTGGCGAACAACCTGGCGCAGCCGCGGGTGCTGGTGCACCGGGACTGGCACAGCCGCAACCTCATGCTCACCGCCGAGCGCAACCCCGGCGTGCTCGATTTTCAGGATGCGGTGATCGGCCCGATCACCTACGACCTGGTGTCGCTGCTGCGCGATGCCTACATCGCCTGGCCGGAGGAGCAGCAGCTCGACTGGGCCATCCGCTACTGGGAGCGCGCGCGCGCCGCGGCGCTGCCGGTGGCCGCCGACTTTGCCGACTTTTACCGCGATCTCGACTGGATGGGGCTGCAGCGCGCGCTCAAGGTCCTGGGCATTTTCGCCCGGCTGTACCACCGCGACGGCAAGGCGCAGTATCTCGGCGACCTGCCGGTGGTGCTGCAGCACACCCGTCTGGTGGCGGCGCGCTATGGTGCGTTCAAGCCGCTGTTGCAACTGCTCGACCAGCTCGAAGGCCGCAGCGTGCAGGTGGGCTACACCTTCTGATGCCGGTTGCCATGATCCTCGCCGCCGGCCGCGGCCAGCGCATGCGGCCGCTGACCGACGCCCATCCCAAGCCACTGCTGGCCGTCGGCGGCAAACCGCTGATCGTCTGGCAGATCGAGCGCCTGGCCGCGGGCGGCTGGCGTGACATCGTCGTCAACACCGGCTGGCTGGGTGCGCAGATCCCCGCGGCACTGGGCGACGGCGCGCGGTTCGGCGTGCGCCTGCGCTACTCCGTCGAACCGTCCGAGCCGTTCGAGACCGGCGGCGGCATCGCCACCGCGCTGCCGCTGCTCGGGCAGGCGCCGTTCGTCGTCGTCAGCGGCGACATCTACACCGACTTCGACTACGCCCGGCTGCACGCCGTGGCGCACACCATCGCCGCGCAGCCGCAGCACACCGCCGCGCATCTGGTGCTCACCCCCAACCCGGAGCACAACCCCGGCGGCGACATGGCGCTGACCGCGCAGGGCCGCATCTGCCGCGACGGCCAGCGGCGCAACTACGGCAACATCGGCGTGTTCCACCCCGCCTTGTTCGCCGCCCGGCCGCGGTCGCAGCCCTGGCCGCTGTTTCCCTGGCTCTACACCGTGGTCGATGCCGGCCGTGTCAGCGGCGAGCTGTTTGCCGGCGTCTGGCACAACGTCGGCACGCCGCAGCAGCTCGCCGCGCTCGACACCCAATTGCGGGGCGAGACCGGTGCGCCACGCCGGCCGCAGGCGCAGTAGCATCAGTTTTTTGCTGTCGGATCGCACCTCATGCCGCCCACCCTACCCGATGCTGCCCTGCTCGCCCGTTGCAAGGCCCGCCGTGACCAGCTGGCGCGCCACATGGCCGCCGCCGGCGGTGGCGTCGCCCTGCTGCCCACGGCGCCCGAAGTGCTGCGCAACCGCGACGTCGACTACCCTTACCGCCACGACAGCTACTTCTACTACCTCACCGCGTTCACCGAGCCGCAGGCGCTGCTGGCGCTGCAGGCCAACGCCGCCGGGCAAAGCCGCAGTGTGCTGTTTTGCCGCGACAAAAACGCCGAACGTGAAATCTGGGACGGCTACCGCTGGGGGCCGGAGGCCGCACGCGAGGCCTTCGGCTTCGACGCCGCGCTGTCGATCGACAGCCTGGACGCCGAACTGCCCAAGCTGCTCGCCGACCAGCCCGCGGTCTGGTGGCCGTTCGCCGTGCACAAAGGGTTCGAAACCCGGGTCGAGGGCTGGCTGGCCGCGGTGCGGGCGCAGGCGCGCAACGCCGTGACCGCGCCGCACACCCAGCACGACGTCTGCGCCCTGCTCGACGACATGCGGCTGTTCAAGGACGATGACGAACTCGGCGTCATCCGCCGCGCCTGCGCCATCTCGGCGCAGGCGCACGTGCGCGCCATGCAGGCCTGCGCCCGCAGCGTGCGGCAGCCGCCGCCGCAGGGGCTGCGCGAGTACCACCTCGAAGCCGAGCTGCTCTACACCTTCCGCCAGCACGGGGCGCAGTCGCCGGCCTACGGCTCGATCGTCGCCGCCGGCGCCAACGCCTGCGTGTTGCACTACCGCGCCGGCGACGCCGCGGTGCGCGCCGACGACCTGGTGCTGATCGACGCCGCGTGCGAACTCGACGGCTACGCCAGCGACATCACCCGCACCTTTCCCGCAGGCGGGCGCTTCAGCGGCGCGCAGCGCGACCTGTACGCCGTGGTGCTCGCCGCGCAGGCCGCAGCGCTCGACGCCTGCCGCGACGGCGCGCGCTTCACCGATCCGCACGACGCCGCGCTGCGCGTGCTCGCCCAGGGCATGCTCGACTTCGGGCTGGTGCCGCGCGACACCGCCGCCGACGTCGACGCCGTGCTCGCCACCGGCGCGTACAAGCGGTTTTACATGCACCGCACCAGCCACTGGATGGGCATGGACGTGCACGACTGTGGCGACTACGCCGAGCCGGGGCAGGCCATCGACATCCTGCCCGACGGCAGCCGCAAACGCCCTGCACGCATCCTGCGCCCGGGCATGGTGCTGACCATCGAGCCCGGGCTGTACGTGCGCGCTGCCGACGACGTGCCGGCGGCGTTTCACGGCATTGGCATCCGTATCGAGGACGACGTGGCCATCCGCGCCGCCGGCCAGCCGTGCGAGGTGCTCACCGCCGACGCGCCCAAGACCATCGAGGCCATCGAAGAACTGATGCGCGGCTGACCCGCCGCCGATGCCGGCGCGGCTTGCCCGCGGTCAAAGCGCGCCGGCCGCCCAGGCCCTCCAATAGACAGTCTGCCCCGCAAGCCTCCCAGGGTGGCGGCCAGCGCGCTGCCGCCGGGAGCGTGCGGGCCTGATGAGTCGCAGGAGCCACGATGGGAATACTCAACACCAAGCGTCTGGCCGACATGTCCGCGCAGTCAGCCGAGTTTTTGCAGCGCCAGCCCTACCCCTACGCCGGGCTGCAGGGCGTGATCGAGGACGAGGCGTTCGACCGGCTGTGCGCCGAACTGCCGGCGCAAACCCTGTTTCAGCAGGAATTCGGCAAAAAACGCGCGTACGGGCAAAAAAGCCACGACCGCTACGCGCTGCAGTACAACCCCCGGCTGGACGCGCAGCTCTCGCCCACCTGGCGCGAGTTCATCGGCGAGCTGCACGGCGAGGCGTACCGCGAATTCTGGCGGCGCACCTTCGGGCTGAAGCCGGGCGAGCGCTTCGTGCTGTCGATGCACTGGCATCACGCCCCCAGCGGCGCGTCGGTGTCGCCGCACACCGACGCGCGGCGCAAAATCGGCTCGCACATTTTTTACTTCAACACCCCGCAGGACTGGGACCCGGCCTGGGGCGGGCAGACCGTGGTGCTCGACGACGGCGGCAAATACCCGGCGCACACCGTGCCGCCCGAAGGGGCGCTCAAACCGGTGGCGCAGTCGGACATCCTGGGCAACCGCAGCTTCATTTTCAAGCGCACCGAGCACTCGTGGCATGCGGTCAACCCCATCGCCTGCCCACCCGACCGGCTGCGCAAGGTGTTCATCGTCGTGGCCAACTATGTCAACGCCCAGGTGCTGTGGCGCCGGCTGCGCGGCAAAGACCCCGACGGCTACCCGATGTGAGCGCCGCGGCTCAACAGGCCGTTGACGTGCCGGCGGCGCTCTGCCGCACCCGTTCGACCAGCCCCAGCGTGAGCAGCGCGCTGTGGCTGGCGATGTCGACGCCGGCGTGAAACTGCGCATGCGCCTGCGCCAGATCGTCCCATCCCTGCTGCTGCAAAAACGCCGTCAGCGGGCATTGCTCCAGGGACATCGGATGCACGCAGGTGTCGTCGTGGATGAACTGCCAGTGGTAGGCCAGCGCGCCCATCGCCGTGTGCAGCGCGCCGGGCTGCCATGCGGGCAGGGAGGTGGCGCGCACCCAGCCGGGCAGGTCTTCGGCGGGCATCGGCCGCGCCAGGCCGTAACCCTGGCCGTAGCGCGCCCCGAGCACGGCGGCCATTTCGATCAGTCCGGCGGTTTCCAGCCCTTCGATGACCACGGCCAGATCGAGATCGCGTCCCATCTGCAGCAGCGAACGCACCAGCGCCAGCCCGCGCAGCGGCTCGGCCACCATGCCCGAGACCAGGCCCTGATCGACTTTGATGGTGTCGAACGGCAGCGTTTTCAGCCGCAGCAGGCTGCTGTAACCCGAGCCGAGGTCGTCGATGGCGAGTTGCACGCCGAGTTCGCGCAGATGGCGGATGCTGGCGTCGCGCAGGGTGCCGTCGGCCTCCTGGTTTTCGAGCAGTTCGAGCTGCAGGCGGTGCGCGGCCACGCCGTGGCGCTGCAGCGCGGCGGCCACCAAATCGGCGGCGTGGTCCAGCAGCAGGCTGGGCGGCAGGTTGATCGAGACGTCCAGCCTCAGGCCCTGCGCGTCCCACTGTTTGAGCGCGAGCAGCGTCTGTTCCAGACCGAGCTGAAACAGTTGCGCCAGTTCCTGGTCGCACAGCAACGGCAGAAAGTCGGCCGGGCCGAGAACCTCGCCGAAGGGCAGATGCAGCCGGGCCAGCGCTTCGGCTTTGACCACCTGGCCGGTGCGCAGATCGACCACGGGCTGCATCCACATCGCCAGCCCGCCGCCGAACAGCCGCCGCCGCCGGGCCTGCGCCTCCTCTGCCGCCAGCGCCAGCCGCGGCACGTGCTGCTGACGCTGGCGGATGAGCTGCGCCCAGCGTGCCTGCAGGTTGGCGGCGAACTGGCGCATCCACGACGCCGCGAACTGGTGCGCATAGGCGCCGTCGAGCAGCAGCACGGCGTCGGGGTGGCCGTTGGCGTCGATCAGAGGAATCGCCACGGCGCTGCGCAGATTCAACGCGACGAGCACCTCGCGCCAGGGTTGCATGCCGGCGGCCTGCTGCAGCGCGCCGTGATGCACGATCTGCCGCGTCCGCCAGGCCTGCGCGGTCAGGCTGTTGCCGCGCTCGGCGGGGTCGTCGGCGACGGGCTGCAGGCCGGGGCGACGCAGTTGCGCCAGCAGGCTTTGCGCCTGCGGCCCTTCGCTGTGCGTGATCTGGAACGCGCCTTGCGCATCGGGCTGCAGCAGCGACGCCGCCTGAATCCCCGGCAGCGCGCCGAGTGCGGCCAGCTCGCCGTGCGCGACCTCGGCCCAGGCGTGGCCGGGGTCGGGCAAGGGGCGGGCCAGCGCGGCGAAATAGGCTTCCAAAGTGGCATCGATGCCGCGCAACTGCGCCTGCAGATCGTCGAGCACGCGCGTGTCCACCGCGGCGGTGAGCGTGTCGCGCAGCATGGCGCTGGCCATTGGCGCGATCCACTGCTCGCGCAGGATCGCGCGATACCGTTCGGCCATCTGCACCAGCATGCCCGCGCCCACGCCGCTGAGCGCGTGCACCTGGCCGACGTGCAGCCCGGCCTCGACGATCGCCTGCCGCGAGGTTTGCGGCGACAGAATGAACTGCAGGTGGGCGATCTGATGCTGCTGCAGCGCGTCGAAGGCTGCGGGGTCGAGCGTGTCGAGGATGGCGCGCATCGCCGGCTGTTCGCGCATCTGCGCGTACCACTGCGGCACGAAGCGGCTGGCCACGGCGCTCCACTGCGCCTGCGTGCGGGCCAGCGCCTGTGCGGTGGCCGCGCCGTAGGCGTCGCTGCTGCCGGGGGCGGCGACGTCTTCCTGCGGCGCCTGCGCGAGCAGACTCCACCACGTGCTGCGGTCGCCCTTGTGCGCCTTGATCTGGTACATCGCCGCGTCGGCCTGGCGCAGCAGGCTGTCGGCGTTGTCGCCGTCGCCGGGGTACAGCGCCAGGCCGAGCGACAGGCCCACCGTGCCCTGACGGCCCTGGCCGAGGTCGAACGGGGTTTCCACCGCGCCGTGCAGCCGCTGCAGTGCGGCGGGCAGTTGCGCGTGTTCCTGCCCGGCCTGCAGGTCCTCGAACACGACGACGAATTCGTCGCCGCCCAGGCGGGCGATGAAGTCGCTGGCGCGCAGCGTCGCCTGCAGCCGCTGCGCCAGTTGCTGCAACAGCACGTCGCCGGCGGCGTGGCCGTGGGTGTCGTTCACCGGCTTGAAATCGTCCAGATCGATCATGCCCACGGCCAGGCCGTTACCGTGCCGCTGCGCGCGCACGATGGCCTGCGGCAGGTATTGCTCCAGCGCATAGCGGTTGGGCAGTCCGGTGAGCGCGTCATGCCGCGCGCGGTGCGCCTCTGCGGTTTGCTGTTGCGCCAGACGCTCGCGCAGGTCGAGCTCGTCCAGGCCGTGGCCGAGCAGCTCGGCCACGCGCGCGCACAGCGCCACGGTCTGCAGGTCGAACACGCCGCGCTCGGGGGAAACAAACACCAGCACGCCCCAGGGCCGGCCTGCGCGGCGCACCGGTGCGGCCAGCGCAGCGTGCCAGCGGTGGCGCACGAGAAAATCGTTCCACGGGGCCAGTTGCGTATCGGCCAGATGGTCGTTGTTGAACACCATGCGCTGCTTGATCCAGGCGCGCACCGCGAGCGGCGTGTGGTTGGCATCGTGCAGAGGCAGCGCGAGGCTGCTCAGTTCGGCCGTGCCTTCTCCGGCCTGCGCCACCACCTGCATCATGCTGCCCGCTGCGTCGGGCAGGCCGATCCACGCGGCGTGGAACGGGGTTTTGTGGATCAGCGCCTTGCATGTGCGGCGCAGCATGTCGTGCTCGTCACGCGAGCGCAGCAGCACGTCGGCTTCGTGCATCAGCGCTTGGTAGAGCCGCTGCAGCGCGCGCACCTGCTGCCGCTTGGTGATGTCGTTCAGGCTCTGTTCGAGGGTGGCGGCCAGATCGCGCATCACGCTGCGGGTTTCGTCGTCCCAGGCGACGATGTCAGGGCACACCAGCGTGAGCACGGCAACCAGCGCACGGTCTTGATGCAGCGGCAAGGCCGCGACCGCCGCGGCGGCCGCCGGTGTGCGGACTTGCCGCCGCGGCGCGCGCGTCGGCTGCGCGGGGAGGAAGACGGTGCGCGCTTCGTTCCACGCCTGCCGCGCCGCGGCGATGTCCGCCGCCACGGCCGTGTCGCCGGCAGCGGACACCGCGTCGAGCCCGGTGGTGTCCCCGGCCACGGCGAGGACGGCAAAACCGCCGCCGTCGGCGCCGCCCACCCACACCCGCAGCAGCCCGGCACGCTGCACCGCGAGGTGGCAGGTGCCGTCCCACAGCGCGCGCGGCGTGTCGGCCTGGCCGGCCTGGTGCAGGACGTCGGCGCGCAGCGCGTTGAACGTCGATAGCCGCCGCAGCCGCTCTGCCGCCTGGTGGCGCTGGTCGAGCAACCGCGCGATCCACCACGCCGCCAGGCCGAGCAGGATCAGCGTCCCCAGCTCGAACGACCAGCGCACCGCCGCGCCATGCAGATCGGCGAGGCAGACCACGCCGAACGGCCAGCTCACCTGCACCGCCAGCGGGTAGCCGGCGACGTCCTGGCGCACCGACTGCACGCCGGATGCCGGTGCGGTTTGCGGAAAGCGCAACCGTCCCTGTGCCCATTGCCCCACCACGCTGCCGTTGCGCGTGTCGATGACCGTCAGCGTCCACGGCTGGCTGGCGACATCGACGCCGGGCAGGCTGAGGAGTTGGTCGACCCGGTAGGGCGTGCCCACCAGATAGCGCACGCGGCCGCTGGCGTCACGCAGCGCAAAACGCATGGCCAGCACATGCGTGCCCACGCGCGCTGCGTACTGGCTGCTGCCGAGCAGGAAGTCCGGATGCCCCGGCAGTGGCGTGAAATGACTCGCCGCGACGATGGGCTGCGACGGCTGCGGCTGGGTGGACCAGAGGATGGCATTGCCGTCGGCTGCCTGGATGTTGAAGGCGTACAGGCTGGGGTGCAGCGCCATGAAGCGGCGCAGCGTTTGCACCACCATCGGATCGGGGTGCGCCGGGTCGGCTTCGGGGCCGAGCAGCGCAACGGCGGCGAACTGCAGTTCGGTGAACTGGGTGTGGAGCCGGCTGGCGATGCGCCCGGCGGCCTCGGCGGCGACGCGGGCGGCGTTTTGCTCCACCTGCCGCTGCGCCTGGGCAAACTGCATCCATTCGCCCCAGATCATCCAGCCAGCCATGAGTAGCAGGGGCAGGCCGAGCAACACGGCACGCGCCAGGCGCCGCAGGCGATGGGTGGAGACAGCGGAGGGCAAGGCAGCGGTGCGAGGAAGGCGCAACAGTGCGTCAAATTGTCATCATGATATGCGAAAAACCGCTTTTATTGCGACATATCAATGTAAAAAGGCGATAAGCCACATGATTCGTGACTTTTTGGTGAGGGCGGGGGCGGAAGAGCGCAATTTGCACGCCTTGCTCCCTTTCCGCAGCGCGATGGGCGCGGCGTGGGCGCAACGATCCGCCGCGCCAGGCGCTGCGCGCCGTCAGCCGAGTTTGCGGTGGCGCAGCGCCGGCAGCTGGCTGCGTACTTCGGCGATGCGCGCTGCCGACAGCTCGGCGCACACCACGCCTTCGCCCTCGGGCAGCACGTCCAGCACCTCGCCCCACGGGTCGACGATCATCGAGTGGCCGAAGGTGCGCCGGCCGTTGTCGTGCCGTCCGCCTTGCGCGCTGGCCAGCACGTAGCACTGGTTTTCGATGGCGCGTGCGCGCAGCAGCACTTCCCAGTGCGCCTTGCCGGTGGTGTGGGTGAAGGCCGCGGGCACGAGCAGGGCGTCGCACGGCTGCGGCGCGCACAGCGCGCGGTACAGCTCGGGAAAGCGCAGGTCGTAGCAGATCGACAGGCCGACGCGCCAGCCGATGCCGTCGGTGGCTTGGGCGTCGGGTAGGCTGAACGCCACGGGCTGGCTGCCGGCGACGATGCTGTCGGCCTCGGCGTAATGTTCGGCGCCGCGGTCGAAGGCGAACAGGTGCATCTTGTCGTAGCGCGCCACGCTGCGGCCCTGCGGGTCGAAGACCAGGGTGGAGTTGAACACCCGCACCGGGTCGGAGCAGGCCAGCGGCAGGCTGCCAGCGGCGATCCACATCCCCAGGCGACGGGCGGTGGCGGCGAGGAATTGCTGGATCGGACCATCGCCCGGGACTTCGCGCGCGGCGACTTTGGCGTGCTCGTCGCTGCCCATGAGGCAGAAGTATTCGGGCAGCACGGCCAGCAGCGCGCCCTGCGCCGCGGCGTGTTCCAGCAGCGCCTGCGCGCGTTGCAGATTGGCGTCGACGCGGCTGGTGGACACCATTTGGATGACGGCGACTTGCATGACGGGTTCCTCGTGAGACTGTCAAGCTGACCTCAGGGGGCGGCGGATGCGGCGGCAGCCGGCGTGCCGCCACCCAGCGGCACTTCGGAGACGATGGGGGTGACCCATGTTCCGCTGATATCGTAGACGTGGGTGAACAGGCGGGCCAGCGGTTCCTTGGCGATGTACTGCGCGATGAACGTGCCCAGGCCGACGACCGGGTTGACCAGCGCATACGCCAGCGACGCCGCCCCGGCGTTGACATTGGGCACGACGACCACGCGCAGGTTTTGCGACTCGGTGGCCAGGTTGGTGCTGCCTTCGATGCGCACCGAGGCGGCCACGCCGCTCATGCGAAAGTCGCGGGTGCTGGCCACGCCGTGCTGCACGGCGACGTCGGCGTCGACGCGGTCGAAGGCGAAGCCGGAGGAAAACAGGTCGCGGAAGTCCAGGGTGAAGCGCCGCGGCAGGCTCTGCAGGCTGAGCACGCCCAGCAGCTTGGCCAGGCCCGGATCGGCTTTGAGGAACTGGCCGCTGCCCAGTTGCAGCTTGAACCGTCCGTCCAGGGTGGGGAAGTCCAGCGCCAGCGGCGAGCCGATCCACGCCAGCTCGCCGCTGATCTCGCCCTTGCCGCCTTTGATCAGCCCGGGTTTGCCCAGAGTGGCCAGCAGCCCGCCGGCATCGGCAATGGCCAGCCTGAACTGCATCGCCGTGCGCCGCGCCGGGGTGGCGGCCGCCGTGCTGCCGGGCGCGGTGAGCTGCGTGCCCAGCGCGCTCCACACGCCGCTGCCGGTGAGCACGCCGTCGGGCGCGGCGAGTTCGAAATGCGTCAGCCGCCATTCCTTGCTGCCGTCCACCCGCCCGCGGTTGACCGCCTGCACTTCGAGCCGGCTGAAGCGGTGGCCGTGCAGATCGACGTTGTCGGCGACGATGTCCAGCGCCGGGATGCTCCTGGGCTGTTCGTCGAGCAGCTGCTCGACGTCGGAATCGCTCGATTGCGGCAGTTCCAGCCGCGCCAGCCGCGCGCTGAGCGTGCCGGGGTTGTTGCCGCTGCCGATCTGCCAGCCGATGTAGCCGGAGAGCTGGCGCGAGTTGACGTTGGCCTGCAGCACGTCGCCGCTGCGGCTGCCGCCGACGACGACCTGGTTGATGACGCGGTGCAGCAGGGTGAGCCGGCCGATGTCCAGCGCCGCGGTGGTCGGCAGCAGCCCGGCCAGCCCGTGGTCGGTGCCGAGGCGGAACACCATCGGCGCCGTGCCCGTGCTGTCGTCGGGCAGCAGCGGCTTGAGCGCGGTTTCCCAGGCGTCGAGGTCCAGCGCATTCAGCCGCACATTGGCCTGGACCGAACTGGCCGGTTGCGGCAGCGGGGCCTGCGCGCCGACGGCCACGCCGCCGCTGAGCACGCGAAAATCCCCCGCCGCGGCGTGGAGCGGTTCCTCGATGGCGTAGCGCGCGCGGGCGATGTCGCCCAGTTCGATCTGCACGGTGTAGCGCCGCGCGCCGTCGGCTGCCGGCGGCAGCGCGGTGCGGGTGTAGAGCAGCGGCAGCGGCGTGGCCGCCGGCTTGCCCAGCGGCGCGGGCAGGTCGATGGCGGCTCCGGCCAGGGTGCTGCGCACTTCGAGCGTGGCGTCGCTGGCGCCGCGCGGCAGCGTCAGCCGCAGGGTGTAAGGTGCCTGGCCGTGCAGCACTTTGCCCAGCGTTTGCATCCACGCCGCGTCGCTGGCGCGCAGCCCGGCGGCGCTGGCATTGCCGCTGGCCTGCAACAGCAGCGGCTGCCCCGGCTGCTGCCCGCCGCGCAGGCTGAGCGCACCGCCGAGCACGTCCGGGGCGTTGAGGGCCAGAGAGAACGCCGACTGGGTGAAGTCCACGCTGCCGCGCACCCGGGCAAACCGCGGTAGGTCCGGGCTCCACACCACGTCCACCCCCTGCAGCACCGCCTGACCTTTGACGCTGGCGGCGCGCAGGTCGTCCAGCGGCAGGGTCAGCGCGAGGTTCAGCGCCACCGGCCCCTGCGCCTGCACGCCGTCGAACACGCCGCCCAGACGCTGGTCCAGCGGGCTGTCGCGCAGGTAGCGCAGCGCGTCCGCCGCCGGGGCCTGCGCCTTGCCGCTGACCTGCAACAGCCCCTGGTGGAAGCTCGCCAGTGTGGCGTTCACCGCGCTGAGCTGCGCGCCGTAGGCCCGCGCCGAGGCGTTGCGCACTTCCAGGCTGTGCGCGGTGACGACGAGCAGGCCGCTGACCTGGGTGAACTCGGGCCACTCGGCGTTGGCGTGCACGCTGGCGCTGTCGGCGGTGTGCCCGGCGGCAAGGATGGCGCGCGGCGCGTAGTTGAACACGCCGTCCTCGATCTGCGCGCTGACGCGGAAGGTGCCGGGGAAGGTGCCGTTGCGCGCAGGGGTGTCGAACGGGAAATCCTCCAGTTTGCCGCGCACGCTGAAATCCACCTGCCGCGCACGGCCGGCGGCGATGGCGCTGCGCAGATAGTCGCGGGTGTGCAGCGCCACGTCGATCGGCAGGTAGCGCCACACCGCGCGGGCGTCGGCGCGGCTGAGCTGACCGTTGAGGTCGATGCTGCCCTGCCCGGTCTTGGCGCTGCGCCAGGTCAGGCTGGCCTGGCCGGCGGCGTCGGCGTTGGCAAATTCCAGCCGCGACGTCCGCACCTGCCAGTTGCCCTGCGCGTCGCGCGACCAGGCCAGGTCGGCGTGCAGGCTGTCGAGCGCCAGACGCGGCGGGGCGAACACCAGCGGCAGGTCCAGCGCGCCCTGCTGCAGCGTGAGCCGGGCGCTGCCGCCGTCCTGCGTGGCGTCGATGCGGCCGCTCAGGCCCTGCACCCCGGGCAGGTCCGGCGGCAGGTGCAACGCGCGTGCCGCGTCCTTGCCGCGGGCGATCAACGGCCGGGGATCGGCCGGCGGCTGCGGTTCGCCGCTGCCGGCCGGGCTGTTCCACTGCAGCGCGCTGAACTGCGCCTGCAGCGCGTAGCGCGGCGGCAGGCTGTCGGCGGGTGCACCCGCGGGCCAGGCCGCCTGCAGATCCAGGCTGTCGATCCGGCCTTGCGGCTGCAGCGCGGCCAGCCGTTCATGCCATGTCGCCGGCAGCGGCAGGGATTGCGCCAGCGCCGCCAGCGCCCCGAGGTCCAGCGTGCCGGTGCGCAGCTGCGCCTGCGCCGCGCCGCCTTTGGGCTGCTGCCAGCGCCAATGCAGCGTCACCGGTGCCAGGCGCTGTCCCTGCGCGGTGCGCAGCTGCAGCTGCTGCACGCTGGCCTCTTCGCCGCCGGGCAGCGGCGCCCAGGTCAGGCGCGCGGCCAGCGTCTGCAGCGCCAGCGGCGGCAACGCCGCGGCGGCCTGCAGCGGTGCCGGGGCGGCAGCGGCGGCGAGTTGCACCGCCACATCGCGCAGCGCCAGGTCGGCCGTCAGCCCGGCGGGCTTGCCGCGGTCCACCTCCGCCCAGGCGCGCACCGAGCCGCGGCCGCTTTGCGTGCTCAGCGGCAGTTGCAGCGGCAGCTGTCGCTGCAGCGCGGCGAGATCGACGTCCTGCACCAGACCGTACAGCGTGCCTTTCCACTGGGCGAAATCGGCGGTGTGGCGGGTGAACAGCGGCTGGCGGAAGCTGGCGCGCAGGTCGATCGGTCCGCCAAACGCCGCCGGCGGCTGCGCGCTGAGCGCGGCGCGGTGCGTCAGCAGGGAGTTGCGCAGCAGCAGGTTGACGCGGGTCAGCGGCAGCGGCGGGGCATGCCGTGCGGCGTTCACCCAGGTCAGCCGGCTGTCGAGGATGAGCACTTCGTCCTGCGCAAACAGCCAGTCGGCGAACTGCTGCGCCGCGCCGCTTTTGCCGCCGGCCAGGGCGAAGCGGATGCCGCCGATGTCCAGATGGTCGGGGTCGGACTGGGTGACGGTGAGGTCGGCGCCGCGGATGACCAGCTGGTCGAAGGTCAGCGTCAGCCGCGTCAGGCTTTTCCACGACGGCGCGGCCTGCACCAGCGCGAACTGCAGCGCCGGCTGGCCCTGCGGGCCGTCGATGCGCACGTCTTGCAACGCGAACTGCGGCATCAGGCCGTGCCACTGCGTGCGGATGGCGCCGATGTGCACCGGCAGGCCCAGCGCGCTGCTGCTGGCCTGCTCCAGCCACGGGCGGAACTGCTGCGCGTTGGGCAGCACGGCGTAGCGCAGCGTCAGCAGCCCCAGGCCGAGAACGAAGTACACCGTGACGACGAGCACGACCGCCGCTTCCCAGAGGCGGGTGGCAGCGCGCAGCGAGAGGTGGAACAGGGACAAGGCGGCAAGGCGTGGCGTGAAAAACGACACAGCCGATGGTAGCCAATCCTCGACGATTTCTATGCCAGACCGCCGGCGCGCTTTATACACCGCCGCGATGGCGGCGTTGACGGCATGCGCCCGATTCCACCGCCGGCGCCTCAGACACTGCGCGTGGTCACGGCGGTGCGGCGGCGGCTGCAATATGCTGCGCGCACCGCGATCCGCAAAGTTGCCACGATGGAGTTGTCGCAGTTTTCCCGCTTTTATCGCCGCCATGCCGGCCGCTTCGACGATGTGTTGGCGCAGTGGCCGCCGGGCATTCCGCAACGACAGGCGCAGGAGGCGGCGATTGCAGCGCTGCAGCAGGGCGGTGCGTCGCTGCCCACGGCGCTGCGCCGGGTGCGCAACGCGCTGATGCTGCGGCTGATCGAGACCGATCTGGCCGGCGCCTCGCTGGAAGCGGTGTGCGGCGGCATCAGCGACCTGGCCGAAGCGGCGGTTGCCGCGGCGCTGCGCGCAGCGCACGCCGAGCTGCAGCCGCGCTTTGGCACGCCGCGCACGTCCAGCGGCGAGGCGGCGCAATTCCTCGTCGTCGGCATGGGCAAGCTTGGCGGGCGCGAGCTCAACGTGTCGTCGGACATCGACCTGGTGTTCGTCTACGACGAGGACGGCGACACCGATGGCGCCGTGCCGCTGAGCAACCGCGACTATTTCGCCCGCATGGTGCGCGCCGTGGTGCCGCTGCTGTCGGACGTCACCGCCGACGGCTTCGTCTTTCGCGTCGATACCCGGCTGCGGCCCAACGGCGACAGCGGCCCGCCGGTGGTCAGCCTGGCGATGCTCGAAGAGTATTTTCTGGTGCAGGGGCGCGAGTGGGAGCGCTTTGCCTGGCTGAAGTCGCGCGTGGTGTCGCCGCTGGACACGCCGCAGGAGATGCGCGCGGCGCAGGCGCTGCAGGCGGTGGTCGAGCCCTTCGTCTGGCGTCGCTACCTGGATTTCGGCATGCTCGAAGCGCTGCGCGCGCTGCACCGCCAGATCCGCGCCGAGGCGAGCAAGCGCGCCGCAGCCCGCCCGGACAAGGCCAACGACGTCAAACTCGGCCGCGGCGGCATCCGCGAAATCGAATTCATCGTGCAGCTGCTACAGGTGGTGCGCGGCGGGCGCATGCCGCAGATCCGCGAGCGCGCCACGCTGCCGGCGCTGCAACTGCTGGTGCACCACGGCGTGCTGCAGGCCGAGGCGGCGCAGCGGCTGCAGGCGGGTTACCGCTTTTTGCGCCGGCTGGAACACCGCATCCAGTACCTCGATGACGCGCAGACGCACAGCATGCCCGCCGACGACGCCGATCTGCAGGCGCTGGCCTGGGCGATGGGCTTCGTCGACGACGCCGCGCAGCAGCGCGCCGGCTGCCCGCGCGGCTGCAAGCTGCTGCGCGAGCTCGACAGCGTGCGCGAATTCGTCGCCAGCGAATTCGACGCCCTGCTGCACAACGGGCCGCAGTGCACCGGCTGCAGCAAGCCGCCGGAAAGCATGGACGCGGTGCGCCACCGGCTGGCCAAGGCCGGGCTGGCGCACGACGCGGTGATCGCGCGGCTCAAGGCGCTGGAGACGTCGCCGCGCTACGCCGCGCTCAGCGATGCCGGGCGGCTGCGGCTGCTCAAGGTGCTCGACCGCGTCATCGGCATGGCCGCCGGGCGACCGGGCGCGGAGCTCTGCCTGAACCGGCTGATCGACCTGCTCGACGCCATCGGCCGGCGCGAAACCTATCTGGCGTTTTTCGCCGAACAGCCCGCGGCGCTGGCGCGGCTGTGCACCATGCTCGAAGCCTCGGCATGGGCGGCCGACTACATCAAGCGTCACCCGGCGGTGATCGACGAGCTCATCACCCCGCCGAGCGAGCGTTTCAACGCCGAGGCCTACCGCCTGGATCTGCTGCGGCAGCACGCCGCGCTGGTCGAGCGCGGCCGCTGGGACGCCGGCGAGGGCATGGATCTGCTGCGCCACGGTTTTCATGCCGAAATGTTCCGCACCCTGTCGCGCGACCTGGCCGGGCTGATCAAGGTCGAACAAGTGGCCGACGAACTCTCCGCGCTGGCCGACGCCACGGTGGGGCTTGCGCTGCAGTGGTGCTGGGCCGGGCTGCCGCAGCGCCATCGCGAGCAGCCGGCATTCGCCGTCATCGCCTACGGCAAGCTCGGCGGCAAGGAGCTCGGCTATGGCAGCGATCTGGACCTGGTGTTCCTGTTCGACGACGACGCCGACGGCGCCGCCGACATCTACGCCGCGTTCGCGCGCAAGCTGGTGTGGTGGCTGACGGCGCATACCGCCGCCGGACGGCTGTTCGACATCGATACCCGGCTGCGGCCCAACGGCAACGCCGGGCTGCTGGTCACCAGCGTGGCGGCGTTCGACACCTACCAGCGTGGCCGTGGCAGCAACACGGCGTGGACCTGGGAGCACCAGGCGCTGACCCGCGCGCGCTTTTGCGCCGGCGACCTGGCCATTGGCGCGCGCTTCGAGGCCATCCGTACCGCCGTGCTCACCACGCGGCGCGACGTCGCCGCGCTGCGTGCCGAAATCCTCGCCATGCGGCAGAAAGTCGCCGACGGCCATCCCAACCGCAGCGGCCTGTTCGACGTCAAGCACGATCCGGGCGGCATGGTCGACGTCGAATTCGCCGTGCAGTTCCTCGTGCTGGCGCACGCCGCAGACTATCCGCAGCTCACGGCCGATCTGGGCAACATCGCCCTGCTGGGCATGGCCGAGGCGCTGGATCTGCTGCCTGCCGGCGTCGGCCGCGCCGCAGCCGATGCCTACCGCGAGCTGCGCCGGGCGCAACACCGCGAGCGGCTGGGGGGCGCCGACGCCGCGCGCGTGCCGCAGGACGCGCTGCAGGCCGAGCGCGCCGCGGTGCGTGCGCTCACCGCGGCGGTGTTCGGTGCTGCGGCCTGAGCATCAATCGTCGTCGTCGAGCTCGGCGTTCCACCCTTTGCTCTTGGCGCGGGCGATGGCTTCGGCGTAGATCCGCGTGTGGCGCGCGGCCAGCTCCGGCGGCAGATGGCTCGGCAGGCTGCCGTATTCGTCCCACTTTTGCTCGACCTGGTTCATCAACACCTGCATCTGGCCCAGGCTCCAGCCGGCGCAGTCCTGGGTTTCGGGGATGAGGCCGAACACGCGGGCGTCGAGCACCACGCGGCCGAGCTGGGTGATGCCGTGGCGGTCTTGGTCGAGGCCGACGTATTTTTTGTCCATCGATTTCATGGCGGAAAAACAAAAAGCTCGCCGGCAGACGACCGCGGCAGGTGCGGCGGCTGTACGGCGGAAACGGGCGAAGAATCAAAGATCTGTTTATGGAATGAATAAGAAATTCAAATTTTCCTTATCAGATCATTCCTCTACGATGTCACGCACCGAGAGCCCGCGGCCAGCCGCGCAGCGACTGACACGGGCACGTCTTGCAGTCCACGCCGGGTCGAGCCGGGCGTGCCTGTCTCCGGGCAATGGGGCATTGTGCCATCCCGGCCAACCAAGGAGTGTCAGCAGTGGACCAATGGGTTGAACCATGTCTTGTCTTGCTGCCCGGGCTGCCGGCGCTGTCTGCGGCGCTCGCCCCGTTGACCGCGGCGGGGCGGCCGTTGCGCGCGGCGCGGGTGAGCATCGGTCTGACCACGGCGACCTTTGCCGTGGCGCTGGCGTTGCTCGCCGCGGTGCTGCGTGCGCCGCAGGGCAGCGTCACGCTGGTGCAGTTCGGCCCGGCCGGGCTGATGCTCGACCCGCTGGCCGTGGCCATGGCCGTGCTGGTGGCGGGCATCAGCCTGATCGTGCACGTCTATGCCAAGCGCTACATGGCCGACGAGCCGGGGTATGCGCGGTTTTTCGCCCTGCTCGACGCGATGACCGCGGTGATTTTGCTCATGGTCACCGCTTCCGACCTGGTCGTGCTGCTCGCCGCCTGGTTTCTGGTCGGCGTGCTGCTGTATTTCCTCTTGGGTTTCGACACCACACGCGAGGCCAGCGGCCGCTACGCCTTCTGGACGTTCCTGACCTTCCGCGTCGGTGATCTGCCGCTGGTGGCGGCGGCGCTGCTGCTGTGGCACGGCTACGGCACGCTGCAACTGCCCGAACTGTTCGCCCGCGTGGCGGCGCAGCCGCACCTGGCCGTGGGGGGCGTGCCCGTGGCCGCCACGGCCGCGCTGCTCGTGGCGCTGGCGGCGTTCGCCCGCTCGGCGCAGTTCCCGCTGCATACCTGGCTGCCGTACACCATGGACGGGCCGACGCCGGTGTCGGCGCTGATGCACGCGGGCATCGTCAACGCCGGCGGCTTTCTGTTCAACCGCTTCGCCCCGCTGTTCATCCACACCCCGGACGTGCTGCACCTGGCGTTCGTCGTCGGCCTAGTCACCGCGCTCATCGGCTCGGCGCTGATGCTCACGCAAAACGACATCAAAAAGTCGCTGGGCTATTCGACCATGGGGCAGATGGGCTTCATGATCATGGAGTGCGGGCTGGGGGCGTTTTCCCTCGCCATCTACCACCTCATCGCCCACGGGCTGTTCAAGGCCACGCTGTTCCTCGGCTCGGGCAATGTGATCGGCGACACGCGCAAGGACGACGGCGTGCCCGCGGATGACATTTACACCTTCGTCGTCGAGCGCCGGCCGCTGCGCGCGGTAAAAGTGCCGTGGCTGCTGGCCGCGCTCATCACCGTGCTGGTGCCGGCGGTGGTGCTGGGGCTGTCGCACTGGCTGGTGGCGGCAGACTTTTTCCACAAGCAGGGCGCGGTGGTCCTGCTGTTCTTCGGCTGGGTCACGGGGGCGCAGGTGTTTTTCGCCATCCACAAACTGCCGAGCGAAAACCCCTGGCGGTCGCTGACCTTCGTCCTGCTGTCGTTCGTCATCGTGGTCATCGGCTACACCGTGATCGCGCACGCCTTCGAAATGTTCCTCTACCCCGACCCGGTGATGCGTGATGCCACCTACGCCGCCGCCGGCATCAACCTGCTGGTGTTCGACCTGCTCATCGTCGCCGTCACCGTCGCGCTGGTCGGCGCCTGGCTGGTGACGTTCTACGCGCAGTCGCTCGACCTCGAAGGCCGCCCGGGCACGCTGTGGCACGCGGTGTATCTCAACCTGTACGCGCTGTTCTCGCGCGAGTTCTACGTCAGCGACGTGTACCTGCGGCTGTCGCGTGCGGCGGTCGACTCGGCCAAGCGGGTCAACGTGGCGCTGCGCTGGATGTGAGGAGGCTGTGATGATGGTGCAATGGATCGCCGCCCTGGTCATGCTGCCGCTGCTGCCGCTGAGCCTGGCCGTCAATGCCGTGCTGCAGGCGCTGCCGGCGGCCGTGCGTGCCGCCCTGCTGCTGGTGCTGCCGTTGGGCGGCGCCGCGCTGCTGGCCTCGCTGCCGCCGCCGTCGGCCACGGTCGCCCAGGCGCTGCAGGGGCTGGCGCTGCTCACCGCGCTGCTGTATGGCTGGAGGCTGCTTGCCGTGCGCGAGTTGTTCATCTGGGCGCGGCTGCAGGCCACATCGGCCTGGCCGCTGGTGTGGCTGGCGTGGCTGCACGGCGTGGGCGGCGGCTGGCTGCTGGCCGTGGCCACGGCGCTGGCGCTGCCCGCCGCCGTGCTCACCGTACTGGGCTGCGCGCTGCGCCAGCGCACCGGCGGCGCCTACCTCGGCCTGCGCGGCCGGCTGGGCGCGGCTTTTCCGCGGCTGGGCGCGGCGCTGGCCGTGGCCGTGCTCGCCGCGCTGGCGGCGCCGCCGTTTCCGGGGTTTTTTGCCGTGCTCGGGCTGCTGGCGTTGCTGCCTCCGCCGGCAGCGGTAGCGGTGCTGGCGCTGTGGCTGCTGTGGAGCTGGGCGGCTGCAAGGTTGTGGCAGCTCGCGCTGTACGGCCCGGCCTGGCCACGGCCCGCGGGTCGTTCTGACCTTGGCGCCGCTGCCGCGGCGGGCTGGGTGGCGCTGGCCGCGGCAGCGGTGGCGCTGGCACTGATCGGGAGCTGGACATGGTCGATGCGTTGAATCTGGGCAAGCGGCTGCGCGTGCGCGGTACCGCTTACGTCGCCGCCGAGCCGGTGCCGTATTTCTGGCCGCTGCGCACCTTCATCAGCCGCAATCCGCTGCTCGGGCTGGAACATCTGCCGTTCGAGCAGGCGGTGCAAAAAGCGCGCGAGCTGTTTCACGCGCGCACCTTTCTGCCGCGCAGCCACTACCAGCGCTGGCAGGAGGAGGGCAAGGTGCACGCCGCAGAACTGGGACGCGAACTGCAGCGCCGCGCGGCGGCACTGCCCGCCGTGGCGGGCATCGACTGGCCGCGCTGGCTGCAGGCGGTGATGCAGTTGCCGCACGACCGCGACGTCATCGTTCCCGGCGCGCAGGCAGACGACGTCGCGGCGTTGCTGCACGGCCAGCCGCTGCCGCCGGCGGCGCACGACCTCACCGCCGAGCTGCCGGCGCTGCGCCAGCGGCTGGCGCAGCGCACCCTGCCGGAGGCGGTGGACGCGTTGTGGGGCACGCGCATCGCCGAAGATCTCGACGAGCTGGTGATCAAAAGCTGCCTGGACTTTTTCGACGAGGATCAGTCGTCCTGGCGCATGCCCGGGCGCGAGCGCGGGCTGTTCGCCGCATGGAGCGACATCGCCCGGCGCAACGTGCGGCTGCTGCTGCGCGGCCTGCACGTGCCACGCATCCTCGACGCGGTGCAGGACGCCGAAAGCGCCGTGGTGCACGTGATGGGTGCGCTCGGCATCGACCCCGAGGACTGGCCGGCGTACTTCACCCGCGAACTCACCCGGCTGTACGGCTGGACCGGCTTCGTGCGCTGGCGCGCGTCGGCCAAGCACTACTACTGGGCGCAGCAATACCCGGCCGACGTCGTCGATCTGCTGGCCATCCGCCTGATCGTCGGCCTGGCGCTGCTGCAGGAGCATGCCCGGCGGATGGGTACGCCGCAGCGGCGTGACCAACTCGACGCCGTGCTGGCCGAGCGCACCGCCGAATGCCTGCTGCGCGAGGCGCTGCATGGTGGGCAGGTGCTGCCGGCATGGGCGCAGCGCATCGACGACACCCTGGCGCGCGGCAACTGCGCGCGCTGCGAGGCGCTGCTGCGCGACTACTGGCCACACTGGCGGCAGCAGCAGGCGCAACTGCAGGCTGGCGAGCTGCAGCAACTCGCCGCCGTGGCCGGCGCGCAGGAGCCGTTGCAGGCGCTGGACGCCAGCGGCGTGCGCGGGCTGCTGCAGGGTCTGCAGGCGTTCGCGCCGCAGGAGGGCATGGTGTGGACGCTGGCGATGGAAATGCAGGCCATCGACCATCTGCTGGCCAGCGTGCAGGTGCCGCACGATCTGCCCGCGGGCAAGCGGCCGTTTGCCCAGGCGATGTTCTGCATCGACGTGCGCTCCGAACCGATCCGTCGGCATCTGGAGCGCGTGGGCGACTATCAGACCTTCGGCATCGCCGGCTTTTTCGGCGTGCCCGTGGGCTTTCTCGGCTACGGCAAGGGCAGCGAGGTGCACTTCTGCCCGGCGCTGGTCACGCCGAAAAACCTGGTGCTCGAACTGCCCGCCGAGCTCGATCCGAACGACGAACATTTCGTCTCCACCCTGGGCCATGTGCTGCACGATCTGAAAAGCTCGGTGCTCACCCCCTATGTCACGGTCGAGGCCGTGGGCATGCTGTTCGGCCTGGACCTGTTCGGCAAGACCCTGGCGCCGCTGGGCTACAGCAACTGGCGGCGGCGCATCGACGTGGAAAAACCCGTCACCCGGCTGCTGGTGGACAAGCTCAGCCGCGAGCAGGCCGATTCCATCATCCGCACGCTGCAGCGGGCGATGATCGTCAAGGCGCTGCATGCCGAGCTGGGCATCGAGCGCGAGCGCGTGGACGACGACATGATCCGCGAACTGCGCGAGACGGCGCTGCGCCACCGCGAGGGCGCCACCCGGCTGCAGACGGCGTTCGGCGTCGGCGCCCGGCAGGAGGCGGAATTCATCGACAAGCTGCGCGAGGTCTACCGCGTCGACCCCGACTACGCCGGCTACCAGCTGGTGCGGCTGGGGCGCATCGGCTTTTCGCTCGACGAGCAGGTCAACTACGTGCACACCGCGCTGACCACCATCGGGCTGACCAAGCCGTTTTCGCGCTTCGTCCTGGTCGTCGGCCACAACGGCCAGACCGAGAACAACCCCTACGAATCGGCGCTGGACTGCGGCGCCTGCGGCGGCGGCTCGGGCCTGGTCAACGCCCGCGTGCTGGCGCAGATGGCGAACAAGACCGCGGTGCGCGACCGGCTACGCGGCATGGGCATCGACATCCCGGAAGACACCTGGTTCCTGCCGGCGCTGCACAACACCACCACCGACCACATCGAACTGCTCGACCTCGACCTGCTGCCGCCGCGCCATCTGGTTTACCTGGAGCGGTTGCGCAACGGCCTGCGCGCGGCGAGCAAACTGGCGGCAACCGAACGCATGCCCAAGCTGCTGCCCAACCCCAAGCCGCTGGAGCCGGCGGCGGCGTGGCGTCTGGCGCACCGCATGGCGGTGGACTGGGCGCAGGTGCGGCCCGAGTGGGGACTGTCGAAAAACCTCTACGGGGTGATCGGCCGCCGCTCGCTGACGCAGGCGGCCAATCTGCAGGGGCGGTCTTTCCTGCTGTCGTACGACTGGCGCTGCGACCCCAAGGGCCGGCTGCTGGAAAACCTGCTGGCTGCGCCGGTGGTGGTGGGCGAGTGGATCAACCTCGAATACTTCTTTTCCACCGTCGACAACGCGCGCTTTGGCAGCGGCAGCAAGGTCTACCACAACGTCGCCGGGCGCTTTGGCGTGATGACCGGCAGCCTGTCCGACCTGCGCACCGGGCTGCCGGCGCAGACCGTGCTGCGCCAGGGCCAGCCGTATCACGAGCCGATGCGGCTGGTGGCGCTGATCGAGGCGCCGCTGGACTTTGCCGGGCGCGCGCTGCAAAGCGTGGTCAAGGTCAAGAGCCTGGTGCTCGGCGGGTGGATTCGCGCCATCGTCATCGACCCCACGCAGGGCTACAAACCATTCGTGTTCAACAACGGGCAATGGGAGGAACGTCCACCTCTCGTCGCCACCAAGCCGGAGGACCTCGCCGCATGAGCACCATCAAGCTGCATCCGCTGAAAAAGCTGGAAATCATTCTCGAAGGCGCGCACAAGGAGTTCGCCACCGACCTGCTCGACCGCGCCGGGGTCAAGGGCTACACCATCGTCGGCAACCTCTCCGGCAAGGGCAGCCACGGCATGTACGAAGGCCACCTCATGTTCAACGAGGACGACGCGCTGGTGATGATCATCGTCGCCGTGCCGCAGGAGCTGGTCGACCCGCTGCTCGAAGGCTTCCAGGCGTTTTTCCAGTCGCATTCCGGGGTGATTTTCGTCAGCGACATCCAGGTCGGGCGCGCGGTGAAGTTCATGGCCTGAACCGGCGGCAACGCGCCGGCCGCCGCGCGGGCAGGTCATGCCGCGCGGGCGTCGGCCAGCGGGTCTTTGGGCGACGCCAGCGCGCGCGCCTGCTGCGTGAGGAATTCCAGATAGGCCTGCGCCACCGCCGACAGCCGTTTGCCCTTGCGGTAGACCACGAACCACTGCCGCATGATGGGGAAATGCTCGACGTCGAGCGTGACCAGGCGACGCATCGCCAGCTCCAGCTCCAGGGTATGCAGCGACAAGATGCCCAGCCCCAGACCGGCCTCGACGGCCTGCTTGATGGCTTCGTTGCTGCTCATTTCCATCGCCGAGTGGAATTCGATGCCGTGACGCGAAAAATGGCGTTCGGCGGCGTTGCGCGTGCCCGATCCCGGCTCGCGGGTGATGAACGTCTCCTTGCCCAGGGTGCTGAGCGCGACGCGCTTGCGTCCGGCCAGCGGGTGGGTCGGCGCGGCGATGACCACCAGCGGGTTGTCGAGGAACGGCCGGGCGACCACGTCGGCCTGCGCCGGCGGCTGGCCCATGATCGCCAGGTCGGTGTTGGTGCTGGCCAGCGCGTCGAGGATCTGTTCCTGGTTGGACACCTGCAGCCGCACCTTGACCTGGGCGTGCAGGCTGCAGAACGCGGCGATCAGCTTGGGCGCGAAGTAGTTGGCGGTGCTGGCCACGGTGAGGTCGAGCTCGCCGCGCTGCACGCCGCGGAAGGCTTCCATCGCTGCCTGCAAATCGAGCAGCCGGGCGCTGATGAGCGTGGCGTGGCGATGCAGCTCGCGCCCGGCGTCGGTGAGGTGGATCTGCTTGCCGACCTGCTCGTACAGCGGCAGCCCGACCTGCTCTTCGAGCTGGCGCATCTGCATCGACACCGCCGGCTGCGTCAGGTGCAGCACGTCGGCTGCGCGGGTGAAGCTCTGCTGGCGCACCACGGCTTCGAAGATCTGCAGCTGGCGCAAAGTCAGGTGCATGACACCACTCCATCAACAAGTCTGATTCATCGTATCAGAAACTCGAATTGCGCTTTATGGTTTGGTTCGCTATGGTTCGCCCATGTGAATCGATGGCAGACCCGCCGTGCGGCAGCAACAGGGTGCGGCGGCCCGGGTGCTCATCGCCTCGCACCGGTTTTTGTCACACGTGGTTCGTTTTCGCGCGCAGCGCGCTTTAAGGAGTCGTCAAACATGGCTGTCAAAACCTATCAGGCCGGGGTCAAGGAATACCGGCAGACTTACTGGATGCCCGAGTACACCCCGCTGGATACCGACTTGCTGGCGTGCTTCAAGGTCACGCCGCAGCCCGGGGTCGATCGCGAGGAAGCCGCTGCGGCCGTGGCCGCCGAGTCGTCCACCGGCACCTGGACCACGGTGTGGACCGACCTGCTGACCGACCTCGACTACTACAAGGGCCGCGCCTACCGCATCGAGGACGTGCCCGGCGACGACACCTGCTTCTACGCCTTCATCGCCTACCCCATCGACCTGTTCGAAGAGGGCTCGGTGGTCAACGTGTTCACCTCGCTGGTGGGCAACGTGTTCGGCTTCAAGGCCATCCGTGCGCTGCGTCTGGAGGATGTGCGTTTCCCCATCGCCTACGTCAAGACCTGCGGCGGCCCGCCGATGGGCATCCAGGTCGAGCGCGACAAGCTCAACAAATACGGCCGCCCGCTGCTGGGCTGCACCATCAAGCCCAAGCTCGGGCTGTCGGCGAAGAACTACGGCCGCGCGGTGTACGAGGCGCTGCGTGGCGGCCTGGACTTCACCAAGGACGACGAAAACGTCAACAGCCAGCCGTTCATGCGCTGGCGTGAGCGCTTCGACTTCGTCGTCGAAGCCATCCAGAAGGCCGAAGCCGAAACCGGCGAGCGCAAGGGCCACTACCTCAACGTGACCGCGCCGACCCCGGAAGAGATGTACAAGCGGGCGGAGTACGCCAAGGAAATCGGCGCGCCCATCATCATGCACGACTACATCACCGGCGGCTTCTGCGCCAACACCGGCCTGGCCAACTGGTGCCGCAACAACGGCATGCTGCTGCACATCCACCGCGCGATGCACGCCGTGCTCGACCGCAACCCGCACCACGGCATCCACTTCCGCGTGCTGACCAAGATCCTGCGCCTGTCCGGTGGCGACCACCTGCACACCGGCACCGTGGTGGGCAAGCTCGAAGGCGACCGCGCCGCCACGCTGGGCTGGATCGACCTGCTGCGCGAGTCATACGTGCCCGAAGACCGCAGCCGCGGCATTTTCTTCGACCAGGACTGGGGCTCGATGCCCGGCGCCTTCGCCGTGGCGTCCGGCGGCATCCACGTGTGGCACATGCCGGCGCTGGTGAGCATTTTCGGTGACGACTCGGTGCTGCAGTTCGGTGGCGGCACGCTCGGCCACCCCTGGGGCAACGCCGCCGGCGCGCACGCCAACCGCGTGGCCGTCGAGGCCTGCGTGCAGGCGCGCAACGAGGGCCGTCAGCTCGAAAAAGAAGGCAAGGACATCCTCACCGCCGCGGCGCAGCACTCGCCCGAGCTGAAGATCGCGATGGAAACCTGGAAAGAGATCAAGTTCGAGTTCGACACCGTCGACAAGCTCGACATCGCCAACAAGTAATGCCGCCGTGGCGCGGCGGCTGCGTGCAGCAGCGCCGCGTTGCCCGCACCTCTTCATCGAAAGGATATTGTCATGGCCGTTCAAGCCTACCGCTCGACCAAAAAGTACGAGACGTTTTCTTACCTGCCGCAGATGACGCCCGAGCAGGTGCGTCGCCAGATCGCCTACGCGCTCGCCCAGGGGTGGAACCCGGCGGTGGAGCACACCGAGCGCGGCACGCCCGCCAAGGTGAGCTTCTGGTACATGTGGAAGCTGCCGATGTTCGGCGAGCAGTCGGTCGACGCCGTGCTGGCCGAAATCGAAGCCTGCCACCGCGAATTTCCCGACCAGATGGTGCGCTTCGTCGCCTACGACAACTACGCGCAAAGCCAGGGCATGGCCTTCGTCGTCTATCGGTAAAGCCCGTGGGCGATGCGGCGCCGGCAGGCGCGGCATCGCCCGGGCCAAGCGTCTGAACCCGGTGCGGCGCGTCGTGCCCGCACCCGAATCGAATCCATCGTGCTGAGGTCCGTATGACAATCGCCGCACCCGGTCATGCCACTGCAACCTTATCCGGCCGTGAACTCGCGCTGCAGCGCCGCCAGGCCATGGCGCGTCACGGCAAATCCGGCGCCAAGGCCGTGACGGCCAGCGTCACGCGCACCGCCGCCGCGGTCCAGCCTGCCACCGCCAGCGCGCTGCGCGACGCGGCGGCCAGCATGCCCGCGAGCCTGACTGCTGCCGTGGCGCAGCCGACGGCGCCTGCCGCCGTGGCCGTCACCGTGTCCGCGGCGCGTGCCCGCCGCCAGGCCATGGCGACGCTGGGCAAGGCCGCGTTGCAAACCACCGGCGCCAGCCGCCCCAGCGCACACCAGCGGCCGCAGCCTGCGGCCGTGATCCCGGCGGCGGTGACGGCGGGAGTGGCTGCAGCGTCCGCGTCGACCACGCCAGCCGGTTGCGGCTGTGGCTGTGGCGGCACCTGCGGGTGCAGCGAACCGGCGCCGGCGAACGCCGCCAGCCCCGCACCGCGGCAGGACGCCGCCGCGCTGCGTCCGGCGGCGGCACCAGCCGAACAGCCCACCGGCCGGGCGCTGGCCAAGATGCGCCGCGCCGCGTTGTGCCAGGACGGCAAGGCCGGACTCAAGCGCGTGGCGCAGGCCACGCGCATCGCCGCCGCGCTGCCCGGGCAAGACTGGCAGACGGCGATGATCAAAGGGGCCACCGGACGCCAGGTGGCGATGCAGCGGCGTCTGGTGCAGTCGCTGGCCGGGCGTGTCGGGCAGACGGCCAGCGCCGCGTCGCGGCCGAGCGCGCGTGTGCGCGCCCGCGACGTGACCGCGGCGCCGCCCAAGGTCGAGCAAGGGCACACCCTGTCGGGGCAGGCGGTCACCGGCACCCAGGTCGAGCGCAGCGCCAAGGTCACCGGCAACGAGCCGGGATCGTGCCGTGTCATCACCGGCACCGAGTACATCGGCAGCGAGCAGTTCCAGAGCCTGTGCGGCAGCCGCCCGGCGCCGGCGGCGCCCAAGGTGGCCGTCGGCAGCACGCTGCGTGAACAGCGCATCACCGGCACCGCCCTGGGCCGTTCGACCAAGACCACCGGCGACGAGCCCGGCGCCTGCCGCGCCGTCACCGGCACCGAATACCTCGGCCTCGAACGCTTCGAGCAGTTCTGTTCCACCCGCCCGGCCGCACCGCCGGAAAAAGTGCTGGCCGCGCGCACCGACAAGGGCAAGACGGTGACGGGCACGCTGGTCGACCGGCCACGCGCCATCACCGGCGGGGAGGCCGGCGCCGACCGCGTCATCACCGGCACGCGCTACGGCCGCGCGGAGCCCGACAACGCCCCGGACAAGGTGGTGCTGACGCATACCGCTGCGGGCAAGCCGATCACCGGCACCGCGGTGGGCCGCAGCGCGCAGCAGACCGGCGACGAGGCCGGCAGCTGCCGCGCCATCACCGGCACCGAATACCTCGCCGCCGAGCAGTTCCGCGACCTGTGCCGCACCACGCCGCCGGCCGTGCCGCGCAAGGTCAGCGTCATGTCCACCCGCGACGCGCAGACGGTGTCGGGCACCGCGGTGGACCGTTCCGCCAAGGTCACCGGCAACGAAGTCGGTTCCTGCCGCGCCATCACCGGCAGCCAGTACTACACCACCGCCGATTTCGCCGCGCTGTGCCCCAGCCCCGCGCCGAAAAAAGTCGCGGGCATGCAGACCGCCGGGGGCCGCATGGTGACCGGCTCGGAGGTTGCCCCCAGCCCAAAATCATCCGGTGACGAGTCGTTCGGGTGCAAACCCGTCACCGGTACGGATTACATCGGCACCCGCCAGCTCGCCGCAGTCTGCCCGCCTGAGGCCGTGCCGCAGGTCGAGCCGGTGAACAAAGTCGTGGTCGATACCACACTGCGCGGCCAGACGGTGTCGGGCAGCCTGCCCGGACGCACGGCGCCCGTGACCGGCGCCGAAGCCGGGGTCTGCGCTCCCGTCAGCGGCACGCCTTACGCCGGCATGGGCGAGTACACCGCGCACTGCCCGGCGCCGAGTATCGAGGCGCAGGCCGCGCGGGTGCGCGACAGCGCGGTGATCCCGGCCACCGTGGTCACCGGCGACCGTCCGGGCGCCGGCGGCTCGCGTGTCACGGGAGACGAGCGCGGCGCGTGCGAGCCGGTGTCGGGCACGCCCTACCTCGGGCCGGACAACATGCCGGCGCAATGCGCGGTGAGCAACCGGTTCGTCTCGCTGCCGCGGCAGGCGCCGCAGACGGCGCGTCCAAGCGCGCCCGGCGATTTCAGCATCCAGAGCCCGGCGCGGCAGGCGCGTGAGCGGCTGCAGCAAACCATCACCGGCAGCGGCCTGGGCGGTGCGCGTATCACCGGGCCGATCAACAAGGCCGACGGCCTGATCACCGGCACGCCCGAGTTCCGCCACGGTCAGCCGCTGCGCCGCGAGCCCGCGGCCGACGCGCCGGCGCTGCCGCCGGCGGCGCGCCGCCTGAGCGGCGAAGGCAGCCAGCAGGGCCGGCGTATTTCCGGCGACGCCTGGGACGGCAATTCGCGTGTCACCGGCACCGAGGGTTCGTCCAGTCTGGTGCGCAATCCCTCGCTGCGCGGCCAGCCGCGCGGCGCCGGGGTCAACGCCCTGACGTTCCGCGACATCGAGCGCCCGCAGGTGCCTGACGCGCCGATCACCGGCTCGGCGGGCAACACCCGCCGCGGCGCCACCGTCACCGTCTCCGGCGGGGCACGCGGCTAAGGAACGGCAGCCATGGACACGCGCAAACGTCTGCAGGCCATGCGCCGCACCGCGGCCAGCCAGCCCGCCGCGGCCGCCGCCAGCGCCGAGCCGGTGCTGCCGTTGCAGCCCGACAACCCGGCGTGCATGATCGGCAGCGGCGAACGCTGCGAGCACGCGCTGGTCGACCGCGAGCTCAACCGCCTGCTGTTCGACTACGAGCAGACCATCCGCAGCCGCTTCGCCCGCATCGTTCCCGTGCTCAAACGCATTTCCGCGCTGCAGCACGACGAGCTGTTCACCGAGCGTGCGCAGCAGCTCGCCCGCGACCAGCTCGGCTTCGAGCTGCCGCAGCGCGTGCTCGACGATGCCTGGGTCAGTGGGCTGGATCTGCGCGCGCTGCACTCGCACTGCATTTTCAACAGCCTGCAGCTTTGCGTGCAGACGGCGCCGCAGGAACAGACCGGCTGGCGGCAGCGGCTGCCGCTGGACGAGAATTTTCTGCGCGGCTGCGGCTACCACACCGTGGACATCAGCCCTTGCGCCGATGGCCGGCTGCAAGGCGTCAAGCCCTACGTGCTGCGCATGGTGCCCGGGCCGAACGTGCGGGTGAAGGCTTACGCCGGCGCGCTGTTCGACGTCGAGGGCGACGTGGCCGACTGGGCGCAGCGCGAGGTCGAGCGTCTGTCGGGGGCGATGGCCGACGGCGAGCGGCTGAATTACCTGAAGATCGCCATCTACCACTTCAGCAGCTCGACACCTTACGCCCAGGGCTGCGCCGCACACGGCAGCAACGACCGCCAGGCCACGGAATCGGCGCTGCAGCGGCTGGAGCAGCTGCGCGAGGCGATCGACCGCACCTTCGGCCGCGGCGCCGCGCCCGACATCCTGCTGCTGGGCATGGACACCGATCTGGACGCGCTGCGCATCCACCTGCCCGACGCCTTTGGCGACATCAGCCCGCACCGCTACATCGAAACCGCGGCGATTTACCGCGACACCCTGGGGCTGCCGGCGCAGGCCGCGCGCGAGCGCCTGGCCGAAATGGTGGCCGACGTCGAGGCCATGGGCGGCTGGGGGCAGGGGCAGGGCCGCATGCACGACGGCATGCGTCGCCTGGTGCTGGCGCTGGCCGAGGCCAACCTGTCGCAGATCGAATATGTCATCAAGCACCACACCGGGCGCTACGCCGTGATCGGCCACGACGAGGAGTGCATCGTCGCCGGCGAGGCGGTGCGGGTGCTGCAGTTGCGCAACCTGTTTTATTTTGCCCACCTCGACACCATCGAGGAAGGGGCGCACGACATGGACGTGGGCATCCAGATTTTCCGCAACCTCAACGTCGCGCACGGCCTGCCGGTGCCGGTGCTGGTGCACTTCGAGTACGACTCGCGCATCCCCGACGCGCGCGAGCGCGCCGTGCAGCGCGGCCAGCGGGTGCGCGCGGCGATCGAGCAGCGCTACCGCGACCTGGCGGCGCAGGGGTTGCTCAGCTGCGTGGTCGCCGTCAGCGACCGCACCGGCGGCGAATGCTGCAGCGTGGTGAGCGACGCGGCTCCGGCTGCTTCACATTGAGGACGCAAGGGCGATGAAAATCATGCGCGTGGAAAAAACCCTGGTGTCGACCAACCGCATCGACGCCTTCGGCCACCGTCCGCTGCTGGTGGTGCAGGACAAGCCCGGCGGGCCGCGCAGCGTGGCCGTCGATGCCGTGGGCTGCATTCCCGGCGACTGGGTGATTTGCGTCGGCTCCTCGGCGGCGCGCGAGGCCGCGGGCTCCAAGGACTACCCGTCGGATCTGACCATCGTCGGCATCATCGACCACTGGAATCCGGAAGGGGCGTGATGGACATCTGGCGCGTCGTCGACGAACTGGTCTGCACCCGGCGGGTGCCGGGACTGGGCGCGGCTTCGCTGCGCGTGCTGCGCGGGCAGAAGGGCGAGATTTCTGTGGCCACCGACCCCGTGGGCGTGCCCGCGGGCAAGTGGGTGTTCACCACCGTGGGCAGCGCCGCACGGCTGGCGATGCCCGACCCGACGGTCCAGACCGATCTGACCATCTGCGGCATCATCGACCAATGGGAGGAGGAGTGAACGACGCGGAGAGCAAAGAGCAAAACGGCGTGCGCGCAGCGCGCGTCAGGGTGCAGTGAGTGAGTGGACATTCTTTTTTTCGACAAGGAGTAAGCAAATGGCAGAGACGATGGGCATTGCCCTGGGCATGATTGAAACCCGCGGGCTGGTTCCCGCGATCGAGGCGGCCGACGCGATGACCAAGGCGGCCGAAGTGCGGCTGATTTCGCGCCAGTTCGTCGGCGGCGGCTATGTCACGGTGATGGTGCGCGGCGAGACCGGCGCGGTCAACGCCGCGGTGCGTGCCGGCGCCGACGCCTGCGAGCGCGTGGGCGACGGCCTGGTGGCCGCGCACATCATTGCCCGCGTGCACAGCGAGGTCGAGGGCATCCTGCCCAAGGCGCCGACGGCCTGAGCGCAGGCGGCCAGCGCGTTCCCCAACCCCCACCATTGAGAGGATGATGACATGGCAAACGTCAACGGCATTGCCCTGGGCATGATTGAAACCCGCGGGCTGGTTCCCGCGATCGAAGCGGCCGACGCGATGACCAAGGCCTCCGAAGTGCGGCTGATCGGCCGGCAGTTCGTCGGCGGCGGTTACGTCACCGTGCTGGTGCGCGGTGAGACCGGCGCGGTCAACGCCGCGGTGCGTGCCGGCGCCGACGCCTGCGAGCGCGTGGGCGACGGCCTGGTGGCCGCGCACATCATCGCCCGCGTGCACAGCGAAGTCGAGGGCATCCTGCCCACCGCGCCCACCGTGTGATGGGCGGATCGTTCTGATTTTTCGAGGAGTCTGAAATGGCTGGAGTCACAGGAATTGCCCTGGGCATGATTGAAACCCGCGGGCTGGTTCCCGCGATCGAGGCGGCCGACGGCACCCGTTATGTTGAGCTCTTGGCCACAACCTGAGGCCCCCCCCTAAATGCCTACTACGGATGACTCCACCACCCTGATCTCGCC